>DASRDJ010000399.1:0-9287 GCA_035652655.1 Terriglobales bacterium
AACGCTAGACGAAATCCGGTCATTACTTCGTCGAAGATGAGGACGGCGCCATCATTCGAAGTCACTGCTCGGACAGCTTCGAGGTAGCCGCGCGCCGGCGGCACGCAACCCATGTTGCCCACTACAGGCTCAATGATCACGCACGCGATCTGACCTTTGAATTTGTTGAACGCCTCTTCGAGCGCATCGGTGTCGTTGTAGGGCAGGGCCAGCGTGAATTGCGTAAACTCCTCGGGAACACCGGCCGATCCGGGAATGCCAAGCGTGGCCACACCCGATCCGGCTTTCACCAGAAGCGCGTCCGCGTGTCCGTGGTAGCAGCCTTCAAATTTCACGATGAACTTGCGTTTCGTATACGCACGCGCCAACCGAATCGCCGACATAGTTGCTTCAGTGCCTGAGCTCACGAAGCGAACCTTCTGCATGTGTGGAAAAGCGGAAATCACCAGTTCGGCCAGATCGGGTTCGGCGGGCGTTGAGGCTCCAAAGCTTGTGCCATTGCGCATGGCGGCGGCGATTGCGTCGATCACGACCGGGGCGGCGTGGCCGAGAATCAGCGGGCCCCAGGAGCCTATGTAGTCGATGTATTCATTGCCGTCGGCGTCCCAAATATGCGAGCCCTGCCCGCGTACCACGAATAGCGGATCCCCGCCCACTGCGCCAAAGGCGCGTACCGGCGAGTTAACTCCACCGGGAATAAGCATTTCCGCGCGTTTCTGCAGCTTTGTCGATTCGTCGAGTTTGCGAGCCATGGGCACACCTCCGCCAAAGTCTTAAAAAAGATAACTATAGCAGTGGGATGGAATGCGCAGCAGGCACGGTCACTCGCAGTTGTGACGGTTCGCACAACAGCTCAAGCGCGATTTTCACGAGATTTTCACAAAGTGGAAACACTCCCGCAACATGGCGGGCATAGGGTAACGGCATACGTTGCCCTTCTAACCGGGAGGGTTTGCAGGACAGCTTCGGGGGCTCCGAGCTGTCCTAATTTCTTTGCGTTGAAAAAACTTGTCATTCCAGCTCTGAGTCAGCGCGCAAGGTTAGGGGTGTGTCGATTTCCGATAAGATTGCGACACCCAACTTCATAACGTTGCGAAAACACGCCCTCACGTGAAAACGCACCTCCTTCAGCTCGGCAAGCGATTTTTTGCTCGGATACCGCGCGCCGTGTTTGTGCAGGTGGTGATGGCATTTTGCCTAGTTGTCACCTGCCGCGCACAAAGTTCTGAAGCGCCCGGGCCTGCTGACGTTGCTGCGGACGATCCAGCTGTCACGATGTTTCCCCATTCGAAGACCGCCCGCTGGTGGGTGTCGGGGCAGGACAACATCCTCTCGCAGTGGCATCCGTCGTTCGCCGCGGGATACAGCGGACCGAACAGCTTTCGTTCCCAAGCGGAGCATGCCACATCGAACGTCGCCACGTTATTCACAGGATTGCAACTCACGCACACGACCGAAATCTTCATGCATTTCGAGGCCGCGGCGGGCGGAGGCTTGAGCGACGCGCTCGGCCTCGCTGGATTCACCGATCTTGACGTCGTACGCAATCCCACGCTGGGAACGGCTCCCTACATCGCCCGCGGAATGATCCGCCAGATCATACCGTTGAGCAGCGAAATGATGGAGGAAGAACGCACGCCCTGGTATCTCGCGACCGAGGTTCCGGTACGCAGGATTGAACTGCGCTTCGGCAAGATGGGTGTGAACGACTTCTTCGATATCAACGACATTGGCACCGACAGTCACTCGCAGTTCATGAACTGGACCGTCGACAACAACGGCGCCTACGACTACGCCGCTGATACTCGCGGCTACACGGTCGGACTGCTGGCGGAGTATCACGAGCGCAACTGGGCGTTCCGCTTCGAAGAAGCATTGATGCCGAAGGTCGCGAATGGCATCGATCTGGATTGGAGTCTGCGACGCTCTCGCGCTGAGAATTACGAACTCGAGTTGCGCCCGAAGTTTTCAGGCGCGCGAGGCAGTGTGATTCGTCTGCTTTCGTTCGTGAATCACGCCAATATGGGCGTCTATCGCGATGCGATCAATAATTATCTTGCGGGCAAGACTTCCCGCCCGGAGATCACCAACCATCCAGAGCAAACGACCGTGAAGTACGGGTTCAGCGTGAACGCACAGCAGGAAATCACTCACGCCTTACGGCTGTACAGCCGTTTCGGATGGAACGAAGGTCAGCACGAATCTTACGCGTACACCGAAGTTGATCAGACCGTACAGATCGGCGGTGACTATGCGGGGGATCGCTGGAAACGCAAACTGGACAAAACGGGCGGAGTATTCGTGTCGAACGCGATCAAGGCCGATCATCAGCGCTACCTCGCACTGGGCGGGCGCGGATTTCTGCTGGGCGATGGTGCATTGACGTACGGGCGCGAGACCATCTTCGAGTACTACTACAACACTCACGTCTGGCGTGGGCTGTTTGCGGCGTTCGATTTGCAGCACATCAACGACCCCGGGTACAACCGCGATCGCGGGCCCGTGCTGGTGCCGGGGCTGCGCGTGCACCTTGAGTTCTAGATCCAGCGCGATCGAGCGTTCGACGAAGATGTCCAATCTTCGCGTGCTGCTACGTAGAGCTCCCGGGGAGTGCTCAAGCCTCTACTTCTCCACCTTTACGCCCTTCCAGAACGCGACGTGGTCCTTGATCTGCTTGGCAGCGGGCTTGGGTTCCGGGTAATACCACGCCGCGTTGGGATTGCGTTTGCCGTTCACCTCAACGTTGTAGTAGCTGGCCAAACCCTTCCACGGGCAGGTCGTATGCTGATCGCTGGGGTGGAAGAACTCCGTCTTGATGGCGTCGGGCGGGAAGTACTGGTTTCCCTCTACCTCGATCGTGCGGTCGCTCTCTGCGAGCACCGTGTTTTCCCAGATTGCTTTTGGCATGATACCCGTTTAGATTCCTAGGGCCGTGCTGGAGTTTCAGAGATGACGACCCCTACGAAAAGTCAGGTTTGCAATGGCCATTCGATGGTCGGAGTGCTGCGTAGTGTGATGGTCTGCCCTCCGCAAGCGGCTGGATGGGATTGCGCGGAGGAAGTTGCGCAATCAGGAGAGCTTGGCTTTCCGCGCCCGCCGAAGTTCGAAGTTGCCCAGCAACAGCATCGCGCGCTTTGCGAAATTCTGACGAACGCTGGAGCAGAAGTCTTCGAGCTACCAGCCTCGTCCGACCTGACGCTCGACGCGGTTTATGCGCACGACTCGTCTCTACCAACGGACTTTGGCGTCATTCTGATGAATCCCGGCAAGAAGAATCGTGTTCCCGAGGCGGCTCGGCACGGCGAATTCTGCGCGGCTCTGGGAATTCCTGTATTAGGCGAGATTCGCGCACCGGGCACAACCGAAGCCGGAGACATGGTTTGGATCGATGACCACACGCTGCTGATCGGGCGTGGTTATCGCACGAACCCCGCAGGCATCGATCAGATGCGGGAATTGCTCAAGCCGCACGGAGTGGAAGTGTTAACGGCGCCCTTGCCGCACGGAGCTGGGCCGTCAGAATGCCTGCACCTTATGTCGCTCATCAGCCTGCTCGATGAGAAGACGGCGCTGGTCGACCTACCCTGGCTTGCGGTTGAGACGGTGGAGTTGTTGAAGAGTAGGAACTACCGGTTCATCGAGATCGACCCGGCGGAGCGGAATGGCCTCGCCTGTAACGTGCTATCGCTGGGGCGGCGCCTGGTGGCAATCGAGGAAAATAGGAACACGAATCAGCGGCTGCGGGATGCTGGCTTTCAGGTCTTCACTTTTCCTGGCTCGGAGATCTGCACCAACGGTGCAGGTGGGCCGACGTGCCTTACGAGGCCACTACTTCGGGTGGACTCTCAGAAAGCGCCTGACTCGTTTCCGAGGGCACTAACCCCGAACTGCTAAAATAGAGAGGCAATGGCCCTACCGTTCGTCCGCGAACTCTTCGCGGACGTGGAAAAACTGCCCGCTTTTGTGCGTGTTGCCTCCCGTCTGAAGGAGGGCACGGGGCGGATTAGTGTTTCCGGATTAACCCCCACCGCCAAAGCTTTGCTGCTGGTTCTTGCCCAGCGAACGATTGGGCGCCCATTGATCTTCGTTGTCAGCGACAATCGCGCCGCCGAAGAACTTCTGCCCGTGGTGCAGGGCTTCGCCGAGCTCATGGATTCGACTGAGCCAGGATCCATTGTCACATTGCCCACTCGCGACGTACTTCCTTTCCAGAGTCTCTCTCCTCATCCGGAAATTCAGGAAGAACGAGCGGCCGCCTTGTGGAAGATCGCCAGCGGCGCCGTGTCGATCCTGATTGCGCCCATCGCGGCCACGACGATCCGCCTTGCCTCCACCGAGTACTACATCGATCTGGCGCGCACGATCCGCCGTGGGGAGACAATCGATACAGAACCGCTGCTTGAGCACCTGAACACCGTGGGCTACGCCTCGAGCGATGTGGTCGAAATGCCCGGGCAGTACGCTCTGCGCGGCGGCATTCTGGATGTCTATTCGCCTGAGGCGGACCGGCCGGTGCGCATCGAGTTTTTCGGCGACGAGGTCGAGTCGATTCGCAAGTTCGATCCAGCGACACAGCGCTCGTCGAGTCCCGTAGACGAGGCGCTCCTACTGCCGTTAACGGAAACTCCAGTGCGCGAGGATCTGCTCGGCGCGATTCACGTGCGGCTTTCAGGCAAGCGCATCACAGGAAACGAAGAAGTAATAGAGCAGGCCGTGCGATCGGGCGGCGTCACGGTATTTCCCGGTTGGGAGTTTTATGCGCCGGTCGCACGCGAGAGCCGGAGCCTGTTTGATCTACTGCCCAACGCGGCCGTACTGGCCGATGAGCCGGAAGCTCTGAAGCAGGAACTCGACCGCACGTGGACGAGGATCGAAGAAGCACACGAGCGAAGCCTAATCGGAAATCTTGTGCGCCCCACCGATCTCTATTTTCCGCCGGGGCAGTGGTGGCAGATGCTGAGTGCGTTGCCGGGCGCGGACCTCGAACATCTCGGCATCACCCGTCCCGACCAGGGGGAAACCGTTCAGTTTCCCTCACAACCCGCGCCGCGCTTCCACGGTTCTGTCCCAGCCATGCTCGAGGAAGTCCAGAAGCTGACGGGAGAGAACAAGAACGTGGTTTTTGCGGCGCCCAACACGGGTGAAGTCGAGCGTTTGGCCGACATCTTCACCGAGTACAACGTGTCGTTCCGCCTGGGCAGCCGCACGCGCGGAGGTGAGAGCTACGCGGATGAGACCGCCTACTTCTCGTCCGATGTGCTGACCACAACGCTGGTGAAGGCCTATGTGCCAGACGGCGTGATTTTCCCAGACGCGAATCTTGCCATCTTCGGCGCGCGTGATTTGTTCGACGAATCGGAACTGGTGGCGTCGCGTCCACAACGCCAGAAGTCCAAAGTCTCCGCGTTCCTTTCGGATTTTCGAGACCTGCAAGTGGGCGACTACGTAGTTCACGTGGAACATGGCATTGCGCAGTACCAGGGACTGAAAGAACTGAATCAAGGCGACGGGCCAGCAGAGTTCATGCTTCTGGAGTTTGCTGAGGCGGCGCGGCTGTACGTGCCCCTCACGCGCCTCGACTTGATCCAGAAGTATCGGTCGTCGGAGGGCGCGAAGCCGCCGCTCAGCCATCTCGGAACCCAGGCTTGGGCGAAGACCAAAGCGCGCGTCCGCAAGGCCATGAAAGACATGGCCGACGAACTCCTCAAACTGTACGCGCAGCGCCAGATGGCGCAAGGCCACGCTTTCCCAGCCGACACGGAATGGATGAAGGAATTCGAAGACGCCTTCGAGTTCACCGAGACCGAAGACCAGGGGCAGGCCATCATCGATGTGAAGAACGATATGGAGTCGGGTCGCCCCATGGACCGCCTGCTGTGCGGAGACGTGGGATACGGCAAGACTGAAGTCGCGATGCGGGCGGCGTTCAAGGCGATCAGCGACAACAAGCAGGTCGCGGTGCTCGCGCCCACCACGGTGCTCGCGTTCCAGCACTTCGAGACCTTCAAACAGCGGTTCGCAGCCTTTCCGGTGACGATCGAAATGATCAGCCGCTTCCGATCGCCGAAGCAGCAGAAAGAAATTCTTCAGAAAGCAGAAGCCGGCAAGATCGACATCCTGATCGGTACACATCGCATCCTGTCGAAGGATCTGAAATTTTCCGACCTTGGACTATTGATAGTCGATGAAGAGCAGCGGTTTGGCGTGCGTCACAAAGAGCGCCTCAAGCAGATGCGCAAGCAGGTGGACGTGCTTACCATGTCGGCCACGCCCATACCCCGGACTCTGCACATGTCGCTGGTCGGCTTGCGCGACATGAGCGTTATCGAAACTCCGCCGAAAGACCGCATGGCGATTCAGACGGTGGTGGCTAGTTGGGACGAGAAGCTGATTCAATCGGCGATGGAACAGGAACTGGAACGCGGCGGCCAGGTCTACTTCGTGCATAACCGCGTGGAAAGCATCTGGGAGATTGCAGCGAAATTGCAGACCCTGGTGCCCAATGCGCGGATTCTGGTTGGTCACGGCCAGATGTCAGAAGGCGAGCTTGAGAAGGTGATGCTGAAGTTCATGCATCACGAAGCGGACATTCTGGTGGCTACTACCATTATTGAGAACGGCCTCGACATCCCTCTCTGCAACACGATTCTCATTAACCGTGCGGAACGACTCGGGCTGTCGGAGCTCTACCAGCTTCGTGGACGAGTAGGGCGATCCGATCGCCGCGCCTACGCATATCTCTTGCTTCCCTCTGAAATTGAACTGACGCCGATTGCGCGACGAAGGCTTGCGGCCCTTAAAGAATTTTCGGACCTAGGGGCCGGCTTCAAGATTGCGGCACTCGACCTGGAATTGCGCGGCGCCGGCAACATGCTCGGTGGGGAACAGAGCGGGCACATCGAAGCCATTGGGTTCGAACTCTACACACAAATGCTCGACCGCGCCGTCCGCGAGATGAAGGGCGAGATGCCGGAAGAAGAAATCGCCACCCAGCTCAATCTCGGCCTCAACATTCGCATTCCTGCCGAATACATCCCGGAAGAGAACCAGCGATTGCGAATGTATAAGCGCGTGGCAGGAGTGGAGCGGGAAGCGCAGCTTCACGATGTGCGCGCCGAGTTAATCGACCGTTACGGAGAGCCACCACGCGCCGTGCGCAATCTTCTGGAATATGCGGAATTGAAGCTGGTCGCCGTTCGCGTGGGTGTGAATTCCATCGAACGAAAGCGCGAGCAAGTCAGCATCAAGTTTCGACAGACGGCCATCGTCGATCCCGAACGTCTGGCGCGGTTCGTAGCCTCACAGCGCGGCACCCAGTTTACGCCTGACGGCGCGCTGAAGTTTGTACAGAAGGCCACGGCCCCAGAAGAAGTTTTAAGCTACCTCAAAACGCTCTTGGAAGAACTCACAGGCACCCCAAGCGCGGCTGCGTGAAGCCACGGCCACGTTGTCGACATCAAAAAAGTATCATCGAACCAGCTGGAGGCATTTATGACTGTGAACCAAGCTTCTGCGGGTACGGAAACGCTCGTGGCCGCGTCCGGTGGAACGACTCGTGGCTACGCGGCTGCAACCGCCAAAGCGACCCTAGCTCCGTTTACGTTTGAGCGGCGCGAGCCGCGCGAGCACGACGTACTGATTGATATCAAGTACTGCGGCGTCTGCCACTCCGATATTCACCAGGCACGCGACGAATGGGGAGATGCGATTTTCCCAATGGTGCCCGGCCATGAAATCACCGGAATCGTAACTGCCGTCGGCGGCAAGGTGAGCAAGTTCAAGGTGGGGGACCGGGTGGGCGTTGGCTGCTTCGTCGATTCCTGCAGAACCTGCCCTGAGTGCCGTCAGGGCCTTGAACAGTATTGTTCGATACGTACCTCTTGGACTTACAACGGCCGCGAGAAGGATGAGACGCCGACCTATGGCGGCTACTCTGAAAAAATCGTGGTCGACGAGAACTACGTTCTTCGCATACCAGATGGCGTCCCATTAGACGCTGGTGCTCCGCTGCTTTGCGCGGGTATCACCCTCTACTCACCTCTGAAACACTGGAAGGCCGGTCCCGGCAAGAAAGTCGCCATCGTGGGCATGGGCGGCCTCGGACACATGGGCGTCAAACTGGCGCACGCGCTCGGCGCCGAAGTGACGGTACTGAGCCAGTCGCTGAGCAAGCAGCAGGACGGCAAGCGCATGGGCGCTGATAACTATTACGCGACTTCCGATCCTGAGACATTCACCAAACTTGAGCGCCATTTCGATCTGATCATCAACACTGTCTCGGCCGACATCAACTGGAATGACTACCTGAAGCTGCTAAAGGTGGACGGGACGATGGTCGTAGTCGGCATTCCGGAAAAAGAGAACTCCGTCAAAGCAGGGTCGATTGTCATAGGTCGCCGCAGCCTGGCCGGCTCGGCCATCGGCGGCATTCGCGAGACGCAAGAGATGCTCGACTTCTGCGGCAAGCACAAAATCGCCAGCGATATCGAGATGATCCCGATTCAGAAAGTAAATGAAGCCTACGAGCGAGTGCTGAAGAGCGACGTTCGTTATCGCTTCGTGATCGACATGGCGTCTCTGAAGGGCCGCTAAAAACAAGTATTCTGGTGGAGGAACGAAGGGGTATCCAGCCGACTTCAATGGCTTTGGCGCCTTCGATTTATTTGTTGCCCGCCGTATTCGTCGGCAGCCTACGGCTGGTCAGCAACCGCGTGCTGCGCACGTTGACATCGGCGCTATTCGACTAGGCCCGTATAAAGTGCGCCCTGAAACCTTTACACTTGTTCCCGGTACAGGAAATCCCGGCAATAAACCGGGTGGATTGGTACTTCGCCGAAATCCAATTCTCCTGCTATTGTGTTCAGTACATTTACGCGCCATCATGCCCAGCGCTTGATCCGGACGTCTCCCGTCGCGTCCAGGTACCCGCAAGTCGAGAGAATAAACACTATGCCGATGAAGGTTCGCAAGGCCGTTTTCCCCGCAGCCGGACTGGGCACGCGCTTTCTGCCCGCCACCAAGGCCCAGCCCAAGGAAATGCTGCCCATCGTCGACAAGCCGATCATCCAGTACGGCGTGGAAGAGGCGCTGTCAGCGGGATGCGACCAGATCATCATTGTGACCGGCCGCGGCAAGCAGTCCATCGAAGACCATTTCGATGTGAGTTACGAACTCGAGAAGATGCTCGAGGAGCGCCACAAGACCGATCTTCTGCAGATCGTTCGTTCGATTTCCGACATGATCCACATTGCCTACGTTCGTCAGAAGGAAGCTCTCGGACTGGGCCA
>DASRDJ010000400.1:0-2892 GCA_035652655.1 Terriglobales bacterium
GGAAGCTCTCGGACTGGGCCACGCTGTCCTTATGGCGCGGGAACTGGTTGGGCAAGAAGCATTCGCCGTGCTACTGGCTGACGATGTTATCGATGCGGAAGTCTCTTGCCTCAAGCAGATGATGCAGGTCTTTGAAGAAACTCAGTGTTCCGTGATTGCGACCCAGGTGGTGGAAGGGCCGGGCATTTCGGCGTACGGGGTGCTCGATGTGAAAAAGGCGGACGGTCGGTTCGGTGGGCGGCTCTTTGAAGTGAACAACATGGTCGAGAAGCCGAAGCCCGAACATGCCCCGTCGAAGCTCGCCATCATCGGCCGCTACATCCTGACGCCCCGCGTTTTCGAAATTCTGGCCGACACTCCGCACGGAACGGGGGGAGAAATGCAACTCACCGACGGTCTCAAGGCGCTGCTCAAGGAACAGCGTATCTACGCCTACGTGTACGAAGGCCGTCGCTATGACGCAGGCGATAAGCTTGGCTTCCTCAAAGCCACAGTAGAATTGGCCCTGAAACGGCCGGAACTCGGAGAGCAGTTCCGCCAGTATCTCCGCTCATTGCAGCTCTAGGTCGGCGACTACCCCATCACTTTGCTTGCCAGAATGTCGTGGATCCAGTCCTGCTTGAATCCCTGTTGCCGAAGAAAAGTGGCTAGTTGTCCGCGATGATTGATGCTGTGCCAGATGGCTTGCGCGACCATCTTGCGCTTGCTCGCTTTGAAGTCGCGAAAGCCCAACGACACGGGTGTCGACCATTTTTCGAGCGTCGCTTTCGCAAGAAATTCCTGAAATTTGTTGTGCGCCTCGGTGTGGATGGCGAAGAGTTCGTCGAGCGTTGCGTGGGGCAGGTTGTTGTGGTCGGCCTTCGGCAAGTCCAGGACGCGGTTCGCGAAGAATAGCTCGGTCGCAAAGATATGCAGGAGAAGGCTCCGCACCGACCCCGCCCCGGCGACGTCACACGCGAGGTCGAGGGCCGCAGCATTCTCGCCGAACCAGCGCTTCCAGTGGCCGGTCTCGTCGGCGTTATAGGCCAGCAAATCCGCGAATGGCAGGCCCGGGTCCATCTTGTTCTCCGCTTCAGGCGCCTTGCGAACTCTGTAGCTTCTTTGATTTTTCTTCCACACCGCGCGCCAGCTTCTCTTTGTGGGCGTCAAGTTTCTTGGCGACGGCGGAGTCGGAGAGCCCAATCATCTGCGCAGCGAGAATCCCTGCATTGGTCGCGCCCGGCTTGCCGATAGCAACAGTAGCGACCGGAATGCCGGCAGGCATCTGGACGGTCGCAAGCAGCGCGTCCATGCCCTGAAGTGACGTTGAGGGAATTGGGACGCCGATGACGGGCAAGGTGGTGTGCGCCGCTATCACTCCAGCCAAGTGCGCGGCTCCGCCGGCCCCCGCGATGATCACGCGAATTCCCTGGCTGGCGGCTTTACGCGCGAAGTCCGCCGTGCGATCGGGTGCCCGGTGCGCAGAGGTGACGTCCATTTCGTACGCGATGCCGAATTCCTCGAGTGCCTTGCCTGCCTCGCGCATGATTTCAAGATCCGAATCACTGCCCATGACGATGGATACCTGCGGTTTGCTCATCTCTCTGTGATCCTTATGAATTTTCAGGCGAACCTGGAATGACTACGATTTACTTTTTCAGAGCGCGTGCAGCGATGTCTTTGCGGTAGTGCATGCCCTCGAAGCCAATGTTGGAAACCGCTGCGTAGGCATTGTGCACGGCCGTCGCAAGATCGGCTGCCCGAGCCGTTACTCCGAGCACGCGTCCACCCGAGGTGAAGTGCACGTCGTCGCGTTTGCTGGTGGCGGCGTGAAACACCTTTACTCCTGGGACCTCTTCCGCTCGATCGAGCCCGGCTATCTTTTTCCCCGCCTCGAAGGTTCCCGGATATCCGCTGGACGCGATGACCACGCACACCGAGGCATCGGGCGACCACCGGAAATCTCCGTCGCTGACGCGGCCCTGCACCGAAGCTTCCAGAGCTTCTATGAGGTCGCTTTCGAGCCGCATCAGGATGGGTTGCGTTTCCGGGTCGCCGAAGCGGCAATTGAATTCGAGCACCATCGGGCCGCGCGCTGTCATCATCAACCCGCAATAGAGCACGCCGCGGTATTCCGCGCCTTCAGCTTTCATTCCCGCAACGACCGGCTGCGCAACGTGATGGACGAGCCAGTTGCCCATTTTATCGTCGACGATAGTCTGGGTTGAATACGCGCCCATGCCGCCGGTGTTCGGTCCGGTGTCGCCGTCGCCTACGCGCTTGTGATCCTGCGCGGCGACCATCGGAACCACGCGCTCCCCGTCACTGAAGACCAGGAATGACAGTTCGTCACCTTTGAGGCATTCTTCGAGGACGACCAGCATGCCGGCCGCGCCGAGCATTTTGCCGCTCAGCATCTCGGAGGCGGTCGAGGCAGCTTCCTCGCGGCTTTTCGCGATCACAACGCCTTTACCCGCGGCCAGGCCATCCGCCTTGACGACGATGGGCGGATGGAAGTGCGACAGCGCTGCGCGAACTTCATCCACCGATTTGCAGATCGCATAGTGCGCCGTCGGAATACGATGGCGCTGCATGAATTCTTTTGCGAAGCTTTTGCTCGATTCGAGCCTGGCCGCCGCCTGCGTGGGTCCGAAAACCGGCCAGCCGCGCCGCTGAAATTCGTCGACGATCCCAAGTGTGAGGGGAAGTTCTGGCCCAACGACGGTCAAGTCGGGTTGGATTTTGCTGGCGACCTCGACCATGGAATCGAGGCTGCGCGTATCGGCGGGCAGGCACTCCGCGTCCCGCGCGATGCCTCCGTTGCCGGGGGCGCAATATAGCTTTGTCACGCGAGGGGACTGCGCCAGCTTCCATACCAGCGCATGCTCGCGTCCACCACCGCCTAGGACTAGA
>DASRDJ010000401.1:0-4328 GCA_035652655.1 Terriglobales bacterium
GCTGGTTCGATTCCTCCGCGCTAAGCCAACACCGGAGCCTGCAACTGCATGAACGCGGTTTAAAGAAGCCAAAGAGGCGAGTAACCAAGCAGGCAGTAAGGCGAAAGGCCTGCTGCAAACCCAGAGTTTTTCACCAAACACGCCTGATTACAACAGTTGTCAAGCGGTGTGGTTCTTGTATTCTGTATCCGAATGACAACTTTTGTTGACATGTGGTGCACATGAAAGTATGCTTGGAACATGTCAAAGATGATTCAGCTTCGCAACGTTCCCGATGCCCTGCACCGATGCCTCAAAGCTCGCGCTGCTACTGCGGGTATGTCACTTTCGGACTATCTGTTAGGGGAGATCAGAGAAATCGCGGAGAAACCAACGCTCGCAGAGCTGCGAGAGCGCCTGCATAAGCGTAAAGCGGTTTCGGAGCAGATCGATACCGCTGTCCTGGTACGAGAAGAGCGCCAGGCACGATGATCGTCTTGGATGCGTCTGCCGCGGTTGACTGGCTTCTTCAGACACCTGCGGGGCAACGCATAGAGAATCGAATCTATTCGCGTAACGAAACCCTGCATGCGCCACATCTCCTAGATCTTGAGGTCACCCAAGTGCTGCGGCGCCTTGTGCAGCAGGGAGTAGTCCCAGCGCACCGTGCCGACGAGGCGATCCGCGATCTGCTGGATCTCCGCGTTAATCGGTACGCTCATTTCGTTCTACTACCTCGGATTTGGCAGCTACGTCACAATTTCTCTGCCTATGATGCGGCCTACATCGTGCTTGCCGAAAAACTCGGAGGTACTTTAGTTACACGCGACCGTCGACTTGCTTCTCCCGCAGGCCATGCGGCAACCATCGAGCTCTTCTAACGTCAACAGATTGCCTTCCTCAGTCTCACATTGTTCGTACATCTTTTTCGGCAGGGCATGACTACGCGCGCGAGCCCCGATTCCGACTGATGGGCCGTCAGTCGAGCACTCCATGCCGCGTACCGCGAACAAATTGCGCACAAGCCCGCTCTGGAGACTACGTACGAAATCCCGCTACATGTGTGATGTCAAGTCTTTGACGCTGGAGAATGCAATCCAACGTCACCGAGGTGAGGCCCGAGAGGTTTCCGAGCAGAAAAAATGAAGATCGCACAGGCAGCACGGCAGGCTTTGAATGCCAAGAAGCGGGGCGAGATCGTCGGATGAATCAGTCCCTTCTCCAACGCGGACTGGCCATCATCGAATTCCTTATGCACTGTCTTCTTACCGCGCCGCACGCGCTATCTTAAGATCTTCATGCTCAAAGGCCGACGCCATGCGGTCGATCTCGTTTTTCGTCAGGCCGTGCCGTGCGGCTTCGTCGCGCCACTTCGATACGGCCTTACCCACCTGCTTTGATATTTCGCGGGCCTTGTCATCTTCCAGCTCGAAATACCCCGCCACGGCCATGGCCAGCGGCAGGGAAGCGGTGTCATCGGCTTCGTTGATCGCCGTGGCGAGGATGCGCGGCTTGATGTCGGTCGGCACGGGGTTGAGGTCGTAGGCAGGCGACAGGCGCCAGCCCTCCTGCCCCGCGTAGAGAAAGCCGTGATTGCGCAGATGATCGTCGGTGTTCGAAATCAGGATATTGAACACCAGCCGCCGCCACAGCGCCTCCATGTCGGCTTTCGGCGCGGCCCCGTGCTGGCGCAGCGCGTCGACAATTTCCAGATAGCTGCGTGTTTCCAGGTCTTTTGATCCCAGCATGCTCATGGCGGAGAGGAAGGGAATGCGCCGCTTGCCCTCACGGTCAAAGCGGCGAAGAAGGAGCACGGGTTTCTTCGAGATGGTTTCGACGCGGCCCTCGGGCACGGCGATGCCGGCCTTCTGTGCCAGGGTGAGAGCGATTGCTTCCCATACCACCGTGTTGATTTCATCGTCCTTGCGCGGAAACTTCGCAATCGCGAGATGGCCGTCCTTCTCGATCACCGACGCTTTCGGGCGCGTGCCGCCGAGCGACGATCCCGGCGCGAACAGCATTCGCAGATCCTCCTCGGTGTCCTTGTTCTCCATGACGCGTTCGGCCGCGGAAAGCAGCTCCGGAAGTTCGACCCAATGCGGAATGCACTTGACGCCCTCCTCGCGCAGGAACGGCCCGCCTTCGCGTTCAGCGAAACGCAGCGCACCCTGGCGCGCTTCATCATCCACCAGCAGCAGGAAGTCGATTTCCTGAAGTGTGCGCGGCGCGGTGCCCTCGCGCTCCGCGCGCCTGCGCTCCATGCGGCGCATGAGCGCCCTGCCCCACCGGTCCGGCGCCGAGTCGCCGATCGCGCCGAACATCGGCGTATCGGCCGGCGTGTGAAACGGGCCGGGGCCAACTTGCAGGGCGGGCTCCAGGGAGAATCGCGCGGGATTTTCCAGCCAGGCTTTGTCGTATTCGAAGGTGGCGCTTTCCTTGTTCTTGCGCACGCGGGCCCACAGCCGCCCCATCAGGTGGGGAACTCCGTCGAGATCCACGTACACAAGAGTTTCTTTATCCATTACTTATCTTTCGGGCGTTTTGGGCTTCCGCGCGACACGAATGCGTTGGGGCAGATGTTCCTCTTCGAGCTGCAGGCCCACAGTGTCGTTCTTCGGAGCGACCAGATCCGCCAGCCGGTCCGCCATGCCCAATACAAAAAGGACCGTGGCGTATATCCCGATCGCGACGCCGGGATCGCCTTTTTCAACCTTGACCAAAGTCGTGCGGCTTATCGACGCGCGCTGCGCTGCGATAGCTGCCGGGATGCGCCGCCGCCGCCGGGCATCACGAATGTCGCGGCCGAGCTTTCGCAGCGCGTTCTTGACCGGTATGGGCAACACCACGGATGATCTGCTGGTCCTCATATATAGTGTCCATAGTTATATTCGTTAACTAAGTTAATGTATATTATTATGAACGTTAAGTCAGCGGCTCAGGTTTGGCGGTGTTTCGGAGGACGCTTCTCCTTATATATAAGGACCGGGCGTGTCCGGCGTAACCGCCGGCCTGACATTCTCGAGAGCGGAATTGACGGCTTTATAGCTGGACACATGAACCCAGTTCGGCATCTGCTTGGCATATGCTAGGTAGGTCGCTATGAGCCCGGAACGCCACGTCAAAATCTTTAAGAATGGCCCGTAATCAGGCCGTCCGGATTCCCCGTGAGTTCGAATTTTCGGGCGAGGAGGCGATGGTGCGAAAGGACGGTCACCGGCTCATCATCGAGCCTGCTCCACCCAAATCTCTGTTAGCAGTGCGACCTTGGCGCCGCTGGACGAGGATTTTCCGCCCATTCCGGACTTGCCCGCTGATCCGGTCGATCTCTGATGCGCTACCTCCTCGATACCAACATTGTTTCTAATCTTGTCCAAGAAAGGCTCACCGCGACTCTCCGCCCAGCTGGAAGCCGTGACTTGGTGCGCTTGAGGTTTTGCCCTTCGAGGCACCGGCAGATGCTGCCTACAAATTGCTGCGCACGCGGCTTGCGCAGGCTGGCAGACCAATCGGCGCAAATGCTTGCTCATTGCGGCTCAGGCACTTTCCCTCGGGTACACCGTCATCACGGATAATGAGAAGGAATTCGCCCACGTCGAGGATTTTCGACAAGAGAATTGGCTGCACTAAGCCGAGAGCATTTCGCCAAGACATTGCCATTTCGAAGTGCCGGGCTGCTCTCCGCCGCGCCAGCTGCGTCGTCAGCAGAAATTAGGCAAGCACTGGGTCAAAGCCTCTAACCAGCGACCCGAATGAGGCCGGCGTATTATCAAGCGAACTAATTGACGGTGTTGTGCGCCACGCGTCCCTCCCACGGCAACGTGACTTGAAGGCGGGATTCTCAGGGTACTCGAATAACCAAGCAAGATGTCGAGTGACCCGAATCACTGGAGGCAATTTGAACGGATTTCCGACGTTTGATCTGACGGGTCAAGTGGCACTTGTAACTGGTGCTGCCCGAGGTTTAGGTAATGCCATTTCGCTGGCCTTGGCTCATGCCGGCGCAGACGTGGCACTTGGCCTGCGTGATGTGAACGCACAGGGAAGCCTCCCGGCTCAGATCGTAGCTATGGGCAGACAAGTTATTCCGCTACAGATGGACACGAGACACCTTGATCAGATATTTCAGGCGGTTGATGACACCGTACGGCATCTCGGACGGATCGACATCCTCATCAACAATGCGGGAATCGCACCGGACAATCTCGCGGAGAACGTGCGCGAGGAAGACTTTGATCTGACGCTGGCCGTCAATCTGAAGGGAACATTTTTCGCTAGTCAAGCTGCCGGGCGCGGCATGATTCGGCAGAAGAGCGGTCGGATCATCAATCTGAGTTCGCAGGCAGGATTCG
>DASRDJ010000402.1:0-13776 GCA_035652655.1 Terriglobales bacterium
CACGCAACCCGTCCGGCGTATCCCGGCTGCCGCGAATATTCTCCCGCCTGCGGCCTGCGCCCGTAGGCATACACGGGAGGCTCTCCAGTCAACCCGTCGAGAATCCCACCCTGCAACAGGAAATTCGAGTTCTCAGAAATGGTCAGCCGCCGCTGCACCCTGATTTGCGGAATCCACATCCACAGGTTGCCGGCTTCCGACAGCGCCGGTTCCGCGAGAGTGGCAAACGACGTTGGCGACAAAGCAGAGAAAAAGGGAGCTTCCTGCCCGGCCACAATCGAAGTGTGCGCCCAGTCCAGGTGGATGGTAGCGGTGCGCAGGCGGAATAAGCCGAGAGCGATACCGTTCGGCGCATATTGAAAGCCACCGGCGAAATCAGCCTGCAGGTCGCCGCTCGTTTTTGCCCCCGCCAGCTCCGGACCAAAGACCTCAAGCCCGATCTGCGACTGGCGCAGTGAGATCCCCGTGCTATTGGAACGCCCGAGCGGGTCACGGTCGCTATCGACCTGGCCCGGGACATCGGAATTCAAAACACCGCCGCGGTTCGAGAACAGATCCATCAACACCAGGCCCGACAGGCGCACCTTGTACTTCGAGCGGCTCTCGACCTTGGTCTGATACTGATCGTCGATCTTCCCGGTGAGCAGATCGTATTCTTCTTCGATCTTGGAGAGTCGGCCCTGCGAAGACGATTCCTGGGCGGGAGCACTGCTCGCCTCTTGGTCAGGCGTAGCCGAAGCAGTCTGAGCGACCGCAACTGCGTCCGGCTTATTCGCGGCTGGTAACTGTGCGACCGCCGAATGGAGTTCTTCGCGAAGTTCGCGAGTTTCTGCCCGGTACTGTTCCGACTCCGATCGCAAGTCTGACACGATCGAACGCAGTTCCTTGACCTGCTCCTGGAGCTGTTGGACAGTTTCCGCTAATGAAGGATCCGGCGCCGCGTTTCCGGCCGGCGTATTTTGCGCGCTGCAGTGCCTACCACTGAGCGAGGCTAGGATCAAGGTGCAGCAAACGAACGACCGCTGGAGCAGCATAGTCTCCCCCGAAATAAGCGAATCTTCATTGGTGAATGTGATCAGCGCATTTCAGCGAGCAGAATTTCCGTGGGCAAAGGTTACGGCTCTAGTCGGCCGCTTCGACTCGCACACCTGCTCGAACCATCCCATCGCCTGTCGCCGACGCAATGGGTGTACCGCGGGTCCCGGGCAGCACGATCAGAAATACCGTGCCTGCCGAGGACGTGCTTTCGACTCTCACGTCTCCGCCGTGATCCTGCACAATCTTCTGCACGACCGTAAGACCAAGGCCGGTGCCGTTCTCTTTCCCCTGGCTCACGAACGGTTCAAACAATCTTTCTCGCACCAGTTCAGGAATGCCATGCCCGTTGTCGGCCACGCGCACTTCGATCGTGCTCTTGTTGGCATGGATCTCAATCCGAATAGTCCCGTCTTCCCGCGACACCGCCTCGCAGGCGTTCACCAGAAGATTCTGGAACACTCGCTCCAGCTTGCGCGAATCGAACCAGCCGTCGGTGGCGCCATCTTTATGGACCGTCATGCGTACGGAATGGTATTCGGGATTGGCGCGAACGTTCTGAATGGAGCGCTGCACCACGTCTTCGAGATCGCCATACGTCAGGCGCAACGACTCGCGGGTACGCGAGAACTCCAGCAGCGAGTCGATCAGGTCGGTCATCTGATGCACCGCGAGCAGCACTTCGTGATAAAGCTCTTCGCGCTCGGCCTTGCTGCGATTGCTGTCGCTGAGGAATTCCGCATTCGCCATGACAGCCGCGAGGCTGTGCCGCAAATCGTGCGAGATCGAGCTCGCCATGCGCCCGATAGTAGCCAGCCTTTCAGCGTCGATCAGTTTCCTTTGGGTCTCCTGCAACCCGGCGCGCATGCGCACAAACGAGGCAGTCACTTCCGCAACTTCGTCGGAGCCTCGCGCCGCCAGCGGATACTCATAGTCTCCCTTGCCCAGGGCGCGCACGCCTTCCACCAACGTCCCGAGCGGCCGCGTGAGCGTGTGCGAGAAGATGAACACCAGGCAACTGCCGACCACCAACGCCACCAGGCCAAGAGCAATCAACAGGCGATTCAAGTGCCCAAGGAATGCGGTCGCCTGGTCCAGAGACTTCAGAACGCACAGCTGTACCGGAGGAGACACCCCGGGCATAAGGTCAACGCGGGTAGCGAGAAAGCGTTCCTGGCCCAGCTGGATTTCTGCGGGCTCCGCAGCTTTGCCTCCGAAAGAAAGTCCGGCACGCTGAATGAGGTCGGTCTCCTGCAATGGGGAGAGGGTGCTGCGCACCAGCGTCTTTCCGTACAGAAATACGACCTGGCTCGCGGCCACCTGGCTTAATTCGCGAGCCACCCCGTCATCGATCTCGTAGCCCACCACCAGATACCCTTCGATCTGGCCCTCGGCGCGCGTGCCGACATAAATCGGCTGCAGCGAGACTTCGAACAGATGCTTTCCGCAGAGCCACCAGTGTCCGCCTTGCTCGTGCGCAAGAGAATCCGTCAGCGACTCCTGCGCCGCGTCTCGATCAAAGTCTGCCGCCTTCGAATGCAAGGCCACGACTTTTCCCGTGCGGTCAGCCAGCACCAGAAGATCACTGCCGGCAAGAGTCCACTGATCGCGCGACGCGTCCTGAATGGTGGCCGAGTCGCGCGTGGTCATCATCGCTTTCAGAATGGGCAGGTCGGCCAGCAACTCGGCCGAGTGCGCCAGCGACTTCTCGCGCAGCGTTTGGACGTTATGGAAGGTGTAGACGGAGTTGCGGAGATCCTGGTAGATCTGCAGCCGAACCTGCTGTTCGGCGGTCTGCCGCGCTACCAGCAATGCGCCGACGGTCATGCCGACGCCCACCAGAATTAGCGAGAACAGGAACTTCGTCCGTAGTCGGAACTTCCCCATCCTGCCGCGTTCCTCCCCTTGCTCACGCGCGAACGCGTGCGACTACGGTACGAATTTATACCCGACCCCATGCACCGTCCGAAAATGAATCGGATTGGCGGGATCGGCTTCCAGCTTTTGCCGAAGCTTCAGAATGTGATTGTCCACCGTGCGCGTAGTCGGATAATTCTGATAGCCCCACACGTCATTCAGCAGTTCTTCGCGCGACACGACCCGGTTGGGGTTCTGGGTCATGAACTTCACGATCTTGAACTCCTGCGGTGTCAGCGCAACCTCAGTCCCGTCGCGCACCACGACCATCTTGGTGAAATCGATCACCACCCCTTCGAACGTAAACGTCTCAGCCGCGATCGGGCGACTGGAACGTCGAACGGCTGCGCGCACACGCGCCAGCAGTTCCTTAGGGCTGAACGGCTTGGTGACGTAATCGTCGGCGCCCAGTTCGAGCAGCAGCACTTTGTCCATAACATCGGATGCAGCGCTCAACACGATGACCGGAACGGCCGGAGCTGTGTTCTTGATTTCGCGGCAGACGTCGCGCCCCGGCATTCCGGGAAGCCGCAGATCGAGTACCACGGCGGAGGGTGGAGCGTTGCGAAAAGTTTCCAGCCCTGACTGGCCGTCGAAAGCTGCATCGACGGAGTAGCCTTCCGGCTCGAACAACCTCTTCAGGGCCCGGTGCACCGCTCGATCGTCTTCGACAACCAATATTCTTTCCATGTTTTTGTAGAACGCGTCCCGACGGCATGTCCGGTGGGGTGATCAAGGGAGTTTCTCACAGCGACCGACGTTGCGGTCCCGATACGAAGCGCGCTTCCCCACCCCGGCTCGCTGCAAAGGCAGCCCACACATTGTTCGCCGATGTCTTCGCGTTGTCAAAATGCTACGGAAAAGGGGGTAGGAGGGTTGTCAGCAAATTGTCACGGGTTTGCAAAACGTCGGTAACAAACACAATCCAGAGGGATAAACCAGGGAGATGGCAACGACTCAACAAAGATCAAGCCACCTTAGCGTCCCTTGCGGGTCGCCTCAGCGACCCCGACTCTCATAGCTACCTTGGCGGGTTTCTCTCAGCGACGTTCGCAGCTATAGGTTCTTCGCTGCGCCTCTGCGGCACTTCTCTGTGCCACTCTGCGTTTCAAGATTTTTGACCCCTAGACTCACGCCCCACCCTCCGCGCCTAAAGATCCCGATCAGCGAACGGTGGAACTGCACGCCCGTCTCCTCGACCAATCCAACCCTTTGACGAAAAAAGAGTTCCAAGGTGCCGGCGTATCGGGCGCCGCCCAATCGATTAGGTGGATGCCTCGCGCGTCGAGCCGAGCAAAGCTCTTGACGGTCGTTGTAAGTCCGTGCTATACACAGCGGCATCTTCTTGGATAAATCGATTTAGCGTTGATTTAGTTGTGCAGAGTTAAGTCCAGGAATCAGGACTGCTACAGTTTGATACCGGCGCAAAATTTCGGCGAAAAATTAGCCATCCGCACTCCGAGGAGCTAGCTCATGAGCTGTTCTCGTCCGTTTCTCCGCACCGTCTTTGTGATCCTCGCTTCTCTTGGTTTAAGCATCGTTGCTCAGGCGCAGTACCGCGCCAGTATCCAGGGCGTGATCACCGATCCCCAGGGAGCTGTGGTTGAAGGTGCGACCGTCACTTTGGTCGATACACAAACCAACCGCACGGTGACTTCAACCACCGATGCCAATGGAATCTACAACTTCCATGCGCTGCCGCTCAGCACGTACAAGGTGAGCGTCGAAAAGAGTGGATTCAAGAAGAAGACCATCGACAACTACGTTCCCATCGCCGACCAGCCGAACGGCCTGAATCTGGAACTCGAGTTGGGTGGGTCGACCGAGACGGTCAATGTATCGGCGGAAGACATCGCTCCGATCGAGACCCAGACCGCGACCATCAGCGGGACGGTCAACAGCAATGCAATTCAACATCTGCCTTCGTTCGGGCGCGACGTTTTTCAGCTCATTCAGTTGGCGCCCGGCGTGTTCGGGGATAGCCGCCAGGCGGGCGGCGGCGGCGGTGCGAACCTCGCCGGAACTCAGGGCCCCGGCGCAACTGGGGGCAGCACGGGGATCTTTGCAACGGAAAATGGTCCGCAGGCCTTGTCTGCCGGACAGCAGTATGAAAACAACAGTATTTCGATCGACGGGATCAGTACGACCAGTGCCGTTTGGGGCGGGACGACCGTCATCACTCCATCGGAAGATTCGGTTGAAAATGTCAAGGTGGTCTCCCACGGCTACGACGCGGAGAACGGACGTTTCAGCGGCGCCCAGGTGCAGGTCACTTCCAAAAGCGGAACCAACCAGTTTCACGGAAGCCTGTTCTGGACTGCTCACCGGCCAGGCCTGAACGCCTTCCAGCGTTACAACGGCGACGGTGCTGTATTGAGGGATCCAAAGTTCTTCAATCAAATTGGTGGCAGCGTGGGCGGTCCCATCTGGAAAGACAAGATTTTTGCTTTCTTTGCTTACGAAACCGTTCGCGAACCGCTGAGTGTGAGTCCAACCAACAACTGGTATGAGACCTCTGCTTTCGAGGCTCTTGCGACTTCTCCCTTGGCAGGTCCAATCGCACAGACCTATCTGAGTTTCCCGGGCGGAACACCCTTCGGCGGCGTGCTTAACGCAACGGCCAACTGTGGTACAGCCGGTTACCACGAGGGAGTGGACTGCACAACCATTCCAGGCCAGGGACTGGATGTCGGTTCCCCGCTAACCACTGGCTTTGGTAAACAAGACCTCTCGTGGGTCGACGAACAACATCCCGGCGTCGGTGGCGGCCTCGACGGCGTGGCCGACATCGCCAACTTCCAGACGAACGGTCTGAACAAGTCCTCGAAATCGCAGTACAACGGACGTCTCGATGCAAACATCTCCCAGAAAGACCGGCTGGCATTTGCCATCTACTGGGTTCCGCAGTCGTCCGACTTCATCAATGGGCCGGCGCGCGAGTACAACACGTTCCACCATAACCAGATTAACGACGCATTTTCCGCGATCTGGAACCACACTTTTTCGGCGTCGCTTCTGAACGAGTTCCGCGTGAATGCAGCCGGATGGCGCTGGAACGAAGTGACCTCCAACCCACAGTCGCCAGTTGGGCTTCCGCAAGATCGCATTGGCCTGACCGGCGGCATCACTCTCCAGAACTTCGGAGCCAACCCTGGCAGCATCCTGAACCAATGGACTTACACGTATAAAGACGTTGCTACCAAGGTATATGGACCTCACAACATCAAGTTTGGCGGCGAAGTCACTCGCCTTCAATACTTGAATCAGTGCGTCGGGTGCGGTATTCCCGGCTACGACTTCTTCAACATCTGGGACTTCCTGAACGATGCACCCCACAACGAGGGCGGCAGTTTCGATGCCCACACCGGTTTCCCTTCGACCTTCCGCCAGGATGATCGCGAGAATATCTGGGGTTTGTTTGTGCAAGACGACTGGAAGATCCGCAAGAATCTGACCGTCAATCTTGGACTCCGCTGGAATTACTTTGGCCCGCTGTACGCCAAGCAGAACAATATGTATCGGGCCATCCCCGGTGCCGGGCCCAACTACATGACGGGCCTGGTCGTGAAGAAGCAAAACTCATGGAGCCCCGAGAAGGGGAATTTCGGACCTCAAATCGGATTCGCCTGGAGTCCGAGCAAGTTCAACGATAAGTTCGTAGTCCGTGGCGGATACGGTTTGAGCTACAACCAGGAAGAAATTGCAATTTCCGCCAACATCAACACCAACCCTGGGCTCTTCATTTTCCCGAACTTGAACATGTCGACCCCCACTTCGCCCGACCCGGGCATCCTTTATGCCACCTCAACGGACCTCCACTCTTTTGTGGGATTCCCATCGAATCCGGCAACGGTTGTGGACTTCGGCCCAAACGGACTGCCGACCACAGGCCAGGTGAACGTCGGCATCTTCCCGCAAACGTTGCCGACCATGCGTGTGCATCATTATTCGCTCGACACGCAATATGACCTCGGGCACCGGATGGTCGCGATTCTCGGCTACCAGGGCAGCATTTCACACAACATCTTCTTCCACGAAAATCCGAACGCACTGCCTGCCTCGGCCGGCTTCACCTTGAACCCCCAGGTCGGCGGCGGAGACTATTGGGGCGTTTCCGGGCGCGGCAACTACAATGCCTTGCTCGCCGAACTGAAACACAATTTCTCGAATCAATTTATGGCCGATGCGCAGTTCACATGGTCGAAGAGTATGGACACCAGCTCCGGGCCGTACTTCGAACAGCCCTACGTCTACAATCTGAATCTGAACTACGGAAGGTCTGACTACAACGTCGGCAAAGCGTTCAAGCTCTTCGGATTGTGGCAGCCCGTGTTCTTCCACGGCAGCAGGGGTTGGTTAGAAAAGGTCGCTGGTGGATGGTCACTAAGTGGCATTCTTAATATCCACTCCGGGTTCCCGTGGACGCCCATCGCCAGCGTCACTGGTGGCAGCCTCTACTGCGGAACGTGCGGCTATGGACAGCTATTCCCTGCCGCGTACCTCGGCGGTGCCGGCTCCAGCACCAGCAACGACAGCTTTAAGCCTCTGGGCGCTAATCTCCCCGGGAGAAACTTTCCCAACGGCGGAGCCGCTTACTTTACTGCGCCAACTTTCACGGCATATGACGGAACCAACTTCGGAAATTCGCTTCCGCAGTCGCCCGGAGTTCGCCGCAATTCGCTGAACGGTCCTGGATTCAGGGATGTCGATATGACCTTAATCAAGGCGTTCGGTTTGCCGGCCATGCCCGTGCTTGGGGAAGGCGCTAAAGTCGAATTCCGCGTTGATGCCTACAACCTCTTCAACAACCTGAACTTCAAAACATCCGATCCCAACGACATCGCCAACAACATCACTGACTCGGGCTTCGGTCACGCTCGTTCGGCTTTGGGCGCGCGCGTCGTAACCCTGGGAGCCCGCTTCAACTTCTAGTTCATTTACTCTCTCACAGGCGCGCCTCTTCACGAGGCGCGCTTTTTTGTCCAAGAGGCGTGCCGCCTCGACTGTGGAACACCCGAAATCATACGTTCCCGTTCTGGGAAAGGCGAAAGTGTGTGATAAGGCGCCCGTCCTCCGCCTCGTACACTTCGGCGCCCTAGCTCATGGTGAACAAGGACTTCCTATATCGTATTACCTTGTAGCTATTCTTGAGATTCACAAAATAAGCGAAAGTGTTCCACGTGGAACATAGCGCCACTTTGTAGCGGGTACTTGCTCGCAGCTCGTGGCTCGCAGCTCTCAGCTAGTTAGCCTTAAACCCGACGCTGTTCATCGCGGCACGTGCCTCTGGGTTCTTCATGAAGGTCTGCCACACTAAACCGGTGCGATGGTTTTCGGCCATCAGCATCGTGATACCCAGGTCGAGGCCGAGTACGTCGGCGTCGTACCAGCCGGTCAGTGGATTGAAGGCGTCAACGAAACTGTAGCGCGCCCACGCCTTGCCATACTTCGCGCGAATGTTGTGCAGCACGCGTATGCAGTCGTCGAAGAGAAATGGCAGCGACCCGCCCGTCGCGCAGGGCACGATGCTGCCGTCGACGGGACCGATGAGCGGCGGGCCGCCCCACGCCGTGTAGCCTCCCACGTAGTCGGACGCGCTGATCCCCCAGAGATTGTCAGCGTAGTCGGAGAACTGCTTGCTCAGCGAAAGGCAGAACAGTTTGTGCGCGCGCGTGGCGTCGATGGAATTCTGAAAGTAGTTGGCGTGTGCGTCCTTCACGTTGCGGAAGTCGAACCAGGCGTGCGAATACTGATGCACGAACAGTGGATCGCCCCCTGAAATGTAAGTGATGCCTTGATACGCGATGGTCGGCCTCGACCAGGCCTTCCAACTCGCGGGCGGAATCGGATGCGTGGGCGAACCGATGGCGAGCAGGTAGATCATCATCAGCTCGCAGTAGTGCTCCCAGCGCCCTGCAAGAAATCCTGACTCGGGCATCCAGCCCATCGACAGCGTCGAGCCGCCGTTCAGCATCCATGGCCAGTCGACACGGTTGTAGATGGTGGTGGCGAGGTCCTGAATTTCGGCGTCGTTGTAGTACTGGCGGACCGTGAGGACGCCGCATAGCAGGATCGTGGTATCGACCGACGAGAGCTCGCACTTTCCCACGCGCACACCGGTGTTCATGTCGACGAAGTGATAGAAGAAGCCGTGCTCGTTCGGCAACTGGTTGGCGAGGAAGCGGAGGGTGGTGCGCACGCGTTCCTTGATGTCGGCTGAGCTTTTGTAGCCACGGCTGTCGCCGATGCACAGGGCCGTGAGGCCGAAGCCGGTGGCGGCGATGCTTGACATGGTCCGCGTATCGTTACCGGCAGCCAGAGCACGATCTTTCACTTGGCCGGTGCTGGAGCCAGATTCGGCCCAGAAGAAATCAAACGACGCACGCTGAATTTCGTCGAGCAGCTGGTCGTCGGTCTGCTGGGATGAGCCTGAGTTCTTGTGCGAACTCGAACAGGTGGGCAGCCAGGCCAACGGCACGGCTAGTGCACCAGCCTGGAAGATGCGTAGAAGTTCTCTGCGGGTCAGGTCGCGCGAAGCCATCGTGACTTTTTCGTACTCGAGTTTAGAGAGCTCCTGCAGCTTACGCTCGCGGACCACGCCCTCAAAATCTTAAAACGCAGAGCGCAGAGAACATCCGCAAAAAGGCGCAGAGAAACACCGCCCACTTCATCGTGGCTGCTGCTGTCTACTTCACCGTGACTACGGCTAGAGAATATGACGGCAGTGTCAGAGTCAGTTCTCCGTTGCTTAGCGCGCGGGGTTCAGGAGCGGCCAGCTCCGCAGCCTTCTGCAGGTCTTTGATCTGCGCCTGGGTGGGGTAGCGGGGCGAGCCCATGGATTCGTATGCGGCGTGGATGTCCCCGTGCTGCGGATCGACCACGGAGATCGTTGCCTGCGCCGGAGCATCGCCTTTGAATTTCAAGGTCACAGTCTTCGCCGCACCTTCTTTCTCGGGAGGCGCGTAATTCCAGACTGCCAGGACGAGCGAGCCATCTTTCTTTCGCGTCAGCAGTGCGGAGTTGGAGTCGAGCGCGATCCGCTCCTCGCCTAACTGATGAAGCAACCGGAACGCGTTGAACGCTGGCTTAGGAATTCCTTCGGCCGCGATCAAGCCGAAGCCGCCGTAGAACGGGGTCTTCACGACGCCCTGCTCTTCGAACACGTCTGAGAACGTCCAGTAGGACATTGAGTCGACAGCGCCGTCACACTGACGGATGGTGTCCGCCAGCCACGGTCCCATGTAGGACGTATCGGTGACCGCGGGCTCGTTCATGTAGCTGGCGTTGAACTCGCTCCAGATCAGTGGGAGCTTTGGCATCGACGACGCCAGGATCTGGTCATGCACTTTCTTTACGGCACGGCAAACCATCTGGTCGCGCGGGATCACATCGTGCGTGCCGAACACATCTTCGGACTTGTCGTTGCCGTAGACATGGGAAGAAACGAAGTCGACGGGCACGTGGTTGTCGGCGCAGTGCTTGATGAAGACGTCAGCCCAAGCCGCCTGCGCAGTCGAGGGTCCGCCGACGCGCAGGGTGGAGTTCACATTCTTGATGGCTTTTGCGGTGTGATCGTAAAGCTCCCAATAGCTGGCCTGGCGCGGGTCACCGCCCCAGAAATCAAGATTGGGTTCGTTCCATACTTCGAAATACCACTGGCTCACTTCCTTCACACCGTAGCGGTCGACCAGATGTTTCGTGAACTGCGTGATCATGTCGTCCCAGTTGGCGTAGTCCTTCGGCGGAGAGACGTTGGGCTTGTACCAGAAGGCGTGCAGCATCTCCTTGGCCGCGAGTTTCTTGGGCATGAAGCTCAGTTCCACGAAGGGACGCACGCCATTGGCCAGCAGGCTGTCGTAGATCTGATCGACGTAGGAGAAGTTGTATTTTGGCTGACCCTTGTCGTCTTCGTCGTAGATGCCGACTTCATCGTGGAAGATAGCGTGGAAGCGGACGTATTTGAAGTCGGTGATCTGCTTCACTTCGCGAAGGTCGCGGCGATAGCTGTCGCGCAGAGTGAGGACCGCGCGGCCGGACCCGAACATTTCCTCCCAGAAGTGCGGGAAGGGATGAGCTGCGGCTGATGAATCGACGACGATGGTTTCATTGGTCTGAGCAGCAACGGGCAAAACAATCGCTAGCAGAACTGCGAGGATGACCGCACAGAAGAATCGATTTTTCATCAGGGCGACCGTTCTTGAACGAATTAACTAAATCGGTTTAGTGTGCGATTTTATAGCACGCCCGACAAACGCAAGTCAAGAAGTGAAGTCTAGAGACAACAGGGTTCCAACGTGCTGCAGATGGAGGTATCCAGGTAGGTAAAAACGAAGCTGCCCGCAAAATGTACGCGGGCAGCCTCGCTTTGCGTTTTGCGGGGCGGTCCCTATCCGCCCTGGCACTTTCTAGATTCCCGTGCCTGTCAAAGTGACTGTCACAGGACTAGTGGCCGAGTTGTTCCGAATCGACAGAATCGCCGAACGTGCCACTCTGCGATTCGGGTTGAAGGTTACGCTGATGGTGCAGCTCGAGTTTGCAGGCAAACCCGTGCCTCCGATCGGGCAAGTGGTGGTCTGCGCAAACCGTCCCGGGTTCGCGCCACCCAGCGTGATGCTGCTGATCACCAGCGGCATTGCGCTTGTGTTGCTGACGATAATGGTCTGCGGGGTGCTGATCGTGTTGATCGTCACGTTTCCGAAAGCCAGCGACGTCGGCGAAACACTGATGGTCGGGCGGACCGTTGTTCCAGTGAGAGTTACCGTCCCAGTGACAGCAGGGGCAGCAACGCTCACCCGAATCAACGCGGACCGGTTGAGGGTGTTATTGGGAGTGAAGGTCACGCTGATTGTGCAGGATCCACCAACGGCTAGACCCGTCCCGCCGATCGGGCAGTTCTGGGTCATACCGAAGCGTCCCGGGTTGCTTCCGGCAAGACTGATGCCAGTGATGCGTAGAGCTGCACTGCCCGTATTAGAGACAGTGACCGTTTGCGCGACAGTGGTTACACCCAGAGGTGAGGTAAACGCCAACGCGGTTGGGTTCAGTGTGAGCACCGGCCCTACTGGCGTGACCGTCAACGTTCCAGGCACGTAAGTGATGTTGTAGTTGGTCGACGTCTGTCCCGAGCAGGTGATCGGGTATGGCCCAGGCAGGCTCGTGGCAGTCGCGGTCGTCGTGCAACTCAGTGTGCCCGTTAGCGAAGCAGGTGTATCCCCGTTCACCAATGTTGCATACGTAGCTGTGAAGGTTGGATTCGCCACCCCGAATGCACGGGACACGTTGTTGGCCGTGATCGACAATGGAACAGCCGTGATCGACAATGTGCCGTTCACGTAAACGATCGTGTAGTTAGGCGCAACCGCTCCGGCACATTGCGTGGTGTAAGTGCCTACCAGATTTCCGGCGGGGACTGTTACCGAGCAAGTCGCTGGAGTCGTGACGCTGTTGCCGACGTTATCCGTGCCCACGAACCCACTGTAGCTGGGCGTGATCGTGGGAACTGGCGTCCCGTAAGCGATCGTCGCGCTGCTGGCGGTAACGGCCAACGCGGCGGGATTGACCACAAGCGTACCCGTAGCGTTGCTCGCCGCAAAGCCATTTTGCGCGGCGAAGTTGGCCACGAGAACGTGATTCCCCACGACAGGCGTTAGGACAGGGAAGGAGGCCGAACCACCAGACAGAGCCTGGGTAATCGGCGCACCACCATCAACTGTGAGAGTCACATTGCCAGTGACGGTACCTCCGGCTGAAGTGACAGTGACGGTTACCAAGCCGTTCTGACCATAGGTAATGGCCGGGGCTTGTATCGCGGTCGTTGTCATCGCCCCCGCCTGGGTAGTAATCCAAGCAGAGAACATGGGCAGGACCTGGAATGGAGCCGTCAGCGGAGACTGTGGCAGGAAGTCGTCTTCGGCTTGCACGCGATAATAAACCGTGCCAGTCGGAGCCGACGAGTCGGTGGCGCTGATGGTCGAGCCGTAAGCAGTGTTCGGTATGCTCGGGCTGCCATTTGCGATGAGGTCGACCGGAATTGGGTTAAGGAAGGCGGGATCCGTGGATCTTTGGAGATTGAATCCGCTCTCATTGGCTGAGTTGTCGGTCCAGGTGAGGAGCACCTGTCCGGCTGCATCCCGAACCGCGGTAAAGGCAGATGGTGCGGGAGGTGCGACCTGGAAGATGATGGGCCGCATCATGTCGTTCTCTTCGTGACCGAGGATGTGGCAATGCCACACGTACTCCTGGCCAAAGTTGACTCTGGCATTCGTTGTGCCCATGCCGCCCGGAATCGCATTTCCGGTCGCAGGATCAATTCCCGAGATCGCGGGTGACATGGAATTGTCCGGCATGGTCACATCCATGGAGCGAATGCTGTCAGGCAGCGGGAATGGAAGCTGCTGGCTGACCGGCTGCATTGCAACCAAGATGTCTTCCAACGGATTCATGCGAACAGTGTCTTTCCAACCGAGTTCGTTGGCATCCGGCGCCTTCACAGCTCCGTCCCAACCAATGCGGTTGATGACTTGAACGTTGAACAAGTGGAAGTGGATGAAGTGCGTATCCACACCATTGTGGGTGAGCTTCCAGATCTGAGGCAGAACATTTGGATCCTTGCTGTCCTGCATGATCTCTGTGGCCCACTCTGCGTAGCCATATGGGAGCGTTGTCTGCACCAGGAAATTGGTCAGCGGCAGCTCGGTTCCCAACGTGGCGTTCATCCGACCATAGTCGAGTGTGAAGAGTTCCTGGATGGCCTTCTGCTCCATGTTGATCGTAATTGGAGTGGTCGCGCCAAGCGGAGTGTAGGTGATTGTGTTGTCCGAGATT
>DASRDJ010000403.1:0-48097 GCA_035652655.1 Terriglobales bacterium
GAACGTTGCGATAGGCCTCGATGATGGCGTGCTGCACGAGTCGGTCGCGGATCAGGCGACTGTTGACGAAGATGTAGATGGAGTTGCGATTGAGCTTCTGGATTTCGGGCCTCGAGACGAAACCGTGCAGGCGGAGTTCGCCCGGATCTTTAGGTGACTCGTCCTCCTCGGTGCGGCGCCATGGCGGAGGTTGGGGCAGGCCGATGCGTTCAAGCGGTTGCAGGGCGGCGATGGGGATCAGTTGCTTGAGGATGTCTTTGCCGAAGACCTGATAGACGCGGTCGCTGTGTGCGGCGACTGGAGTCGCGATCAGCATGGCGTTGGTGGCCGAGTGCAACTCGAAATGCTTGTCGGGATGCGCTAGCGCGTAATGCGTGACCAGCGAGGCAATGTGCGAGAGCTCACTGCTTTCCGCCTTCAGAAATTTCTTCCGCGCCGGAGTGTTGAAGAAGAGATCGCGAATGGTGATCGAGGTTCCAGCCGGCAGGCCTGCCTCTTCCACTTTGAAGATCTTGCCGCCGTTGATTTCGACGACCGTCCCCGAGGCTTCGTCGGGCGCGCGCGTTTCGAGGCGCAAACGCGAGACGGAGGCGATCGAGGGCAGGGCTTCGCCACGGAATCCGAGGGTGGCGACGCTCAGCAGGTCTTCGGCGTTCTTGAGCTTCGAGGTGGCGTGACGCTCGAAGGCTAGGAGCGCGTCGTCGCGCACCATGCCGCAGCCGTCATCGGTAATCTGGATCAGCTTCTTGCCGCCTGCTTCTACTTGAATACGAATCCGTTTGGCGCCGGCGTCGAGCGAGTTCTCGAGCAGTTCCTTAACAACCGAGGCAGGCCTCTCCACAACTTCGCCGGCGGCGATCTTGTTGGCAACGGCTTCGGAAAGAACGTGGATTCGACCCATGAAAAGCAGTGGCCGGTGGTCAGTGGCTAATGGTCAGTCTCTCAGATGACAACTACGCTGGTAAAGCGGCGTCAGGTAAGCTACTGCCAGTCTATGAGAGAAATTTCGCGCCGTAATTTGCTCTGGCAGGCTGTCTGCCTGACTGCAAGTGCCGCTCTGCCTCACCTCGAGGCGATCGCGGCGCGCGGGAGTTCGCAATCCCGGCTGGCCGCCGACAAGCTGCGGCCGCAGTTTCACCTGCTGCCCGCCGCCAATTGGATGAACGATCCCAATGGGCCAATCTTCTATCGCGGGCGCTACCACATGTTTTTCCAGTACAACCCCAATGGTGCGTTCTGGGGATCGATGCATTGGGCGCATGCGACCAGTCCCGACATGATTCACTGGCAACACGAGCCCGTGGCGATCGAGCCTACGCCGAACGGATGGGATCGGGATGGCGTGTTCAGCGGGAGTGTGGTGGTTGACGGGATGACGCCAACTGCGATTTATACGGGGGTGCTGCTGCCCGCGTCGACGGCGGAAGTCACGCTGGACGACGGGAACCACAAGTGGCGCGAGGTGCAGTGTCTGGCGGTGGCGAAGGATCCGGGCCTGCACACTTGGGAGAAACTGGGGCAGCCGATCATCGTGCGGCCGCCGGAACACATGGCGATCACGGGGTTCCGTGACCCTGGCGTGTGGAAGGAAGGTAAAGAGTGGTTGCTCACGCTCGGGTCGGGTATTAAGGGGAAAGGCGGAGCGGTGCTGCTGTATGAGTCGCGCGATCTGCGTCGGTGGACGTACCGGCATCCGCTGATTGAAGGGCGTGGCACGGGGCAGCCGGCGGTAAATCCCGTGGACAACGGCGAGATGTGGGAGTGTCCGGATTTCTTCGCGCTGGGCGATCGGCACGTTCTTCTTTACGCGGCGATGGGCAAGGTGTGGTGGAAGACCGGGACATATCACAACCGGCGATTCACTGCGGACAAAGAAGGCGTTGTGGATTGGGGGTCGTACTACGCGCCGAAAACCATGCTGGACGAACACGGCAATCGCATTCTTTGGGGATGGATTCCGGAAACGCGGCCGGAGAGCGAGTATCGGGCGGCGGGGTGGGCGGGAGTTATGGCGTTGCCGCGCGTGCTGTCGCTGGGGTCGGACAAAGGCCTGCGGATGACGGTGGCCCCGGCGGCGGAAGTTTTGCGGACATCGCATGTGTCGGTGAAAGCGGGCGACCAGAATCGAGCGAAGGCGATTGCCGGACTGCGGATCAATGATGTGAGCGGGGAAATCGCGGCGCGGTTCGCGGCCAAGCGCGGCTTCCATTGGCGATTACGGCCGGAGAAGGGCGAGAAGTTCGCGGAGATCAGCTACGATCCGCAGCAGAAAGGTGCGGAGTTGCGGGTCAATGCGAGTACGGCGCCAATGGAGACGGACGAGGCGCTGAACGTACGGGCGTTTGTGGATGGGTCGGTGCTCGAGGTTATGGTGAACGATGCTGTCGCGCTTACGGCGCGGGTTTATTCGGTTCCCAATGGTCCTTTGGCGATCGAGGTGGGCGACATCGAAGGGCTCGAATCGCTGGATGTTTGGGGAATGAAGGCGATCTCGAAGGACCGGCTGACCTCCTGAGAAAAGCGATTACCACAGAGGACATGGGAACACCGAGAGATCAAATTCTCTGTGCCCTGTGTGATTGTGTTTTCTGGTCAGATTTCACCGCGAAATTTGTGGATTTTTCGGCGATCACGCTTGGAGGGCCGACCTGTCGGTGCGGGAGTGAAGTGCATCAGGGCTCGTTTTTCCTCGGCGAGTTTGCGGCGGGCTTCTTTGCTTTGATCGGTTTCGCGGTAGAGCGTTTGAGCGATTGCCGCGGGGCCGCGGATATCGCTTAAGAGCAGGACTTCCACATCGAAATCTCCGCCTTCGGTGCGGATCTGCAGAAAGTCGCCGACACGGACTTCCCGGGCTGGTTTGACGGACTGGTGGTTGGCTTCAACTCGGCTGAGTTCGCAGGCCCGCGCGGCCAGGGTGCGCGTCTTGAAGAAGCGCGCGGCCCAGAGCCATTTGTCGATGCGAGTGCCGGTCATTTTCGTTTCAGAGCATTGGGGCCAGCATTCTCAGTTTAACTAGCCGACGGGCTGGGACGCCCGTCGCTCCATGGGCAACCCTGGTTTTTCCCTTCCTACGGCTTTTTTGCTACCGCTATTCCCAGGTCGCGTAGTTGCGCGTCCGTTACCGGGGTGGGCGCGTCGACCATCAGGTCTTTGGCGGCGGCGGTTTTGGGGAAAGGGATGACTTCGCGCAGACTGTCGGCGCCCGCCAGAATCATCACGATGCGGTCGAGGCCGAGCGCTATTCCGCCGTGCGGCGGGGTTCCATACTCGAGCGCTTCGAGGAAGAATCCGAAACGCGATTTCGCTTCTTCTTCCGTCATGCCTAGCGCGTGAAAGATTTTTCGCTGGATATCCTGACGGTGAATACGGATCGAGCCGGAGCCCAGTTCGGTGCCGTTGAGAACGACGTCGTAGGCGAGGGCCCGCACCATCGCCGGGTCAGATTCGAGCTTGTCCATGTCTTCGTCGTGCGGCGACGTGAATGGGTGATGTGCCGCGACCCAGCGTTTGTCACCCTCGTCGTATTCGAACATCGGAAAGTTCGTGACCCAGAGGAAGCGAAAATCTCCGCGCTTGAACAGGCCGTGCTTAGCGGCATACTTCTGGCCGAGAGCGACGCGCATCAGACCCGCTGAAGCGTAAATCGCCAGTTCGGCAGGCGTGACTTTGCGTTTCTGCGCCGGATGGTCGTCTTTGCCGGACTGCGCTGAACCTACGACTAGGACGATCAGGTCATCGGGACCGGCACCAGACTTCTGGCGAATCTTCGCACCGGCCTCGGCAAACTTGTTCTCAATGCGCTTGAAGTCTTCGAAAATGCGCGCGCCGCCTTTCGAAATGAACATGGGTTTGAGGTCGTCACGTTCCTTGCGCGAGAGTTCACCGACACCCGGCATGCGGACGGCGATCACTGGTAGATCTTTGTTGATCGCGAGCTGTTCGAGATCGGCGGGCGAGAAACAGTCTCGGACTTCGGTAAACGCCGGAAGGCGCAGATCGGGCTTGTCGATGCCGTATTGGCGAATGGCGTCGTCGAAGTCCATGCGGGTGAACGGCGTTTTGATATCGTGCCCGGCGGCCTTGAAGGCGGCGGTGAGGAACCCTTCGACCGTTTCCCACACGCGCTCCGGCTGCGGGTAGGACATCTCCAGATCGATCTGCGTGAATTCGGGCTGGCGGTCGGCGCGGAGGTCTTCATCGCGGAAGCAGCGGACGATCTGAAAATACTTGTCGAAGCCCGAAATCATCAGGATCTGCTTGAACAGCTGCGGCGATTGTGGGAGAGCGTAGAACGCGCCCGGCTGCACGCGGCTTGGGACGAGGTAATCGCGCGCACCTTCGGGCGTGGAGCGCGTCATGAACGGTGTTTCGATTTCGAAAAATCCCTGCGAGGCCAAGTAATCTCGGATAGCGAGAGCAACCTTGTGGCGGAGCTCGATGTTGAACTGCATGGCGTCGCGGCGCAGGTCGATGTAGCGGTATTTCAGGCGCATCTCTTCGTTCGCCAGCGAGGTGTCGCTGGGCAGGAACGGCGGATGCTTGGCTTCGTTCAGGATGCGAAGTTCGTCGGCGACCAGTTCGATTTCGCCGGTCGGGATGTTCTTGTTGATGGTGTCGGCGTCTCGGAGCTTGACCGTGCCGATCACGGCGATGACGAATTCATTGCGCAGCAGTTCGGCTTTCTCGTGCACGGCGGAATTACGCTCGCCACTGAAGACGACTTGTGTGACGCCGGAGCGGTCGCGGACGTCGACGAAGATCAGCGCGCCGAGGTCGCGGCGGCGGTTGACCCAGCCCATCAGAATGACCTTCTTGCCGGCATCGGAAGCGCGGAGTGCCCCGCACATGTGGGTACGTTTTAAATCGCCTAGGAAGTCGAGCAAATTGTATGTCTCTTCTTGTCGGGGATTGGCCTGGGGCCGAATTGGTGATTATAACGGACGGGGATTGCTTCCCCTGCCGCCGAAACCTTTTAACCGCGAAGGTCGCTAAGAAGGGCCGCTAAGGGCGCAAGGAGGATCTTACAACGCAGAGGGCGCAGAGAACGGCCGCAGAGATCGCAGAGGACGCTCGTGCCTCTGGCGATTGCGAGACCTGCCAACCCGCCTGAAGAAAGGCGCGGACGAGCATCACTCTGTCTTTGGAAAAAGCCCCTACGTTGCCGCTGTTGCCTGCTGGAATTTGAGCTTCCACTGGTCGCCCTGTTTCACCCAGACGGAGCTGACGTGCTGGTAGCGGGGCGTTTCGTCGTCGTAGTGGACCATGCGGACGATGACGTCGTAGGTCACGACGGCGGCGTTGTCATTCAAGGGGACGACCTGGACGTTGTAGATGCGGTACTCAGCCAATTGCGTGGACGGGAAATCACCCATGATTTCGCTCTTGGGATGGACCTTGCCGTCGGTGCCGATGGAGATGAAATCGTCGGTCAATGTGCGGTTGTAGAAGTCGCGATCGTGCTTCTTCTGTGCTTCGGGCAAGGCTTTCTCTAACGATGTCAGCTGACCTGCGAGTTGGCTTACCTGGGCCGAGTCGTCGGGACGGGAAGACGGCCTGCGCGCGGGCGCCGCGAAGGCAGCGACTGCGATGAGCGCGATGGATAGGGCGATCTGGGAGCGATGCATGAATCCTCCTGCGACGCGGTCAAGATAACACTCCGCGAGCGTCCTGCTATTCTCAGACAAAGTACTCCTCGGAGGGTGGAAATTCCGTGCCGCCGATTTTGAATGCGCGTGGGCTGGGCAAGGCGTATGGGGCCAGTCCGCTGTTCCGCAACGTGTCGTTCACCGTGTCGGAAGGAGATCGAGTTGGTTTGATCGGTCCCAACGGCTCGGGAAAGTCGACGCTGCTTGGCATTCTGGCTGGAACGGTAGATCCGGATGAAGGCGAGCTGGCCGCGCGCAAACGGGCGCGCATGAGCTATGTCGCCCAGGAATCGCGGTTCGGTGAGGGGAAAACGGTGCGTCAGGTTGTGGATGACGCGCTGGAACGGGCGGCCGTTCCTCACGACGAACGCGCTAACCTTCTGGCGGCCGCGCTGGGGCGAGCACAGTTTGAGGATTTCGACGCTGAGGCCAGCGCGCTCTCAGGCGGATGGAAAAAGCGCTTGGCAATTGTGGAGGCGCTGGTCCAGGTTCCCGACGTGCTGCTGCTGGATGAGCCTACGAATCATCTTGATCTGGCGGGGATCGAGTGGCTGGAAGAGGAACTTGAAGCAGGACAGTTTGCCTGCGTGGTGGTGAGCCACGATCGCTACTTTCTCGAAAATGTCGCGACCGACATGGCGGAGTTAAGCCGGGTGTATCCGGATGGGATCCTGCGTGTGCATGGGAACTACAGCGAGTTCCTGGTCAAAAAGGAAGAATTTCTGCACGCGCAGGGAAAGCGGCAGCAAGCGCTGGAAAATCTGGTGCACAACGAGATCGAGTGGCTGCGGCGCGGGGCGAAGGCACGAACGCGAAAATCCAAAGCACGAATCGACAAGGCGCAGGAACTCATGGGGGAGTTGGCCGATCTCAATGCGCGGACCCGCAGCGGCACCGCACGGATCGATTTTTCGGCGAGCGAGCGGCAGACCAAGCGGCTTGTCGAACTGCAGGGCGTGGGCTACAGCATCGAGGGGCGACGTCTGTTCGATGGACTGGACTTTATTCTCACCGCCGGAATGCGGCTCGGGCTGGTCGGGCCCAACGGTAGCGGGAAGACGACGCTGCTGCGGCTGTTGCGGGGCGAAGCGTCGCCGGACGAAGGAGAAATCCGTCGAGCGGATGCGCTGCGCGTGGTGTATTTCGATCAGACCCGGCCTTTAGATGTGGATGCGACTCTGCGCCGGGCGCTGGCGCCCGACAGCGACTCGGTCATTTATCAGGATCGCGTGATTCACGTGGCTTCGTGGGCGGCGCGGTTTCTGTTTACGGGGGAACAGCTCAACCAACCGGTAAGTCGACTATCAGGCGGAGAACGGGCGAGGGTGCTGATCGCGCAATTGATGCTGCAGCCTGCCGATGTGCTGTTGCTTGATGAGCCTACGAATGACTTGGATATTCCTACGCTCGAAATCCTCGAGGAGAGTCTGCTGGAATTTCGCGGGGCAATGGTGCTCGTGACGCATGATCGCTACATGCTGGATCGAGTGTCGACGACCGTGCTGGGGCTGGATGGACTTGGCGGTACGGAACGGTTTGCGGATTATTCGCAGTGGGAAGTTTGGCTGGAGCAGCCGGCGCAGTCTGGGAAGGGTGCCCCCGTAGAGCGGAAGACTTCGACCGTGGCGGCGCTTGCGGCATCTGCAGGAAAGAAGAAGCTTTCCTATCTGGAGGCGCGAGAGTATGCGGGCATGGAGGAGCAGATTGCGCAGGCGGAGGAGCTTTTGAGGAAGAGGCAGGCTGCGCTGGAGGATCCTGCTATTGCGAGCGATGCGGCAGGGTTGGTACGGGCAGGGTCGGAGTTGAAAGAAGCCCAGAGTTCGCTCGATCGGCTGTATGCGCGGTGGCATGAGTTGGAGGAGAAGCAGCGGTAGGGCTTCGTGCTAATACTCTTGGCCAGCGCAATCTGCAAACGCGGGCGGGGGCGCCCGCGCTCCATCGGGCTGACAGCACTTAAGCTTTTGCGAAGTCGATGTAGCCCTTCTGCACATCGGTCCTGACTAGCTTCGCCTTCAGGTTGTCACCCACGTCCAGTCCCTGTGCGCCTTGCACCAGCATTCCTTCCACGTGTGGCTTGAGCACACGCACGAATGTGCCCTTGGTGTTGGCACCAGTCACGATGGCGTCGAAGACTTCGCCGATGCGATTGCTCATGGCAATAGCCGAGGTACGCTTGGTCATCTCGCGTTCGACTTTGCGGGCGGCGTCTTCGCGGGCAGTGCAATTTTTTGCAATGCCGTCGAGATCACCATCCGAGTAGGGATTGCTGCCTTTCTTGAGGAGAGACTTCACCAGCCGCTGCGTAACCAAATCGGCGAAACGGCGGTTGGGTGCGGTGGAGTGCGTGTAGTCCTGCACGGCCAGGCCGAAGTGACCCACGTCAGGATCGCCGGGACGTTCGAGGATGTATTCGCCCGGTCCCATTAACTTGATCACGGCCAGCGAGAGGTCGGCGAAGTGCGTGGGGGCGGCGGCCTTGCGCTGCATCAGGAAATCGTTCAAGGCCTTGGAGTCCGGCTGTGCTGGCAGATGGCCGCCCTGGGCTGCGGCCAGCGCCACGATGCGCTCCCAACGCTCGGGAGTTTTGACCACGCGGCGAATCGAAGATTCGGCGGCCAATGCGCGGGCAACCACCTCGTTGGCGGCGATCATGAAGTCCTCAATGAGGTCGGTGGCGCGATTCTTTTCCTGACGGACCACGTCGGCGACCTGGTCGTTGATGACGACGGGCCGCACCTCGATGGTCTCGATGTTCAGCGCTCCGTGACGATAGCGCTGTTCGCGAAGGGCCTGCGCGACCGTGTTTTGCAATTTGAGCTGCGCTTGCAGGTCCGAGGATGCAGCGACCTTCGGTGGGGCGGCCGCTGCACCCTCGAGCCACGCGCCTACTCCGCTGTAGGTGAGCTGCGCGTGGTTGTGGACGAGCGCGCGGTAGAGATCGTTGGATTTGACGTGCCCGTCGTTGGAGACAACGAACTCGATGACAACAGCAGCGTTGTCCTGCTTCTCAAGCAGCGAGGTGAGGCCGGTCGAGAGTGTCTCCGGGATCATAGAGAAATTCTTCACGCCTGTGTAGACGGTGGTCGCTTGCGACGAGGCGTGCTGGTCGATGGGGCTGGCCTGGGGAACGTCGGCGTCCACGTCGGCGATGCCGATGAGAATCTTCACGTCGCCATTGGGCAATTGCTGGGCCACTTCGATCTGGTCGAGATCGCGGGAGGTGTCGTTGTCGATGGAGGACCAGAGCAAGGAGCGTAGATCGCGGACGTCGCCACCCGAAGACGGGAGGGGTGGCTTCTGGCTCAGAGAAGCAACCTGCTGCTGGACCGCAGGCGGGAAATCGGGTTCGAAGCCGTGATCCAGCATGACTTGCCGGGCGATGGATTGGAGATCGACGTGGGTTTGGTCGTTCATGATTTTCAGACTTTTCCTGCCCACGTGTGAAGGCGCGCCCTGATCCCAAACATTGCTGCGCATTCAGATTAGTTGCGAATTCTTCAATCGCGGAGCTAGCTTATTTGCCGTTGGCGGATTCCGCTGGGCATCGTGATATTCTAATGGCAGCAGCTGCGCTCCCGCCTTTTGGGCAATTTTCCGCAGTTTCCTGAGAAAACATGCTTTCAGTCAGTAATGTGTCGATGCGCTACGGCGCCAAAGTTCTGTTTGACGAAGTCTCGACGGCGTTCACGCCGGGCAAGCGCTATGGCCTGACCGGGCCGAATGGCGCGGGCAAATCCACCTTCATGAAGATCCTGACCGGCGAAATGGATCCACAGAAGGGCACGGTCGTGCGTCCGCGGAAGCTGGGCGTCCTCAGCCAGGATCAATTCGCATTCGACGCGTACCGCGTGATCGACACCGTCATCATGGGCAACAAACGGCTCTGGGCTGCGCTCGAAGAGCGCGACCGCATCTACGAAAAGCCCGAGATGTCGGATGAAGACGGCATGCGTCTGGGAGAACTTGAGGGCGTGGTTGGTGAGGAAGACGGCTACACGGCCGAGAGTGATGCGGCGATCCTGCTGCAGGGACTCGACATACCGGACGAAGCGCACGAGCGCAAAATGGGCGAGTTGCAAGGCGGACAGAAAGTCCGCGTACTGCTGGCGCAGGCGCTGTTCGGGCATCCGCAGGCCTTGCTGCTCGACGAACCTACGAACAACCTCGATCTTGATTCGATCCATTGGTTGCAAGGATTCTTGAACGTGTACGACGGGGTGGTGATCGTGATTTCCCACGACCGGCACTTCCTGAATAGCGTTTGTACGCACATCGCGGACATCGATTACGAGACCATCATTACCTACACTGGCGGTTACGACGACATGGTAGTGATGAAGACGCAGGTTCGGACGCAGATTGAGTCACAGAATGCGCAGCGTGAAAAGAAGATTTCGCAGTTGAACGAATTCATCGCGCGCTTTGCGGCCGGCACGCGATCGAGTCAGGTGCAGTCGCGGCGCAAGGAAGTCGAGCGCCTGCAGGTCACCGAACTGGCGCGGTCGAATATTCAACGTCCGTTCATCAAGTTCGAGCAGAAGCGGCCTTCGGGAAAACATATCCTCGAGATTGAGGGAGTGGAGAAGGCTTACGGCGACAAGGAGGTAGTGCGCGAGTTTACGGCCAGTCTGCTGCGCGGCGAGAAGATTGCCCTGATGGGGCGCAACGGCGCGGGAAAGACGACGCTGGTCAATGCGCTACTAGCGAATTCGCCGACCGTGCCGGAATCTGAACTTCGGCAGACCAGCGGGTACGATGGAAATTTCGTTGATTCCGGCAAAGTCAACTGGGGTCACGAAGCCGCGGTGGGATATTTCGCGCAGGATCACAAAGGTTTGATTCAGCCGGGAATGACCGTGTTCGAATGGCTGCACCAGTGGGATCCGGCGGCGGCGCACGAAGAGATTCGTGGCTTGCTCGGGCAGATGCTCTTTGCGCGCGAGGACGGGAATAAGAAGACCGATGTCCTTTCGGGCGGCGAAGCGGCGCGGGTAATTTTCTGCAAGCTCATGCTGCAGAAGCCAAACGTCCTGGTGCTGGATGAACCAACGAACCATTTGGATTTGGAATCGATTAATGCGCTGAATATTGCGTTGCAGCGGTATCAGGGGACGTTACTACTGGTAACGCATGATCATGACCTGATCGACGAAGTGGCGACGCGTATCTGGCATTTCGAGACGGACCACAAGATTACGGACTTCAAGGGTTCGTATGAGGAATATCAGACCGTGCATGCATAGAGGCTGCGCCTAAAGGCGCGCGGCCCTGGAACGGCTTACGAGGCGGGAAAAGTTTTTCGAAGAGACAGAGAGCGCAGCTCAGGCGCTAAAGCGCGGCCAGATTAAGGTCGACTTAACGGCACGACTGAAGTCGTGCCCTTCCCAAAACGTACTCGACGCGGAGTTTTTCCGCAGCTTGTTTCGGCGTGCCTGAAGGCACGCCCTGATACGAACCATTTTGATCTCTTCGTCGCTTACGGATGAATGGTGGCCGGACTGAGAGACGCGACCGAGTCGGTGGTCGATATTGCGTAGCCTACCGACTGCATCAACGGGCCCCAGGCCTTTTCGATTCGCTCGATGGATTCGCGGGACAGCGTCGCACGCCCCTCGCCGGACTTGGCCGAACGGAAGAACGACATATCCTGTCGCGTTCCTTTCGTCGAGTCCCACTTCTTCCCTTCTGCTTTTTCGACTTTCCGCATGTTTTCGAGACTGCTGCGCTCTACAGCAGTGGCGATTCGAGGCGCGTCCTGACCAAAGCCGAGGAAATTGGAAATCTTGGTCGCGCCGGTCGTGACGTCGGCGAGCATGTCTTCGTAGCGGAGCAGCAGAAAGTTAGGATCGTCGCGGCGCGTGGCGGTCCAGCTCCCCACGTTGTCGCCCCATGAACCGTAGGGACAGACTTCGCCCTTCAGAAATCTCTGCACAAAACCGTCAAGCGATGCGCCCCCTTCGAGCACCCCACGCTTGATCTGATAGTGATACTGCGACATGACCACGTCGCGGGGATCACGCACCACGTAGATCACGCGCTTGTACGCGGGAATAAAAGAAAAATGGCTTTTGATCACGCGCGGCGACATCATGTCGTCGAAGAACTTCTTTGACTTCGCGTCCACCGATGGAATCAGGCAGTCGGCTCCGAGCAGTCCGACGGGCGGATTCTGTTGCAACAGATTGGCAATCAGAAAGCGCATCCAGGTATTGCCGGATTTCGGATAGGAAACGAGGAATGTATCGTCGGCACGAACCTTAAGCGACATCCCGGGCTGGACCCGGCGCGTAAGGATTTTGGCGGCAGAAACGAATTGTTTGAACATGTCTCCCTACCGGACGCGTCAGCGGAAAAACACGACCGAACAAACCTCCGGGACTCTCGACCCTATGAGTTGCACAAAATTCACGAAGCGGCTGACAAAATTTCACAGAAACTTCGGGGAGATGGTGTTGAGTATATAACGGATGGGCTGGTGGAGGATGAGAAGGCGCGCTCGGTCAGATTACCAAGGTACAACGCAGCCTGCGGCCGTAAATAGCTGAAATTGCAGAGGATAAGATAGACATCGGCACCTCTGTCTGGCCGTCGCCAAGCTTGTTGTCCACCTTCATCGATTACCTTCAATCGGCGGCGACGTCGTCACCAGCGCTTCCACCGAGCGCGTCGCATTCGCCGCTTTGCTGCAGAAGCTTCGTCACCAGTCCGGTCCATCCGGTCTGATGGCTTGCGCCAACGCCCGTCCCCGAGTCGCCGTGAAAGTATTCGTAGAAGAGAACCAGGTCGCGCCAGTGCGGATCGGTCTGAAATTTTTCCAAGTTGCCGAAAACCGGGCGGCGTCCCTGTTCGTCGCGCAGAAAGATGCGGTTGAGACGGCGCGACAGTTCGCCGGCAACTTCCCACAAGTTCATCATCTTGCCGGAACCCGTCGGGAACTCCACCGTGAAGGATTCCCCAAGATAGTGATGGAATTTCTGGAGCGACTCGATCAGGAGAAAATTAACGGGAAACCAGACCGGGCCGCGCCAGTTCGAATTTCCGCCGAACAGGCCGGTGTTCGACTCGCCGGGCTCGTAGTCGACGCGATGCTCCATTCCGTTGAGGACGAGAACGTAAGGGTTGGCCTGATGGAAACGCGAAAGCGCGCGAACGCCAAAGGGCGAGAGAAATTCCGCCTCATCGAGCATGTACTTCAAGATGCTGCGGAGTTTGTCGGGTGAGGCGATGGAGAGCAGACGGCGTTTGCCACGCCCCGGCGTCGTCATGCTGGCAAGGTTGCTCGTCAGGTCGGGACGATTGTCGACGAACCATTCCAACCGCCGGTGGAAGTCGGGCAGGCGCGCGAGCAATTCGGGTTCGAGAGTTTCCACCGCGAACAACGGGATTAGTCCAACCATGGAGCGGATCTTCATCGGTATATGTTCACCGTCGGGCAAACGCAACACGTCATAGAAGAATCCGTCTTCTTCATTCCACAAACCGACGTGATCACTTCCCCGGTGGCTCATTGCGTGCGCGATGTAGATGAAGTGCTCCCAAAATTTGCTGGCCACGTCTTCGTAGCTGGGGTCGTCCTTGGCGAGTTCCAGTGCGATGGCGAGGAGGTTGAGGGTATACATCGCCATCCAACTAGTGGCGTCGGACTGCTCGATGTAGCCGCCGGTGGGCAACGGAGCACTACGATCGAAAACGCCGATGTTGTCGAGGCCGAGGAAGCCGCCCTGAAAGATGTTCATCCCATCGGCGTCTTTGCGGTTGACCCACCAGGTGAAATTCAGCATCAGCTTATGAAAGACCCGCTGCAGGAAGGCGCGGTCGCCTTTGCCGGTTCGTTTCTTGTCGATCTTGTAAACACGCCATGCGGCCCAGGCGTGCACGGGAGGATTGACATCGCCGAGCGCCCATTCGTAGGCGGGCAGCTGTCCGTTGGGATGCATGTACCACTCACGGAGAAGAAGGATGAGCTGGTCCTTGGCGAACTCCGGGTCAACCAGCGCAAGGGGCACGCAATGAAAAGCGAGGTCCCAGGCGGCATACCACGGATACTCCCACTTGTCGGGCATGGAGACCACGTCGGCGTTATAGAGGTGCTGCCATTCGTGATTACGCCCTTGTTTGCGCTCTGCAGGAGGAACCGGATTGTCGGGATCGCCCTCGATCCACTGCTTCACTACGTAGTGATAGAACTGCTTCGACCAGAGCATTCCGGCAAAACCCTGGCGCATAACGTTCTTGGCGTCGGCGGAGAGATGTTCGGGAATAACGGTGGCGTAGAACTCGTCGGCTTCAGAGAGGCGGGCAGCAAAGACTTCAGCGAAATCCTGAAAGGCGTCTTCAGCTGGAAAATCCGAGTCAGCAAGACGCAGGCGTACGACCTTGGTCTCGCCGGACTGGAGTTCAAGATGGTAGTGGGCCGAGACTTTGGTGCCGTGATGATCGGGGTTGACGGCGTCTTTGTTCCCGCGAACGACGCAGTCGTTAATTCCGTCTTTCACAAACGGACTCTGGCTGCCAATTCCATACAGCCTGTGCGCGTTGGTTTCGTTCTCCGTGAATAAGAGTTCCGGATTCCCTTCGCAGTGCAGCCAGTGCGAATCGACGTCGGGATGTACCAGTTCGACCACTGACGTTGAACGCGACTGCAAACGTCTAAGCTGAGGACGCTGGCCGGACTCTCCCCACGACCAGATGTTTCGAAACCACGCGTTCGGCAACAGGTGAAGACGGGCAGGATCCGCCCCGCGATTGGTCACCGAGATTTTGATCAAGATGTCGTCTACTCCGGCCTTCGCGTATTCGACGAGGACATCGAAATAGCGATCGTGGTCGAACACTCCGGTGTCCGCCAGTTCGAACTCCGGCAGACGCTTGTCGCGCTTGCGGTTCTCGTCCAAAAGGACCTGGTACGGAAACTCACCCTGCGGATATTTGTAGAGATACTTCATGTAGGAATGAGTCGGCGTATTGTCGAGGTAGAAGTAGTACTCCTTGACGTCCTCTCCGTGATTGCCCTCGTTGCCGGAGAGCCCGAACATGCGTTCTTTCAGGAAGGGGTCTTTTTCGTTCCAGAGGGACAAAGCGAAGCAAATGAACTGACGGCGGTCGCAAATGCCTGCCAGTCCATCTTCATTCCAGCGGTAGGCGCGAGACCGGGCGTGGTCAAAAGGCAGGTACTCCCAGGCTGTTCCGTACGGGCTGTAGTCTTCGCGAACGGTTCCCCAAGCACGTTCGCTCAGGTAGGGTCCCCAGCGTTTCCAATGCTTTCTGCGCTTATTGGATTCCCAAAGCCTGATTTCTTCTTGAGCCATGCGAACGAATTTTCTCCTAATGATCCGATTCTTTGCGAGACCCGTGTTCGCGGACGACCTGTCCGACGGTTAAAGTGTTCCAAATCAGTGTATTCAATCTGGTTGGCGAGCGCACCCAGCTTCTAACCATAGTTCTTCGGATGTTGGTCGGCGGTCGGCGTTCCACTTCCGTAAAAGCAGGCATGACGACATTTCGGCACAATTGTGCGATCGCTTCGGGGACGGGTCCGGTAGGATTTGGCTCCCAATTACCCACTTCGGAGTTGACCATTTGGCTAGGTCAGAAAGTGGAGTTAGAAGCCAATGCAATTCCGGTTGAGTAAGGAAGATAGGACGATCATCGGTGCGATGCAGAGCCTTGTTTTTGGTGCAGCGAGGGAGTAACTTGCGTGTTACGAATCCAGAACAGCGCCACTCGGTGGGGTCATGTCCTGATTGGGGCCAGATCGCCGACGAGGGAGGGCCGGATGCTATCTGCAGGACAAAACTTGCGCGCCTTGCGCGAACGGCTTGGGCTCACGATGCGCGACGTTGAGACGTCGAGTGCTGCAATTGCGGAAAAGCACCAGAGCGACGAATTCGCGATTCCGCCTAGCCGGCTTTCAGACATGGAAACCAAGGGAGTCGTACCCAGCATCTATCGTCTGTACTCACTGTCGGTGATTTATCGCAAGGATGCGCGGGAGATTTTGACCTGGTACGGGGTCGACATGAACAGGGTCGCGGAGGACATTCCCTTGGCCAGTCCGCCGAAATCGCATAAGTCGGAGGCGCTGGAAAACGTCTCGTCTGTGCGCATCCCTGTACGCATGGACCCGAGTTTTGACCCCCGGTATACCGCCAATATGGGGCGCCTGGTAGAGCAATGGGGTGTAGTTCCATTGACTTATCTGGCACAATTCGCCGACCGAAGATACACCTACGGCTACATCGGGACAGACGATTTCACGATGTATCCAATTCTGCCGCCGGGGACATTTGTGCAGATTGACGAGTCGAAAACGCGCGTGATCGAGGGCGCGTGGCGGTCGGAATACGAGCGCCCGATTTACTTTGTGGAGACACGCGACGGGTATACGTGCTGCTGGTGCACGCTGCAGCAGGAAGGCCTGGTGCTGCAGTCGCATCCCCTATCGCCAGTACCAGTGCGAGTGCTGAAGCATCCACAGGACGCCGAAGTGATTGGACAGGTGGTGGGTGTGGCCATGCGGCTCGGCGAGTGGACTACCGTGGGGACTTTGCCAGAGCCAAAAGAGCGTCAAGCACTGAACTGAGATGGCGGCGAGAGCCTGCCCCCGCCTTGGACGGTAGGATTTGCGACTCCCTTTCCTGCAGTTGGCCCAAGAATTCAGTCTGCTCCAGCTTCCGATCTGCGCAAGAATCTTGCACGTCATTCAATAACCTGCATAGCGGAGCCCGCAGTATCTTGGTGACAACGCTATGGTGGGCCTCGGCTAAGGCCTCTTGCGCTGCAACCTCTCCATGCACGCGTGATAGTCCCCAATGGGAGTAACTCCCGTCTTCCTGACGCAGGCTCGCCAGGTACCCAAGCTTTCCCAAGAGGCCAGAAATCGCGCGCAAAGTACTGGCCTGTAGGTCTTCTTTGACCGACTTGAGCGTCATGGTTGTTACGTTTTCCGGAAACCCTCGCGGACGGTGATTTCCGGGCCCGATTCCTCGCTATATTGCACGTTATCACGGTGCGAATCCTTCGCAAAGGAGCTGCATCGTGAAAAAACTTCTATGGTGTATGGCTGTGACGGCCATGTTGCTTAGTTCGTTATCGGTACCGCCACGGCTACACGCGGATGGAGGGTCGTCGCCCAACTGCCCATCTGGGAAGACCTGCAAGCCGTGAAGCAAGGTTGATGAACAGGACCGAATGTCCCAGTTGAGATCAAGCGCGAGACGAAGTATAGTTCGCCCTAGACAGCATGACCGCCTCGCGCTTCTTTTTCCTATTTTTCTGGGTCGCACCGCACGTTTTTCAGATTCCGATTATCGTGATCATGGTGCGCCGAAAGATGGTGCGCGAATTTCCGATCTTCTTCGTTTACACGTGTTTCCAGATATTGCAAACCGCCGTTCTTTTTACCATCGACCAGTCGGACCGATTTACGGGGGACCAGTACATTGTGTGCTGGCTAGCGGAGGAGTACGTCAGCGTGGTGCTGCGTTTTGGAGTCATTCACGAAATCTTTCAGCATGTTTTTCGAAATTATCCCGCATTGCAGCGATTGGGCGGAAGCTTGGTTCGATGGTCAACCGTGGTGCTAATGATTGCGGCGGTAATTCTGGTGTCATATAGCACCGGCACAAATCTTGACCGGGTCACCTTAGTTCTTGTGGTTGTAAATCGGGCCGTGAATATCATGCAGGTTGGTTTGTTGGTTTTATTGCTCTTGCTCGTGAGGTATTTACATCTTTCGTGGTCAACCTATGTTCTGCCAATGGCGTTGGGACTAGGGCTCTATGCCAGCGCGATGCTGGTCAATACCGCGCTGCAGGCTCACTTTGGCGCTTTTGTTAACCTTACTCTCACGCGAACGATTGAAGTCTCTGCCTACGGCTGCTGCGTTCTGGTGTGGCTGACCGGTCTACTGCTTCCGCAACCAGCAGCCAAGCAGATTGAAACTCCGGTCATCCATGAACTGGAGGACTGGAACGCCGCGTTACAAAGGCTGCTACAGCAATGATCATCACCGTGCTCATTATCGCCACCGCGGTCCTGTCGTTGCTCTTCTTCGTGCTGCGTGGACTTGGAGCGGCGCGGACAGCTGCTGGGGCGAGCGAACTGACCCAACAAATCATGCCCGTCGATCTGGAGGCATTCCGTAACTTGACCGAGCCATTGGAAGAGGAATTCCTCCGTACTCGTCTTTCCGCCGGGCAATTCAGAGCGATTCAGCGCGAGAGATTGCGCGCTTCGATCGATTACCTGGGCGGAGTATCGCACAATGCGAGCATTCTTCTGCAACTCGGGCAGCTCGCACGTCGTAGCCCAGATGAGCGGATCGCCGAAGCCGGCAGGCGATTGACAGATGATGCTTTGCGCACGCGTTTGTACTCCATGATGGCGATCTGCAAACTCGGAGTGCGTTATGTGTTTCCCGATGCTGCCTTGCAGCCAGGTGCAGTCATCGATCGCTATGAGCAAGTCACGGAAGCAGCCCTGCGGTTAGGCCGCATGCAGCACCCAGACCGCGGCGGTCTGGCCTCGCGGGCGCTGTAAGCCGCCAGCCGTTGCGGACGACATCGTCTCTCGTCCTGCGCGATCCCCTGATTGTTCGGTTTTCGTAACAGATCTTAGAATTTTTGAATACCCCTGGAACGAGCAGGTTAGGCTCGGGCAAGCACTTGCAGTTCACTGAAGCCTGTGTCGCGCCATCCCCCCTCAAGGTTGCGCCGGCACAGGTTTTAGATTTTCGGCAGAAGACACCGATTTCGGAGGGATGGTTCTCGAAGCTTTTTGCTGCTCCGAAGCGATTCGCCGACACCTTGGCGTAGTACCCTCCAGGTAATCTATTGAACCATTGGACGATGGCGGCCTTTAGTCGGCCGCCATGCCCTGTCCAATTTGCTCAATCACGGGATTGACGAGCGAAGACTCCGTCTGATTCTGATCACCACGCAGTTGCGCCTCGAGGGCGGCTAACTGCGCCTCGATGTCTTGTTCAGCCTTCCGTTTGCGGATCACTTCCTCCCGGTAGCGGCGCAGGAAGTAGTCGATGGTCTCAACGCGAATCTTGATGGACCCGGATGGCTTATTTTCGTCGAGGTCTTTAAAGCAGAAGTAGGGTGTACCGGATTGTTCGATGATGCCTTCGATGACTCCGTAGATGGGGGCATCGTGTCCGCACTTGAAGCTGGAGATTTCCAAGGCCACGAGATTGGGATGGCGAGCGGTGAACTTCGCCGCCCAGACCTTGTGATTGGTGCTGCAGGAATACGAGTTCTTCCAGGCATCGCCAATATCAAGCGGACTGCTGATGACGCCGGCGCGCACTTCGTCGCCGAAAAGACGCTCGAGCATGTCGTCGTCAATCGGAAGAGTGTTCTGCGAGAAGATCGGATAACCGAGCTTCTGGAATTCTTCCAGGATTTCGTGATTGAGGCCGGGATCGTGGTGATACGGGCGGCCTAGCATCACGATGCCGATGCGATCTTCACGCTCCAATTGATCAAGCACCTGGCGAGCACGTTTGCGGATGTTGGTTTCGTAAGCTTTCAACGCCTGGAAGCCAGCTTCGATCGCGCGATCGTTTTCTTCGTCGGACAGGCCAAGTACGGAATCGAGCGCCTGGAACATCTGGAAGGCGAATAGCTTGCGGTCGGCAAAGTTCAGGACCGGGTTGATGTACTTGACGTGGTTCTCGGCGAAAACATCATTCTCTTTGGTGAAGGCGGCTTTCACTGTTTCCGGCGTGGCTGTGACCGTCGGGCAGGCGTTGGTGCCTGTCAGCTTCACGAGCGGCGAATGAAGCACGTCGTACATGGGGAAGAAAATCAGGTCGAGCGGCTTCTTGCGATGCTTTTCCTGGATCAGGTTGTAAACGTGCGAAATACCGATTTTCGCTGGGAAGCAGGGATCGATGGCGCCGCGGCTCGCGCCCGCGCGGTAGAGTTCGGAACTGGTGTAATCGGAGTAGATCACGTTCTCGGGTTGCACGCCGAGGCTCTCGAAGTACGCGTTGAACAGCGGCGCGTACGTGTAGATGTTGAGGACGCGTGGGATGCCGATGCGGAGTTTTTTGCGATTCTCCATCAACGCGCGCCGTTCTTTCGCGCCCTTAGGCCAACCAGCCCAGCTCTTGGTCGGTAGCGGGTCCGCGATGTTCTTTGCATTGGTCGGCCTGAATACTTCCTTCGCCGCATAGTCGACGAAGTTCGGATGTTGCGCCCGAATGGAGTCAAGCCCAGCCTTGATCTCTTTCATGTCGTTGAGATCCTCGACCGTTCCCTTTTCGCAGGTCGCGATGATCAGGCGCTGCTCGCCGTGCATCAGTGGGACCTTCGTGACCTTCTGGATGGGGATGAAGCTCTTGTCGTCCTTAGGTGCCGTGCGAATGTCGATGAACGTGCGGAGACAGTCGTTCTTGCAGAAGTGGCAGCGCGTATCTTCGTTGCGCGTGGTGCGGTATTCGATTTTGCGGACGGCCTCCAGGCCAACAAAAGTTGTCTGCTGGCCATTGCGCCAGAGCCGCAGAGATTCTTGCGCAGCACCGATGGCACCCGATTCCCCGCAATGCTCGTGGACGATGATTTCCGGCTGTTTGCCCGTGGCGCGGAAGCTGTTACGGATGAAATCCACTTCGGCTTTCACTACGGCGAGGTTGTTTTGCGTTCCGCCCTGGAGCACGAAGCGTGACCCTAGGGCGGCGAGATTCGGGATGCTGGCGACGTAGAGGAACACGTTCTTCGGAAGTACCGCCGCGAGTCCGGCGAGGATTTCTTCCGCGCGCCAGCCCTGACGCTGGAAGTTCACGATGTCGGACTGCATGAACACGGCGCAGCCGTAGCCAAAGACGGGCATCGCTTGGGCGTTGAAGGCTAGGTCGGCGTACTGATTCACGTCGTAGCCAAATCCCTCCGCGGTGGATTGCAGAAAGTATCCATTGCCGGCCGAGCATTGCGTGTTGAGCTTGAAGTCTTTTACGCGGCCGTTGTGCAGGATGATGATCTTGATGTCCTGGCCGCCGACGTCGACGATGACGTGGGGATCCTCATAGAATTTCAGCGCGGACTCGGTGTGCGCAACAGTCTCGACTAGCGCTACGTCTGCGTTCAGGACGTCCCGCAAGATGTCTTTCGCGTATCCAGTTGTGCCGACCCCGAGGACTTCGAGCTTTGCGTTCTGCTTTTCGACCTGCGCGCGCAGGTTTTCGAACATCTCGATCGTGTCCTGGATCGGGTTGCCGTTGGAGAGCTGATAAGACTTGCACAGGATGTCACCGCTCTCGCTAAGCAAGACAGCCTTGGTGGACGTGGAGCCACCGTCGATACCGATGAAGCCCGCGACCGCGCTTCCCTTTTGGAAAGCAGCCGGTGTGAACTTCTTTCGGCGGTAAGCGTCTTTGAAGACGTCTAGCTCCTCGGGTTTCTCGACCAGGCCCTTGCCACCTGATTTGGCTTTTTCTTCTTGCCGTCCGAAGTCGATGTAGTGGATCAGCTGGTCGTAGCCGTGATAGCAACCTACGCAATCTTCTTCGCTCTTACCGAACTCGACCGCGCCGAGGGCCGCAAAATACTGAGCATTCTGTGGGACTTTGATGAGGTCTTCGGGCTTAGCCCCATCGGGGATCGCGACTTTGCGCTCCTGCCACATGCGCGGAATGTTTGCCTGCCACGCTTCGCGCATGCCCTTGATGAAGCTATTCGGCCCACCCAGCAGCAACACGTGGGGCCGAAGTGTGTGGCCGCGCGTCAGCACGCTGAGATTTTGCAGAACGATGGCTTCGAACAGAGAGGCCATCAGTTCGTCTGGCGGCGTGCCAACTTTTTGAAGGCCGTTGATATCGGTTTCAGCGAAGACTCCGCACTTCCCGGCGACTTTGTGCAGCTTGACGCCGTGGTATCCCTGATTGGAAAGCTCGAGGACAGGGATCTTCAGCTTTGCGTTGATCTTGTCAATGACTGCGCCTGTGCCGCCAGCGCACTTGTCGTTCATCGAAGGGATTTTTTTCTTGCGGCCGGTTTCATCGTCGTCTTTGAAGACAATGATCTTCGCGTCCTGTCCGCCGAGTTCGATGACAGAATAAACCTCGGGATGAAGCTTCTCGACCGCGAGAGACACAGCTGTAACTTCCTGCACGAACTTTGCACCGATCTGGTCTGTAATTCCCGACCCGCCCGAGCCCGTCATGAACATACGAGTGTTGTGGCGGTCGATGCCGACTTCGGACTCCATTCTCTTCAGGAATTCGAGCGTCTTCTCGGGCTGCTTGGTTTCGTGACGCTGATAGTCCTGCCAGAGAACCTGGTCAGTCGCCGCGTCGACCACAACTGCTTTGACCGTGGTGGAACCAACGTCGAGTCCCACCAGGTACTTGGTGTGGTGATCGTGCGGCTTCTGATCGTGCCGGACTTTGGGAAGCTCCAAGGGAGCGATCTGGACCAGCGGAGTGCCTTTATGATCGTGCATCATTCCTCTCTCGTTCAACAATCCCGGATTCACAGCGCCAATATCGAGATGCGCAGGAGCAACCGATCAGGCCCGATTGCTCCCGCATACAGTTTCTAATCGCCGCTGGCTACAGCGGGTGCCGCGACCGGAACGCGCGTGCGCTTCCAAAAGTGAGTGTCTTTGTTGATGCGATCGTTGACGTGGAGAACAAACTGAGCCGCCGTACCCGCAACGCCCTCTCGATGCGGGACGTGATAGAACGGCCGCTTCAGCTCGGGATGCTCGTCGATATACTCGCGAATCTCAGCGAGGCTTTTGCCGGTCTTACTGAGACACTGCTCGAATTCCGTTTTGGCCTTGACCTTCGCTTCTCCGAGCGCCATCTGCACGCGGCTGTGGGCGTTGACCTCGCCTTCGCCGGAGGTTTCGATGGGGAGAAAGATCATGTCCTTGAACTTGTTCACGACCGCGGATTGCACTCCGTCGGATTGCGACGATGGCATACAGCCGAAGGGCTTTAGTGCTAGCACCATGTGACAGAGCTTGTGCACGGTGTAGTAGACGTTCTTGCCGACTTCGAGGTGGCCTTCTCCGCCACGCGCGAACTGGTTATAGAACGGATGCGCCATTTCGGCCAGTTCGGTCTGCGGCACGAGATGGTGCGTGATGCCTCCTAGGTTCTTGATCGTGCGGTGGTAAAAGAAATTCCACATGCGCTCGCCGGCTCCGATGCCCCACAGCTTCTTACGGAGCCCAATGTAGTTGGCGAATTGTTTCTTGAACTCGTACCACTCGGGATCGCGGTGCGGCCGATTCACAGGCCACTTCGCTTTGGCATGGGCTTTTGCCTGATACATCAAGTAGGCAACCCAGGTTGCGATGGGTTCGACGATTACCTGAGCTCCCTCGCGCTCAAGGAATTCGAACATGTGGAAGTTGCCGTCGCCTTCGGTGATCTGCGCCCAGAACTCACCGGTAATCTTGACAATGGGCTTCACACGCGTGCGATCGACTTCGATCGAATCCATTTTCTGGCGAGCCGCGTGGAGGGCGTTCAAGTAGTCCTTGCCCCACATGTGTTCATGCCATTTACCGAAAACGTTGAACGTGTTGCGAAGTACCTTGTTGTTCTTGAATTTCGGCTTGGCCCAAGCCGGCGCTCGGTCTTCGATTTCGAACGAGTCGCGATTCTTCAAGTCTTCGCAGAGTGTGTCGACGGCGTCGCGGAATACGCGATCGGTCTCGCCCTTATTCACCTCGAAAGGACGGATCTGGTAGATGAGGTCGTTGAAGACGTCGCCCAGATGCATGGCGTTCAACATGCCGAACCCAAAGTCGATTGTGAACTTGAGACCAGGCTCGCCGGACGCGGCCTTGATGCCGTCGCTGTCTTTGAAGAGCAAGACGCGGAAGCCGTCGAAGCCGGCGTTTTTCAGGGCGAAGCGATATTCCGCTTCGTACATGCCAAAGCGGCAGGGGCCACAGGATCCGGCGGTGAAGAAAACGAAGTTATCCAAAATGTCCTGGCGCGACATGCCTTCCTTCTCCAGGAATTGCAAGTACTGCACCAGGTTTCCGACCGTGAAGTAGGTCGGATTGCACTGACCGTTGTTGCCGAATTCCTTTCCCGTCTGAAAGGCATTGACGTTCGGCACGGGCAGTTTCTCGCAGCGGTAGCCGCAGCCCTGAAAAACTGCGCGGATCAGGTCTTCATGCTTCCACGTAAACCCTCCGAACAGGATGGTGACGTGCTTGCGCTGTTCGGCGGTAAACGCTCGCTCCACTGGCCGATGAAAGTGGGCAGGCTGGTCGAGCCCGGCTATTTTGCGTAGGCGCGCACGTTCGGCTGCGAGCCGCTCCTTGATTTCAGAATCGTTCTCGATGCGAACGAGGTTGGTCGCCATATCTTCCTCCGCGATTAGGGGGTTGCGTGGGAGCTACCAATTGAGCGTGGAGTTCGCGAAGTTGTGCAGGCAGAGAAGAGGCTAGGCACCTCCCGACAACATCTGGCCTGCGAACAACAAACATCCGAAACTCCCTGGTTGGCTAGGAGGTTCGAGGTCTTACACCGGCGGAACTACTACGAGGGAGTTCCGTGGGCGCCGGATCGGGCTAGGAACATTTCACGATGATGAAATGCTCGAATGCATAACCTGGTTTGTAATCCTGTTGCTACCCGCTGCTGGCAAAAGCAATTCCAAAGTTTTAGCAGAAGCGAGGTAGTCGTTCAAGTGCTTACGGCAAAAACCCGAGGCGGCGAATGACAATCGTGTGTGCGGTGTCAGACCGTTTGGCTAAATGATGTCCGCATTTGCGTGAGGCTTGTTATAAGAAAATCGAAGTAATCACGCATGCCTTCGCCCGATTTGGTCGACAGCTGAAAGACGTGCATTCCCGGTCGCACGGCCTGGATGTTTGCACAGGCAGCCGACGAATCGAATTCCACCGCCACAGCCAAATCAATCTTGGTAATAACCGCCACGTCTGCGCTATTGAAGATGGTCGGATATTTGAGAGGCTTATCCTCTCCTTCGGTGACCGACATGAGAACGATGCGGAGGTTTTCGCCGAGGTCATACGAAGAAGGACAAACCAGGTTGCCGACGTTCTCGATGAACAGAAAATCCAGAGTGTTCAGGTCCCAATCGGCGAGAGACTTTTCGACCATTGCCGCTTCGAGGTGACAGATCGTACCGGTGATGATTTGCTTCACGGGTGCCTGACTCCGGGCGAGTCGCACGGCATCGTTTTCGGTGGCTAGGTCTCCGACCAGCGCTGCGACGCGGTAGTTGGGGCGGAGGGTGGTCAACGTCTTTTCGAGGAACGCCGTCTTGCCCGAGCCCGGACTCGATACCAGGCTGACCACGAAGACTCCAGCAGAACGAAATCGCTCGCGTAAGGAGCGCGCGATCACGTCGTTGGCCTTCAGTACGTTCTTGCGAACTTCAACCAGCCTGGGCTCGGACATCGTCGGTCATCTCCAGTGCTACCACTTCAAGGTCCTTGCCTTGCACAATCTCGAGCGTGGGCGTGCCGCATTCCGGACAGCAAAACCATTGCGCAGAAGTTAGGGTTCGCTGAGTTTGACAGCTTCCACAAAAAACCACGATCGGAACTTCTTCAATGATCAGGCGGGAACCTGCCAGTGGCGTATCGAAGCAAGCCATCTCAAAAGAGGAAAGGAGTGCTTCTTTGACGACACCCGAGAGGGCACCGAGTTTCAGATGCACGGCGGACACTTGCCCTCCGTGGCGCTCAGCCTCCTCCTCAGCCATTTCAACGATGCTCATCGCGATGGAGAGTTCATGCATGATGAACGCGCCCTTCGTCAAATCGCCCGAATGCCGCCAGGGCGGCCTGTCCCAGGCTTATGCCGCCGTCGTTCGGGGGGACCTGATGATTGGTCCAGATCTTTAACGCAGCGGACGCCGTCGCTTCTTTGAAGTCGGCCAGCAGAAGTTCATTCTGGAAGACACCGCCAGAAAGAACGACCGTCTCTGATTCGTACGCGGCGCCCAGGTCGATTACTGCGTCCCGCAAACCTTGCGCAACACCGCGGTGGAAGGCTCGAGCGACTTCGGCTGGAGCCCGCCCTTGCAGACGATCTAGAACTACGGCGGCGAGAAGATGGCGAAAATCAAGTTGCCATCCTGCGAAGGGAAACGGATAGGGGTCTACCGGGGCGGACGTTTGGGCAAGTTGCTCGAGCCAAATGGCGGCTTGCCCTTCGAATGTGATTGAGCGGGTGAAGCCCAGAAGAGCTGCGACCGCATCGAAGAGTCTTCCCATTGATGTGGTACCGAACGTGCGGACGTTCTTGTGGACCAGATCGAGCGAATCGGAATACCGTCGCGAGAAATGAAATGGCGCACGGGTCATGTCGGGAAGGTTATCGAGCTGAGCGAGAAATCCTGCGGCGGCCTGGACAGGATTCTGAGCCGCGGCGTCACCACCGGGCAGGGCTGCTGATCGAAGGTGGGCCACTCGGTCGAAACCCTGCGCCACGCTGCCGACAAAGATCTCGCCGCCCCAAATGCTCCCGTCGTCGCCGTAGCCCGTTCCGTCGAGGCTGACGCCTATAATACGAGTATTCCATTCGCCTCTCTCCGCCAGCACCGAAGCGATGTGGGCGCGGTGATGCTGCACTGGTCGCGTTTCGAGCGACTTGAATTCGGCGGCGTACAGGCTCGATGCATATTGCGGATGACAATCGTGGACGACCAGCAACTCACTGCGATCGATCTCATACATCGACAGGATGTCATCGATGGTTTCGCGGAACGCACGCAGGGAGTCGTAGTGAAAAAGATCTCCGATGTGCTGGCTGACGAAGGCCTGGCCTTCCACGACGAGAGTAATGGTGTTCTTCAGGTCAGGCCCCACCGCCAGAATCGGCCTCTTCGTGGGCATGGAGGCTACCGCGCCGGGAGCATATCCTCGCGAGCGACGCAGAATCGTTGGACCGAACGTTCCCACGCGAGCTACAGAGTCATCGACCCGACGAGCGATCGGGCGCTCGCCGATCAGGAATGCATCGGCGATGCCCGACAGACGGTCTATCGCTTGATCGTCTTCATAGGCGATCGGCTCACTGGAACGGTTGGCGCTGGTCATCACCAAAAGTTCGGGAGCGCTTGCAGCGAAGAGCAGATAGTGTAGTGGCGTGTAGGGGAGCATTACGCCAAGTTCGCTGTTTCCTGGGGCCACCCCTTCGAGGCATTCGCGAGCTTCTGCGAGAACTATGGGGCGCGCGACGGACAGAAGCAACTGTTCTGACTCGGGCGAGAGTTCTACGAGCGTTCGGGCTATGTCCAGGTCACGCGCCATTACAGCGAACGGTCTTTCCTTGCGAAACTTGCGCTCGCGCAAAGCCGTGACAGACACGGGATTTCGGGCATCACAAGCAAGGTGATAGCCACCAATTCCCTTGACGGCGAGAATTTTCCCTTCGCGAAGGAGTTGGGCGCTCCGGACGACTGCCTCTGCGGTGTGAGCTGAAGTCGAAGGGTTTTCTTGAAGAAAGAAGCCGGGTCCGCACGCCGGGCAAGCTAAAGGCTGCGCATGGAAACGGCGATTCGCTGGGTCGTGATATTGATCTCCGCAGAAACCGTCGAGCGGCCAAGACTCCATGGTGGTGTTGCAACGGTCGTAAGGAAGAGACCGCACCACCGAGTAGCGCGGACCACAGTTCGTGCAATTGATGTAGGGGTATAGATAGCGTGCGTTCGCGGCGTCGAACAATTCTTGAATGCACTCGTCGCAAACCGGCAGATCGGGCGAGATGCGAACGGTGGGATGCTCCGCCGACGTGCTGCTCCTGATGGTGAAGTCTTTCAGACCAACCAATTCTGCGGGTGCGATCTGAATTTCAGAAATGCTTGCCGCGGGTGGCGCATTAACTTTCAGATTCTGCACAAACGTGGCTAGGCCGCGCTCCGCGCCTTCGAGATGAATTACGACACCTTCTTCCCCGTTCAGAACCCAGCCGGCCAGCGTGTTCTCGTGAGCAAGTCGGTAGACGAACGGGCGGAACCCAACTCCCTGCACCACGCCGCGCACCCGTATGGAGCACGCACTGGCCATCTACTCCGCCTCGATCATGCAGGTGCGACCTTGCCAGCCGACCTGAACGACCTTGTCGTTTTCGACCAGCACCGGGACGTTTCGCAGGCCAGGGGAGAGATTACGCAACCGCGCACGAGCTTCCCGGTCGAGTTCCACGTCGTGCTCGACAAAGTCACGGCGCTGCCATTCGAGCCAATCTCGCATGTCCTGCGTATGCGGGCAGCGCGCGGTACCGAACAGTTCAAGCTTGGCCACGGCCCAGAACCTCAATCAACTCGCGGATGATGTGATACGACGATGCTTGCACTTCCTGAATGCGGGGAATGTAGTCACACGGAACGACAACGGGGAAATCGACCAGGCCGCGCCTTAGGATTTCTCCTCCGTCATAGCCGAGCAGGGCGGCCGTCAGCATGTCGCGCTTACGAGCCTCTTCCAGCGCCATGATGATGTTGCGCGAGCCCCCACTGGTCGAGATGCCAATGGCGATGTCCTCGGGCTGAGCTTGCGCGATCAACTGGCGCAGGAAGACCACTTCGGTTCCGACATCATTCGCGATCGCAGTAATATTCGCGGGTTCCATCGACAAGGAAACCGCGGGAATCGGTTGATATCCACCAGGCGGCAGGACGCAATCGATGGCCCAGTCGTTGGCATCGGTAGCTGAGCCCCCGTTGCCGAACAGAATCAACTTGCCCCCGCGCTGCAAACGTTCGTGGATCGCCAGCGCGAGATTACTGATCGAGTCGGCCTGCTCGCGGGCCACACGTTCGCGCAACAGAGCGTCGTCGTGGACTTTCATTTGAATGGAATTAGCCACTTCGGTAATCAGATCGTCTGTGCCCTGCTTTTCGCGTCCGAGGAACGGGTACAGAAATTCCGTTTCACCCAGTTCGTGACCCAACTCGCGATGCTCAAAAAAGACGTGCACGCTTTCCCAGAGCGTGTGATAAAGCATTTCGATCATTTCCTGGTGAATGAATGCGTTTTCAGTGACAGGACGTAACGCGTAAGAACCTTCCCCGCCCGGCAGCGCAAAAGTCATAGCCTCACGCGCATGGGCTTGCTGCAGCGTGGCCCAAACCTCGGGGTCGCCTTCGGGAGGGCCGAAACCCATGACGATGTCCTCTGGGCGAAGTATGGCCTCTAGCCAGGGACGAAAAAGCATGGAGAGGTCAATCGCTGGCAAGGCCCGCTTGCCGACGATCACGGGATGCACAAACTCGACCGACACATGTTGAGCGTCGGTAGCATAAGGTCCGCGTCCGAAGGCCAGCAGGCGCCCACCGCGCAGAAAGCGCTCGGACATTTCGCGGCAGGCTTCGGCGAGCCGGACGGATTCACGCGCGAAGAAAACCTCGAAGATGCGGTTCCTCTCGAGGAACCGTTGCTCGATCTGGGTTGCGAGTTGATAACCAGTCGCCATTCAGCAAATTCTTGGCAGTGGATCTCCGACCAGCATGTCGACGATGCGGCTTCCGCCATAAGACGTACTCACGAGCACCGATCCGGCGGGCTGTTCACAGATTTCGCCGATGATCCGCGCCTGTTCCCCTCCCGGCGCAAGGTTGAGAGCGTTGATGGCCGCATCCGCATATTCAGCGGCGACAACGGCGAGAAACTGGCCTTCGTTGGCGATATGCAGAGGGTCGAGTCCCAACAGTTCGCAGGCACCGCGCACGGCGTCGCGCACCGGAATCGCTTCCTCGTGCAGGCAAACACCCAGGCCGCAGTCACGCGCCAGTTCGTTCAGCGACGTCGCGACGCCGCCACGTGTGGGATCTCTCATCCAGCGTAGCCCTGGGCCGGCGACTCGTGCGATGGCTTCCACCAGGGGCAAGACCGATCGCGTGTCAGAACGCAAGTCAGCTTCGAAATCGAGTTCTCCCCGTGCCAGCAGGATGGTGATGCCATGATCGCCGATCGGACCAGATAGCAGGACTCTGTCCCCCAAGCGAACGGAGCGCACATCGATATTGAGGCCGTGAATGGGCGAACCGATTCCCGTCGTGGTGATGTACATCCGATCGGCTTTGCCGTGCTCAACGACTTTTGTATCGCCTCCCGTGATCTTCACGCCCGCGCGGCGCGCTGTTTCGGCCATGGCGCGGACCTCCGCCTCGAGGATCGGAGTGGGCAAGCCCGCTTCCAAGACGTAGGTCACGGTGAGGGCTTCGGCACGCGCTCCCGATACAGCGAGGTCGTTAACGGTGCCGTTCACGGCGAGTTCGCCGATGGACCCGCCGGGAAAGCTCAACGGATTCACCACGAACGCGTCAGTCGTCATCGCAATCTGCGCGCCGTTGACCGAGAAATGCGCGGCGTCGCCCAGCGGTTCCATGGAATCACCAAAGAGTAGAGGGGCGAACAGTCCTTCGACCAGGCGGCGGCTGGCTTTTCCGCCCGCCCCGTGAGCCATCTCGATCTGGGGCTCGCGAAAACGAATGCGCGGCTGGGATTCTGCTGAGGTGGCTTCGCGATTTACGCGGTCGGACTCAGAAGGTTCACCATTGCCGCCTTGCGGTGTTCGTAGTTGTAATACGCTGCGCATGATCCTTCCGATGAAACCATGAGTGCGCCAATGGGATGCTCAGGCGTACACTCGCGTCCGAACAATTTGCATTGATGAGGTTTCAGCACGCCTTTCAAAACTTCTCCACACTGCGCCGCCTTGGGGTCCGTCACGCGCACCCCGGGTACGTCGAATCGCTGCTCCGCGTCCCACTCAGCGTAAGAGTCCTTCACGCGCAATGCCGACTGCGAAATGAAGCCCAAGCCTCGCCATTCGAAGTAAGAACGCAACTGGAAGACTTCGGCCATTGCGCGTAGCGCCGCCCGGTTCCCTTCCCAAGGAACGACGCGCTTGTACTGGTTCTCGACCTTGGCTTCGCCATTCTTCAGCTGGCGCAGCAGCATCACGATCGACTGCAGCATGTCGAGCGGCTCAAATCCAGAGACCACGATGGGCTTGTGCTCGTTCTTTACGATCCACTCGTACGGCCGGCAGCCGATCACGGTGGACACGTGCCCCGGGCCGATGAACGCATCGAGACGCATGTCGGGAGAGTCGAGGATTGCGCGAATGGCGGGGATGATCGTAACGTGATTGCAGAAGACGGAGAAGTTGTGGATGCCTTCCGCCTTCGCGCGCATTAACGTCAGTGCTGTCGAAGGGGCCGTCGTCTCAAATCCGATCGCAAAGAACATGACGTGGCGATCCGGATTCATTCTGGCCAGTTTCAACGCGTCGGAGGGCGAGTAGACAATACGAACGTCCATGCCCCGGGCTTTGTGCTCGAGGGGACTGCCGCTGGCGCCCGGAACGCGCATCATATCTCCGAAAGCAGCGAAGATGACATTGGGATCCATCGCCAGGGCCAAGCCGTCGTCAATTCGACCCATCGGCAAAACGCACACGGGGCAACCGGGTCCGTGAATTAGTTCGATATTTTCGGGAAGAAGATCCTTCAGTCCGAAGCGATAGATCGCGTGCGTGTGTCCGCCGCAGACTTCCATGAGGCGGTAGTGGCGCTTGGGATCGGCGAGCCGGCGTATCTCCTCAGCCGCTCGCCGAACTAATTCAGGCTCTCGAAATTCGTCAACGAATTTCATTGCGTAACACCTTTACCTCCCCGCGATGCGCAGTGCATTGCTCAGTTCACATCGACGTCGTTGCCATCAAGCAGGCCGTAGCCTTCCACTTCCTGCATCGCCGCTTCCGCTTCTCCCAGGATGCGGAGAGTTTGCATCTGGTCCAAGGCGTCTTGCTCGCTGATTTTACTCATCGCGAAGCCCACATGAATCAACACCCAGTCTCCCGGCTGAGGACGGTCGTCCTGAAGAAGGCCGAGATCTACCTTGCGTCTCACGCTCACGACATCGACGACCGCCGTCTCAGGGTTGTCTGCAGAGATCTCGATGATCTTCCCAGGAATCGCTAGGCACATGTGACACTCTCCGGATGATCCGCCAAAATTGCCGTCGTCATCCATACGCTCCATCCCCGATGCATTCTCTATTCCTGCTTCCGGGCTACGACGTCGAACGAACACTTCAGTTCGTCCTTGAGCCGAATTGCTCCGCCCACGGCAGTGACGGGCGCAATCCCAAAATCGCTGAGCTTCACCGAAAATTCTCCGGAACCTCGTAAGCTGCCGCCATTCAGGAGCAAGCGAGCCGAGACGGCAAGGTGACGAGTTACGCCGCGCATTGTGAGTTCTCCGTCAAGCGCAAGCCAGTAGCGTTCGCCGTTTCCGCTGCCTGTAACCCGCAAAACCTCGTAGTAGACGTCAGGAAACCGATCGCTTTCGAGTACCTCGGTGTTCATCCGGCGCTCGATTTCGTCGCGATCGCTCTCGCTGATTTCATTCACCACCTTGAGAGAGTCGGCGCGTACCCGGACTCGCACTCGAGCATCATCGAGGTTGGGGCTGCCGGGAGTAAATTCCGCATCTCCCTGAAAATCGCCGATCGCGAATTTCGGATCGTGCCCGAAGGCGGATAAAAGTCCCGTAGAAGAAGCTTGCACGAGGAATGTACTCGCCCCGGAGTCGATTACGTAGCGAACGTTCGCCTCCTGAGACACGGGTTGTGCAGCATTCCCGGCGTATCGCACATCGTCCCCTGCAATTTCATTGGGATCATGCACCTCGTTGTTTTGTCCTCTCTCAACCTTTCTTGCGCGCCACCACGTAGAAGGTGAACTTCAATTCATCCTGCAGTTTTAAAGTGCCCCCAGCAACCGAGGCCACGCGAATACCGTAGTCCGTTTGCAGGAGAGTAAATTCGCCGTAGGCCCGAAAGGAATCGACACCGAAAGCCACCTGCGCAAAGAATGAATGGTTGTTGGTGACGCCATGCAGTTCGAGCCCTCCGGTGACATTTACGCGGTGCAGCGTTTCCTTTAGCCGTTCCGCTCCGATACTGGAACTCTGAAAAACGACTTGGGGAAACCGCGCTATTTCGAGCACCTCGTTATTCATGACGCGGTGAATCTCACGCCGATCGCTGTCGCGCAATTCATCCAGGACCTCGAGTGATGGAGTCTTGACCACCACTTTGAGCTTGGCCTCGCGAAGCGAATCCGGAACAAAATCTACATCTCCCGTCCAGTCACGGATCGCAATCTTCGGGCTATGCGCGACGGCGGAAATCAATCCACTGGCAAAGGCCTGCACGGTGAACTGGCTGGCCCGGGCATCGATGGCGTAGTGAACCGTTTCGCTTTGCGGCGTCATAGAATATGCCACCGTCCGACCAAGCTCACGGCGTCGACGGTGAAAATCCCCTCCCGAGCCGATGGGTCCTTCCGGGTTTGCACCGCTACATAGAGCGCAGTTTGAGATAGCGATCGAGATCGGGCAATGCGGCTTGCGCCAGATTGCCGATGCCGACGCCACCCAGATAGCGCCGCACGAGCGGATTCGAGAGAATCAAGCCGGCGCCGAAGACCATGAAGGCCACGCCAGTCAGCATGTACAGGGTGTCCCGGTCAGTCGCAGAATCGTTGTTTCCGCTCACGTGTGTCTCCTTATCTTTTTCAAGATGAATTGTTGACCGCGTTACTGCTTTGCCGTAGAGCCTTGTTTACCGCCGAGACAACCATGTCTACAGCTCCGTTCACAACCGCCTCGACGCATTCGCTCAGCCCAAGTTGTCCCTCTTCTGGACCGAAAGTTTGCGGCTCACAACCTACCAGCAGAACCTTCCCAAGTTTCCCGTTCATTGCCGTCGCCATGCGCAGCACGTTGATGGGATTCATCGCGTGGGCGTCGACCATGCTCTGCGGCTGCGAGTCCAAATCGCTCAAGTCCGGCTCGACCAATGACACTGTGCCCGGAGCCTGACCGTGAGGGTAAGCGTCGACCAGGATGGTGGTTTCATAGCCGTCCTGCAGGGCGAAGGCAAGATCGAAACCACGAATGCCAAAGTCCGTCACCTTCACGCCTTCGGGAAGCTCTCGCGCGGCAAGGCGCCGGATGACCTCCACTCCAAAACCATCGTCGCCCAGAAAAATATTTCCGATGCCTGCCACCAGTACACGAGCCGACGCAGTCGCAGGCCGCAAACGGGCTTCCTCCTGAGGAAGCGGTTCAACTTCGTCAGCATCGAAGAAGAACCTATGGCCGGGTTGGCGAAGCATTCCCAAATCTCGACCCGGATCGTCATCGAGGACCACGCAGACGTGCAGTTTGCCGTCGTAGTCCTGCTCGATGCTTTCGATGATTGCGGCCTGGCCCGCCAGAGCCAGGTCCATTACGTCGCCGCCTTTGCGCGGTCGGAGGCGCACCCGGTCGCCCACCCGTACCTTGGAAGCGTCCAATGGCACTCCATCCACAGGTGCCTTCTCCTCGAGCAACTGCCATTCCCACTCGTTCATGACGCATCCCCCTTGAGTGGGCGCATGCCGCGAACAACTCCGTGCAGTTTCATGAACTGTTCGGCCGGCATGTTTTCGGTTCTTTCCAGAATCTGACGTGCACGCTCATCGGAAGCACGCACTTCACGCTTCTCTTCCTCCGTGAGGGTCATGATGCGCAGTGAGAGAATCTCGTCGATTTCGGTACCGTCGAACAGGTCGCCGGAGCTTTCGGGAGCGATCTGTGGATAGTCGTAGAGAATGATCGGCGAGGCAAGCAGAGTGTCCCTTTCTCCCTGTTCGCCAACTAGAACTGGCCAGACCCCGACGTTGCGGCACTCGACTGCGACGGATTGCAGTTCAGGGGGAGGCTCGAGCAGAGATATAAACCCTCCACTTTTGATTCCTAGAACCACGTGTGTAGAGACCATCGACCGCATGAGAGCTAAATCCCGCGCGCGCTCCGGATTTACATGGTGCGTATTGTTCCGGACAGTGACGCTGAGTTTGAAGACTCCATCCTGCACACGGTTAGCTAAGACATCAATCACGCCGGCAATGCTTGATTGACGTCGCACGACATATTGCGAAGTGCCCGGTGTGTCGAGATCCGGACCGGAAAGCGTTTCGTTCGGGAAGGTGAAGAAATAGGTCACCCCGGCGACCAGATCGGCCAACCCGTACTGGGGTAGAACAACATCTCGCTCTATCGCTTCCTGCCAGTCGGCGGAGCGCGCGCGATCCGTGGTGACCTGCGAAGATACCGTGGAGCGGGTTCGAAGATGCAAGAAACGTAATCTCACTTCGAGCGTGGAATCCGGCGTGCCCGAAACCAGGCACTCCATCTGCATGATTGATGGTTCGTTCCCGTCCGCGTCAGAAAACTTTGGTGGATACACGACCCCGAAGTTCCATCGCTGGCGATTCTTCACCGAGGATGGACGGTAGGGATACAGCATGTATCCCTCGTACAGGACGGCCTGCGCGATCTGGCTGACCCGCTCGAGGTTCATGAGCGCACCGCCGCTTCCGCTTCGAGCATGCTCTCGAAGGCTTGTTCCCAGGTCGGGATTCCGTGTCGCACTTTATAGTCGTAGAGCCGCTCGAAGATATCGCGACGCAAACACAGCCAGGCGGTCCCGGGATAGTAGGTGTCCATCATGTCACGCCAAACGGAGACCGGGAGGTTGAAGCGAGCTTCTTTGTCCCAGGGGATGGGCGCGACCTGCATGGGCGCACTGCCTTCAGAATAGAAAATCGTCCCGCTGAACATCACGTTCAAGGGGACATCGCCATCGGTCAGACCATGGAAATATTTTGTGGCACCCACATTGAAGTCGAAGGTGCAAGGGACAGGTACATCAGCGACCGTATCGTTCTGGAATGCAGGCACGTTAACGCTGACGTGAGTCCAGAGCAGATTTTTTAAAGTTTGGCTCCAGCGCCCCGGCTCACCAAAGAGGTCGCGAAGTTTTTCCTGATCCTCGGGCTTGTAACGCCGGCGAGTGACTTCGATTTGAATCAGGCCGCGGAGTGCAATGGATTGGATGGTCTTGCCAGGATCGAAATTGGTGATGCGAAGTTTCAGTATGATTTGCGGGGAGGCGGCAAACTTGGCCACTTCGGCACCCTCGATCACGAAGCCGAGATCAGGCATGCACTCCTTCTCCGACAACTAGAGCCTGGGCGCGAAGTCTGGCAAAAAATGCGCCAATCTCCTGCCAGACTTCCGTGCCGCCCGAAAAACCCTTCCAGTGCAGACGGATCAGGCCGACCAGCCTGTAACAAGCGTCGATCGGGACGATATAGTACTCGGCTGGAACGTCGACGCGGACCTGCCCTACACGATTAACCAGCAGCGCCTCGACATCGGGCTCCAACGAGTTCAAAGGAGGGTTGGCTGCAACAATCTGATTCCAGGCTGAGAGCGGCAGAAGAGACTCGGTTGCGCCCGCAGGACTGGGATAGAACGCGCTGACGCGTTTCTCGAGACTATTGCTGAAGAAGAAGGCCAGATTGATGGGGATTGTGAGAGATTCCCATTCCGCTTCGGTCATCTGAAAGTTGGCAAGAATCTTTGCCTGGCGAGGAACCCGGCGATACTTGGCACCTTCCTGTCCGGTGAAAAGCATTGCGCAAGCATCGCAGGAACAAACCATCCTGCGATGCGCCAGTTCGATCAGGTGGGGATGTTCGTCGTGAAGTTCTCCCCGGCACAATTCGCAGCGCTCCACCTTGCGATCCTGCTTGCGCGCAAAATTACGCAAAGACTGGAACGCGCGGGATGCTTCGTCAGTATGCGTTATCGTCATGATCCCTGACTAACCGACGAGTGGATCAGTCCATGCCTTCGCTGACCGTCAATCTTTGATGTAAAGGTGCGGGAGGAGCGGTTAACTTGTCCAGCGCCACGAATCCCGACGCGGACGGCTCTTCCAGCCCTTCCACCTTCAATGACGACAAATCCGGTGCTGCCTCGTAAACGGCTTCCTCCAGCGCTGCCTGCACCGACCGTGCCGTGGATCCACAGGAATGCCCATCCACATGTGCTTTCAAATGAATGTGCCCATCTTGAACACTAACCAGACTGGCTTCGGCGCCCATCTTGTGCAACTTAGAATCGATTTCCTTTAACTTACGCTCGACGCGCGTCTGGAGATCGTCGGGGTGCAATCCATAAAGGACGAGCAGGCTGCTGACAAGAGGATCCTGACCCAACTCGTTGATCAGCCGTGCTCCCGGGTCACCCGACTGGAACACGATTTCCATCACTCGCTCCAACCCCGCTCCGTGCATATCCATCAGGAGCTGAACCAGTTCCTTGGTGGCCGCGCGGGCCGCCGGATCGGCAACGGTTTCAAGATCCCGGACAAGATGACCGATCTTCTGGACTCGGTTTTGGAAATCCTTATCGTCGGTCACGTTCCTCCTTTTAAACAAAGAGTGAGAGCCAACACTCGTCGTTTGTTTGGCCCCACATCAGTCGACAGTGAAGCTCTCACTTCCTCAACACAGCGATCCAACTCTCTAAGGCTGGAGACCGAACATCGGCGAGTGCCGGGTCTCGAGCGTTTTGCCGTCACCGAGATACATGTGCACGCCACACGGCAGGCAGGGATCAAAGCTCCGGACTGCGCGCATGATGTCGATCCCTTTGAACTTGTCAGGACCATTCTCTTCGAAGATTGGCGTGTTCTGCACAGCGTCCTCATACGGGCCCGGCGTGCCATAGACATCGCGCGGGTTCGCATTCCAGGGTGTCGGCGGATAAGGATGATAGTTCGCGATCTTGCCTCTGCGAATCACGACGTGGTGGGATAGTACTCCTCGAACCGCCTCGTGGAAACCGCATCCGATGGCTTCCTCTGGAACTTTGAAATCGGTCCAGGTCCGGGTTCGACCGGAATGAAGTTCTTCCATGGCCTTTTCCATGAAGTGCAATGCACAGCAGGCAGCGTAGACCTGGAAGTAGGTCCGGGCGCGGTCACGCTCGATGGCGTTGCTCCACTTCGGCACCTTCCACTCGAATTCGACTTCCGGCATCGAAGTAGTTTTCGGCAGATACATCTTCACGCTGCTTCCAGTCGCCTTGATGTAGCCGATGTCCACGAGGCCTGCCAAAGCCGTTGCCCACAAACGGGCGATTGGGCCGCCACCTGTATCCAGCGCCAGGTGATCGCCAGTCCGTTTGTCGAACCAACGCGGCGACATGACCCAGGTATATTTCCCGCCGAAGTCGCGCTTCTGCGGGCGCGGGATGGTCGTCTGGTTCCATGGATGGTGCTTATCCACCGGGTTTCCGAGAGGATCCGTTTTCACGAACGTTTCGGAGTTTTGCCAGTCGTCGTAGTACGAACTACCAAGCAGAATGCGAATGTTCAGGTTGATGTCCACCAAGTCAGTTGTCACCAGCTTGCCATCCACAACTACGCCGGGCGTCACGTACATCGCGCGCCCCCACTCGGTCATGTTTTTGTAGCTGTAGTCGCAGACGTCGGGATTGTTGAATGAACCCCAGCAGCCCAGCAGGATGCGCCGTTTGCCCACTTCTTCATATCCCGGCAGCGCCTCGTAGAAGAAGTCGAAGAGATCGTCGTGAAGCGGCACAACTTTCTTCATGAACTCGACGTACTTCATGAGCCGAACCAAGTAGTCGGTAAAGAGCTGAATGGTGGGCACCGTCCCAACACCACCCGGGTACAGCGTGGACGGATGAACATGGCGGCCTTCCATCAGGCAGAACATCTCGCGGGTCATGCGGCTCATTTGCAACGCTTCCCGGTAGAACTCTCCGGTAAACGGATTCAAAGCCTTCATGATGTCGGCAATCGTGCGATAGCCGTGCAAGTTAGCGTGAGGGGAAGCGGTCTTCTCGGCTTTGGCATAGACGTTCGGATTCGTCTCCTTAACCATTTGCTCGCAGAAGTCGACGCCGACCAGGTTGTCCTGGAAAATGTTGTGGTCGAACATGTATTCCGCAGCTTCGCCAAGGTTGATGATCCATTCCGCCATGGCCGGCGGACGAACGCCGAACGCCATGTTTTGCGCGTAGGTCGCGCAAGTAGCGTGATTGTCGCCGCAGATACCGCAGATCCTACTGGTAATGAAGTGGGCGTCGCGCGGGTCCTTGCCCTTCATGAAAATGCTGTACCCGCGGAAGATCGATGAGGTGCTGTGGCACTCTGCGACCTTCTTGTTGTCAAAGTCAATCTTGGTGAAGATGCCCAGGCTTCCCACAATGCGAGTGATTGGGTCCCAGTTCATCTCGACCAGATTCTTACCTTTAGTCGCGATCTCTTTGGTCGGTGCAGTGATAGTGCTCATGTCCAATCGCTCCTGTTAGTAGGATCTCGGATGGTAGCCGCTGGTCAGTTCAGCACGCGGATGCCGCCACTTGGGTTCCTTGTTCACGGTGGCCTGGGTTAGTGTGCGCAGCGCAGTGATGGCCCGCCCATAGGCGCTGACCGCGCCCGAAGAAACCTTCGCGCCCGGGGGCTCGTCCATGAAGGGCATGAACTTGTCGGGGAATCCTGGCATGGTGCAGCCAATGCAGATGCCCCCGACATTCGGGCAGCCGCCGATGCCAGCCATCCATCCGCGTTTGGGGACGTTGCAGTTGACGACTGGCCCCCAGCAACCGAGTTTCACGATGCACTTTGGGGAGCTGTAAGTCTCGGCGAAATCGCCCTGCTCGTAGTAGCCGGCGCGATCGCATCCTTCGTGGACCGTCTTGCCGAACAGCCACGTCGGACGAAGCTGGTCGTCGAGAGGAATCATGGGCGCGCGGCCGGCAACCTGATAGAGGAGATACAGCAAAGTCTCCATGAAGTTGTCAGGCTGCACCGGACAGCCGGGGACATTTACGATCGGCAAGCCCGCCTTGGACGTCCACTGCCATCCGAGATAGTCGGCGAGGCCCATCGCACCGGTGGGATTGCCCTCCATCGCATGGATTCCGCCATAAGTTGCGCACGTTCCGCAGCCGACCACCGCGAGGGCCTTGGGAGCAAGGCGGTCGATCCACTCGTTGGTGGTGATGGGTTGTTTCGTATTTGGATCGGTTCCTAAAGCGGCCCAGTAGCCTTCTCGTTTGATCTTCTCGTTGGGAATCGATCCTTCCACTACTAGAACGAAGGGTTCGAGCTTCCCTTCCTCCGCCATGTACCAATACTTCAGGAAGTCGTCGCCATTTTCGTAAGCGAGAACGGGATTGTGCAGGTGGACTTTAGGCAACCCCGGGATCGCGCCCAGCAGGACGTCTTCAATGCTGGGTTGGGTCGCTGCGGTGATTGAGACCGAGTCCCCGTCACAGCCAAGTCCGGCCGTGATCCAGAGAATGTGTACCTCCGCGACCGCCGGCGCCTGCTGCGTAGCACGACCGTACGGGACCGATTCCGCTGCCATAACTGGGTCTCCTTTCGGCAATGTCGTTGAATTCCCGGACTGAGGCTTTAGAACCCCAGCATCTCCAATAGTCGGTGGATAGAAGGCTGCTGTTGGGTGCAAGTGAACTTAGAAAGACTTTTTAGGGCACAGACACCTGCTCCCGACGGATTACTGCTGGACAGGATCAAAGAAAACCAACGCCCCTGCCAAGCAGGAGCCGCCTCGTTTTTCGCACCAATGAAGTCGTAGAGAGACGACGGGGTTTTCCCGACGTTAAACGTCAGTGAGGTGCAATTTTTGGTCTAGGCTGTTTTCTCGCCGATGCTCCACTGAATGGCGTGTTGCACCAATTCCCGTGCACTGCGGAGTGAAAGTTTTTCTTTAATGTGCGCCTGATAAGACTCGACGGTCTTGACGCTAATGTGCAGCTCCTCGGCAATCTGGCGCGTGGAGTGTCCTTCGCCGATGAGGCGAAAAACTTCCAGTTCCCGATCTGTCAGGTCGGCGACAGAGGAGGGACGCTCGGAAGTGGGGCTTCCGATGTAACGCTGCAGCATACGATTGGCGATCCGCTCGCTCACGTAGATCTCGTGGCTTAGAATCCGCCGCAGGGCGACCAGGACCTTTTCGGTGGCCTCCTGTTTCATGATGTAACCCTGGGCACCGGCACGGAGCGCGCGCTCCGCATAAATCGACTCATCATGCATGGACAAGATCAGCACCGGCAGGTCCGGATGCCGCATGCGGATATCTTTTAAAAGATCGAGGCCGTCGGGCCCATTGAGGGAGATATCCACCACCATGATGTCGGGCCGTACCGTGGTTACTGACTGCATCGCGGATTGTGCGTCTTCGGCCTCGCCACACACGACGAGGTCCTGCTCGCGATTGATAAGCAGCGCCAACCCTTGTCGAACGATGGGATGGTCGTCCACCACAAAAACCTTAGTCTTTCTCCCAACCATAGCTGCCTGACTCATGGCTTACTCCCCGGGTTATCTTCGCTCGTGGTCACTGGGAATCGACAAGTCACCACTGTGCCGAGGGGCTGCTCCCGGCGAACTTCCAGATTTCCGCCAATCATACCCGCCCGGTAGTTCATAATGTGCAACCCCACGCCCGCGTGTGGCTGAGGCGGACGTTCAATGCCGACCCCGTCGTCCTTTATTATCAGCGTTCCCTCCCGCTCACCAGAAAAAAGTCGGATCAGGATATTTTTTGAATGACCGTGCTTGATGGCGTTATTCACCGCTTCTTGCGCAATGTGGTATAGGTGCGTGGCCGCCGCGGCATCATGAATCAGAACTGCTGTCTCGCACTGAAACCGGCAATTGATGCCGAACAAATCCTTGATCTCGTTCGCGTAAAGTTGCAAGGCCGACATCAAGCCATGGGCATCGGAGACCACCGGCAATAATCCGCGTGCCAGTTCGCGAGTCTTCAGGATGGCGTCGTTGACGAGTTTTACGATCTTTTTGGCGTCGGCGGCCTCGGGGATGTTGCGTTCGGCCAGCTTTTGCTCCTGCACTTTGCTCATGAACGCAATGCCGGTGAGATGTTGCCCGAGTCCATCGTGGAGGTCCTGGCCGATGCGGCGCTGCTCGCGCTCGCTGATTTCAAGCACCGTTCGCTCCAGGCGTTTCCGGTCGCTGATGTCGCGGATCGCGCTCGACACCAGCACTCCTTCCTCGGTCTCCAAAGGACTGAGACTGATTTCGACTGGAAACTCGTGGCCATCTTTATGCAAGGCGTACAACTCGATGCCCGCTCCCATGGGGCGAACTCTTGGCTCGGAAAAGAAGTTGCGCCGGTGCGCTGGGTGATTCCCTCGTAGCCTTTGGGGAACGAGCTTCTCGATCTCTTCGCCGAGGAGCTCCTGTCGTTTGTACCCAAACAATTTCTCAACTTGTGCGTTGACGAGGATAATCTTTCCGTGTTGGTCTACGACTACTACAGCATCAGGAGCGGCCTCGAGAAGGCCACGGAATCTGGTTTGCGCGCGCTTTTGCCCGCTGACGTCGATTCCGGACGCGATAATGTAGGTTGGCGTTTGCTTGACTGCCGGAAGAACTGCCGCTGACCAAGCAATTGTGCGGTGGCTCCCGTCTTTTGCAAGCAATGAGCTTTCGTACTCGGTGCGAGACTGCGTGTCTTCGATTCGCTGGAACAACTTCTTGAAGTGCTCCTGCTCATGTGGAACCCTGAAAAGATCCCAGAGCGTCTGACCGCGCGCTTCTTCGAAGGACTTCCCGGTCATCTGTTCGCAGGCACGATTGAATCGTACGATGCGTCCCTCGCGATCGAGCACAACCACCAGAGCGCCTACGGTATCGAGAATCCCGGAAACGACATTGCGCTCTTCCTGAAGCTCTTCCTCGGTTTGTTTGAGATCTGTAATGTCGAAGGCAATGCCGTGAATGAACCAGGGACTGCCGTCCGGTCGCCGAATCATCTTGGCTTCGCACTGAAACCAGATCACGCGCCCATTTCTGGAGATCACGCGATAGGCCGAGCGCAGAGGCTTGCCGGAGAGGAACATCTCCGAGGCTTCGATACTCCAGCGCTGTTTGTCGTCGGGATGAATCTGCTGATACCAGAGCACGGGATCTTCGAGCCATTCCGCCTGAGAGAACCCCAGCGTCGCCTCAATCTGCGGGCTGACGTACGCTTCTCCGATTCCGCGATCGAGGTAAGCCATGAAAACGACCGCGGGCAACTGCTCGACGAGCGCCCGGTATTTCGCCTCAAGGTTGGGGAGTTGTTGTTCGGATACGGGCTTTTCATCGAGCCGTTCGAAAAAGTGGTGGAATGCGCCCAGTGAGCCGACCAAATCTTTCGAGTACGTACTGGCTAATTCGGAAAGAATTGCTTCCGCCTCAGAGGGAGAGAGCGGTGGGTCCCCCCGGGAACCCGAGTCATCGTCCTTTGGAGAGGGCTTACCGATCTCCCAGAATGTACTCATACAAATCGACACCACCGCTCGTTATGCGGGACGATCGGATTGTTTACTAGCTGCAGGTCTAGGCCGGCTCCGCCAACTTGGTTCCTTATTCAAAGAAGCCTGAGTGAATCGCCTCAGTGCATGGATGGCGCGGCCGTAGGTCTGCACGGCGTTTGATGACAACAACGATCCGGGAGGCTGATTCATGAAAGGCATGAACTTGTCGGGGAACCCGGGCATGGTGCACCCGATACAAATTCCACCGACGTTGGGGCAACCGCCAATACCACCCATCCATCCCCGCTTACCGACATTGCACTGCACCACCGGTCCCCAGCATCCAAGCTTTACGATGCAGAGAGGCGACCCGTAGGTCTCGGCAAATTCAGCCTGTTCATAGTATCCCCCGCGATCGCAGCCTTCGTGGACGGTGTTGCCGAACAGCCACGTAGGACGCAAGGCATCATCCAGAGGGATCATGGGCGCTCGTCCAGACGCCATATAAAGAAGATAGAGAATCGTCTCCATCATGTTGTCCGGCTGAACGGGACAGCCCGGAACGCACACGATCGGAATTCCAGCTTTGGACTTCCACTCCCAACCGAGGTAATCCGGCAATCCCATGCAACCGGTCGGATTCCCTTCCATCGCGTGGATGCCGCCATAGGTCGCGCATGTTCCGGTTGCGATGATGGCCCACGCATTGACCGACAGACGGTCGATCCAATCACAGGTTGTGATGGGCTGTCCGGTTATAGAGTCAGTTCCAAACGACGCCCAGTAGCCTTCGCTCTTGTTGTGCTCATCGGGGATCGATCCCTCCACCACCAGGATGAATGGGCGTTCCGCTGACCCCTCCGCGGCCAGCCGGAAAGGACGCACAAAGTCGTCGCCGTTCTCGTAGGCAAGAAAGGGATTGTAGAAGCGGACCTTCGGAATCCAAGGTAATGCGCCCAGCACCAGGTCTTCGATGCTCGGCTGGGTTGCACCTGTCATGGCAATCGTGTCGCCATCACATCCCAAGCCCGCGGTTAGCCAAAGGATGTCGATCTCCGGGAGTCGGGTCGCGTCCGGAGTACCCTTCGTGTTGGTGTGTTCGTCCATCGCCAAGGTGACGGGTTGTTGATGACCGGGCTATTTTAGCTGGACAGGGGCGTGGTGGCCGACGAAAGGCGGGCTCTGCCGCGGACTTCACGGCCTTCTCTCGGAGTGGATTCTTGCAGAAAGCTCAACAGCGCGTCCATCGTTTCCTTGGTTTTTTTCTTCCATCAGCCAGTGCCCTGAGCCCTTATAAAACAACCTTGGCATTCGCAGTGACACGATTCACTTGTTCTCCGAGGGCCCTCCATTTGCTTTTTCGTCGCCCTGTTATTCAATTTGCAGGCAACAGTTTGCATATGAGGCAGGCCGGTGAATATCGAGGCGTCCTCTGCTGAAAAATCAGGAGCCACTCACCGGACCTGGCGAAGCTTGAAGGTCATGTTCACGGAGTCGAGCAGTGTTTGTAACTGGGCCTGATTCCAGTGGTGAGCCAAGCGTCAGAACTTCACCGCCGTCGCTCTGTTGCCATCGCCTAAACGGAGGAAGCCTGCTCTGAATTCCGGCCGTGGGCGTAGAGGTTGTTATTTCGGCGTAGTGGCCTTAAGCCAGTCCTCTACACTGCGTTCCGGCGTCGACTGTATTTGTCGCGATGCCAGGGGATCGTACTTTTTCTTTTGCTCCTCGTTGAGTACCGCGCGGATTCGCTCTACCGTACTGTCTTGGAGGGCGCGAAATCGCTCGATCCGAGCGCTTCCCGAGATTGACGGATCACGCCGAATGCGCAGAGTTTGCTGCTGTCGCTCCTCCAGAATGTCCTTCACGGCGGATTGCTGTGCATCGCTGAGGTCCAAGCGCTTAGTCAATATGTTAAGCCGAGCCTCAATATACGATTTCTTCGACCGGTGTGGAGGCGTTTGCTGCCGAAAACTGGCAGCGTCGGATGCCTGAGCAGACAAGAGTGTACAAGGCAATCCCAAAGCTAGAAGGAAGAGAGCGGCGGCAAACCGTTTCGGCAGGTTGTCGGCGGACATCATGAGAATACCGTCCTGTTGGGTGGAAGTGGCATACTGGCAACTCAATGATCGCGCTACCTCCCTGAGCTCCTAGTGCACAATGAGACCGTCGGCGCGAAAGTTCCCGATTGCGATGTTGACACGGTGCCCTGGCTTGACATACCTGCCTTTGTTCGAGAATGCCATCCAGTACACCTTGCCTGCCTCGGGCGAAGTGCTTTGGCGCAGATGTCCGACTTTTTCGAGTGTCGGAACCATCAGCCGGACACCGGCCTGCGGATCAATTAGGGAAGGTTCTTTTTTCTTGTCGTTGAGCATTCTGGCCTTGTCCGGATCGACGACCCGGTAACTGAAGCGGATGATCTCACCAGACTCAACAACCTTTACCGAGAAGTCTTTAACACCCCAGACCAGGGAATAGGGGTCTCGCGCGCTCTTGGGCATAGGTCTGGTGCGGTAACGGTAAGGAACAACAGCACTAGAAGACTTCGCGCCCGGAGCGCTTGGGGTTTCGTTGTTTCCTGTCGCCGTACCCCCGGGGGCAGGAGTTGGCGATTGCGTTGAACTAGACTGATTCTGTGGAGCGGACTGAGCATTGGGTCCTGCAAGGAGAGAAACACAACCGATCATCAGGCTTGCTACGATCGGGAAGAGCGGCTTTAGCATCTTCATATACTGTTTCCAGGTTAATATTTCGTGCCAATCCAAAAGGCTCGTGTTTTTCCAAGCCTTTAAAACTTGGCGTCCTGGGCAGCTTTACACGCTTTCAGTGCATCCGCTTTGGGCGCCTTCGGCAATTCCTCGCTGATCCAGTTATAGCTCTTCTTGTAGTCTTCTGAATCGCGGGCTTCAGCCAGTTCGGCTTCCGTTGCGTCCTTCGCGAGTTGCTTCTTCCGTTGCTGGTATTTCTCCGCAGAGGGCGCATCCAATTGCGCGCAGAAATCCAAGGTGCCCTCCAGTTTTCCAAAGGCTTCATTGCTGTAAGGAACTTTCGCGAGCGCAAGTTGAGAAATGAGGACAGCAACGGCAAAACTCACGATGCGATTCATCTTCATATTCGGACTTCCCATCCTTTCCTTCAAAATCTCTTCGATCTCTCCGTCCACTCTGGGAAACAAACACTGCTCGCGAGCAAAGTCACGAGCAGTATCGTCTACTTTTCGATTTCGTTGGTACCACTGGACTCTCAAAGCTCCTGCTAAAACACTCCTGGTGGACGCTGGCTCTGCTCGGTTGAGCAGAGACCAGCGTCCACCGCGAAGCCGTCAGAGCACATTGATACCGCTCAGTGACACCGTCCCCGAAGCGGGTTCAGTATCGCTCACGTTCAGAGTTCCCGTGCCCGAGTGCAAGAAACCCGAAGCCTGGAATCTCACTGTAACTGTGCACGATGCTCCGGGCGCCAGCCCACCAGCAGGGCAGTTGTTACCGGACACCGTAAGCGAGACACCGCCAGTGACGCCGGAAATTCCGACGGTCAGCGGGCCAGTGCTACCGCCACCTGCCGGAGCATTGTTCCGGACGGTGACGTTTTGCGTTTGCGCTGCGCCGCCGAGGGTAATGAAGGTCAAGCTCGTCGGCGAAACCGAGAGCCTAATCCCGTTACCGCTGAGCGGAACAGGCGAGTTCGCTACCGGGACGTTGGCCGTGACGGTCAGGTTGCCGCTTGCCGCACCCGCCGCGTTCGGCGAGAACACCACGTTGATCGTGCACGAGCTGAGTGGAGCCAGAGTTCCGGTACAAGTACCACCCGCCGCTCCGCCTGGCCGTGTGAAGCGCGGCGACGAGAAGGCAAGGGTGATGCCCGTCAGGTTGGATCCGCCCGAGTTGCTCAGAGTCAACGTCTGAGCAGCACTGGTCGAACCGATGGTGACATTACCGAAGGACAGCGGCCCGCCCGTAATGCTGGCTACTGCCGGGCCAGCGCTTCCGGTGAATTCCACAGCGCCCGCATCTACTGCGTTGTTGGTCTTCCTCGGATTACCGAAGTAGTCGTCGGATGGTGCCAAACCGTAAGTCGTGCTCGAGTTACCCGGTGTGATGTAACCAATCGCAGGCGAACCTCCCAGCAACGAGTAGTCACCCAAGATTGCTCCGGTAGCCGGGTGCGTAAGCGCCAACGGACCCCAGGTAATGCTGATCCAGTTGTTGCCCTCGTCCACGGTTGCACCGGCAGTCAGGTTGAAGATGGGCACCGGGGCGTTGCTTTCATTCGTGCCCGGGGGAACCTGGTACCAGGCTCCAGCACCAACCTCCGGCGGGATTTTCGAACCATTGCAGTACTGGTGTACGACGGTTGGATCAGCCCCCGAGTTCGCCCGGAAGCTGCTGTTCCCTCCGCCATAGTTGGCCGCATTGGTCATGATGGACGCACGCGGCTGGAATGTAACTCCGGAGCTATGGTCGGCCGGACCGTGATCACCACGGAGACCGATATCCCAGTAACTGGTTGCGCTTGGCGGTGCGACGCACGCGCCCGTACTCGGCTGACTCAATGCCGGGACGAGATCGACCGTAGCCTGCAGTGCTCCCGCACCCGGGTTTGTGACGGCGATGTTGAAGGCGCGGTTCTTCCAGAATACATCGTTGTAGAGAATCGGGAAGGATGCCGTCCTGCAAGCGCCATTCACGACACCATTGTTGGGGTTAGCGGTGTTGAGTGGATGACCGGGCGGGCAGGTGATGGTCGCCGGCAAGGATGCCAGGAACTCCGCGCTGTGTCCCGCACTGGAGAGGCCGGCCGGTTGGGGATCCGACAGCGGCACGCACGGGACATTGGCGCCCTGGGCGTCACGCGGACAAGGCGTTGGGGAGCTCGCCTGCGGCGCAAAGAATGCGCCGAAGAGCGCGCCCGACGAAGCCGTGGAATCGTTAGAGACGATCGTGTTGTTGATCAGGTTGACTCCGATGGAGTCCTGCAACGACACGCCACCGCCATCCCATCCGGCCACGTTGTTCGCGATGATGTTGTTAGTAACGTTGACCGAGAACCAACGCGACGGGGTCCTGGGGAAGAAGCCCACTTCCGCGCCGTTGACGCCTTGGAAACGGATGCCGCCACCGCTGCCCGCCTCCGCAGCGTTACCCATGATCAGGTTGGCATTGATTACGAGATTGGGGCCGATGCCGTCACCGACGCTGCCAAACGCATGGCTGCAATCTGCATCAGGCTCTCCCGGACAGGTCGGATCCGTATCCGGAGCGCTCATGATGAGTA
>DASRDJ010000404.1:0-22928 GCA_035652655.1 Terriglobales bacterium
CGCAACGAAGCGACCGCAACCGGCGCCTCCCCCTCCGCCAGCAGCACGGCGCCCTGAGTACAAGCAGCAACGGCCAGCAGGAACTCCGCTCCGATCTTGGTTGCGATCTTCGAGAGGTCGTCGGCAGCGCTGCGGGCCGTAGCCAAGTCCTGCGCAGCCAATGTAATTTCAGCTTGCGCGGCGAGCGCCTCGGCTTTTTTGCCCGGCTCTACAGTCACATCCACAACATGCCGGATCTCCGATTGCGCGGCCTTCACTTCTCCCCGCGCCAGGCGCAGCAGGGCGAGTCCGGGACGGGGTACGCGCTCCCACTGTGCGGCCGCTCGATAGGCCTCCTCTGCCTCTTCCAACTCACCGAGCAACCGATGCATTTCCGCCTTGCGATAAAATGCGGCTCCCACGGCAGGCTTAGGAACGGGCTGCGAAAGACGTTCGCAGGCGCACCGCGCCTCAAGCAGCGCATCGGGCCACGCTCCCCGCAACTGCATGATTTCCGCGCGGCGAATCAGGCAGTGTCCGCGGTAGGGCACCATGTCAGGCTGAGAACTGCACCATTGTTCGAGGGCCGCAGTCCATTCCTGTGCGCGCCGCAGATCGAAAATCTCTCCGCAAGCATCGAGGACGCTGCAATAGATTCCTCCCGCGACAATGGGAGAGACTTCATTTGCCATCACCGCAACCATGGCTTCATCCAACAATGCGACGCCGCGCGGGATCTCGCCACGGCGCACCAGCACCCGTCCCTGCCCTTGCAATGCGAGGGAAGCAAGATCGCGATCCGCGAATCGCTGCCCAATGGTCGCAGCCTCCACGAACGCCGCATGTGCAGCGTCCAAATCGCGTTGCTGCGCCGAGGCCATGCCCACCGGCAGTAGCAAGTAGCCCTTCTCGACGCAATCTCCCTCGGTCTCAAGCAAACGCCGCGCCCGAGACAACCATCCGCTGGCCTGCGCGCGGTCACCGCGAAGTTGCGCCACGAAGCTCAGCCATCCCGCACAACGCGCCGCCCGCCGAGTTTCCCCACGCGCTAAATATCCTTGATGCGCGCGCGCCAGCGCCTCGCCACTCTCCGCATCTTTCCCGGTTAGATGTGCGGCAACTGAAAGTAACTCGAGGTCTCCCGGATCAAGCGAGGCCTGCCGGCCAGCTTCCGTGAACTCCGCAAAAGCCGTGCTCCACGCCTTTTCCCGGATAGCCGCGCGCGCACGCGCAAGAGCAGCCGCACCAGCAATTGAATTTTCGACTGCGGAAGGACGAGGCATGGACGTCGTAAAAGTCTAGCACTCCGTCGAGAGTCGGAGAGAGATGGGGTTCGACGTGCGATTTCAGAATTGTAGATTTGAGATTTCAGATTGTGGGATTTGAGAATTCGGTGCGGATTTGGACTTGCCCATTAAACAACTGGGATACGAGATGGCAGCGTGGGACGAAAACTACGAAACTCGAAACCTGACACTCGAAACTTGAAACTATGCCGTGTCAGCTGTGACCCGTGACCTGTCACCCGTTCCGATGCGCTTTCCTCCGCACACCCCGCAAGCGGTTTACCAGCGTGAAGTACGCTTCGCGTGCAGTGCCAGGTTCTTCCACGTGGGTAAGGAAGAGCGTCCGCACGAATCCGGGAGTCACCCGGCCTTCAAGATAGCCCTCGTAGAGTTCGCACCCCAGCAGATAGCCGAGTTGCTGCGTGATGTACTCGAACTTCGGGCCGCTGCTGCGAATGCCTTCGTCGAGCGAACCGCGCACGCGCTCGCACTGGCGAGCGTCAGTTTCCAGCAATCGGTGCAGCAGCAGGAAATCGATAGCCCGGACGGCATCAGGAAAATCCAGCCCGGTCTGCCGCTCAACGTCTTCGCGAGTGGCGTCGTTCAACTCGCGCAAGTCGCTTTCGTGCGCCGCGGCTCTCGCCGGATATAGCACTCGCGAACCAAAATATGCCAGCGCATTCTCAAGGGCTCGACCGTAGAAGAAGTCCGCCGGCTCGTCGGCTGCTTCGTCGCGCGCCGCCACCCTCGCGGGCAAGCCGCGGCATGCGTGATGCAGAAAGCGCGCCGCCTCTTCCGACGCGTGCACCATTTGGAAATCATGCATGTAGAACGCGTTCACTTGCGGCAGATAGGCGCAGCCGCGATCTTCCACGCGCTGCAACATTGCTTCCCGCTCTTCTTCGCTCACGCCCTTGCGCGACAGCAAACGGCGCAGCAGGTTATCGGAAGACCGGTAATAGACTTCCGGCAGCAAGTCGACCAGGAACTTCGGCTGCGTGGTGTTGTGCGGTGAGTAGCGATTGATGCCGAGAAATCTCACCAGCCCGTCGATCAGGTTATAAACCGTCGGGCCCAGATCCGGACCGTCGGACTCTTCTCTTCGCCAGCGATCCAGACACAACCGGTAATTTTCGTACTTTTCGAGCGGCGTGGCGTTGAACACGCAGATCACATCACTCGCCACCCGGACAGCCTCGACGCGGTCATGGCGCTCGCCGGCGGCGCGCCAATAGAGCGCATCCACGTTCTGCAAAATCGTAAGAAGTTTTTCCTGCGGCAAGGTAGTGCGCACTTCACGCGGCAGATGGGCCGGCGCCAGATGCGACTCCCCAAACAACACCAAGATCGCTGCTTCCGGATGTCGCAATCGGACTTCCGCCAACTTGTCGGCCGCGTGGCGATCGCGAGCCCCGATCTTGCGCAGATCTTCGCGCGGCATGCAATCCAAGCCGTAGATCGCATCGGCGTGCTCGCGGGCCGTCACCAGTAGTTCGTAGAACGGATCCCACTCGTAGCCCCACTCCAACTGAAAACGCATGCGCTCGCGCAGTTCGTGCTCGTCGATCTCGCGGCGCCACCACTCGTCAATGATGTGCTGGTCACGCGCAAAGATCGTCTCTACTCCGAGCACCACGGGGCGGTCGCCAATCAGGGCTCGCTGTTCGAGCAGGGCCCCGGCAAACCGCTGGCACGCGGGTAGTGCGTGGTAGTCGCCGATCAACACCAGGTCGGCGGGCTGCACCGCTTCCTGCACATCTGCTGGAGTCAAAACCGATTCGTACGTGCGATAGGCTGCACTGAAGTCTTTCAGGTACTTGCGGCGGCCAACGTGGTCGTTGGCACGGATCTCGCGTTCCACTCCCTCCAGCGCATGTCTCTGCGCCGCGGAGCGCCGCGACCGTAAGTGTGAAGGATTCGCCATTTCGTTCAGAACGCCGTCCGCCTTGCCGCTCCTTGACTTCTTCTCGGCGGCATCCCTATGCTCAAAAGCCCAAGGAGTCCGCTTGCCTGCAAATGAACCTCATAACCTCACCGTTGCCACGACAGGCGCCAGCGGCTCGATCTTTCTCAAACAACTTCTACTCGCCGTCGACCGCGACGCCCGCGTCAAGACCGTCAACTTCATCGCTTCCGACAGCGCCCTGCGCGTGCTCGCCGAAGAACTCTCGCTCCGGGGACGCACCAATCTCCTAGGCCAGATCCTGGGCAAAGGCTCCCGCAAGATCCAGCTGCAATCGAATGCCGATATCGGTGCGAATGTGGCCAGCGGTTCTTACCCTTGCAATGGGATGATCGTCATCCCCTGCAGTGTTGGAACGCTCGCACGCATCGCCAACGGCATCGCTTCGCAACTGATCGAGCGCGCCGCCGATGTAACGCTCAAAGAACGAAGGCCTTTAGTGCTCTGCGTCCGCGAGACGCCGCTCAATAAGGTTCACATCCGCAACATGTACAGAGCCGCAGATGCGGGAGCTACGGTCTTCCCCCTCATCCCGACCTTCTACAACCGCCCGACAGGCCTGGATGAGATGGCCCGCGAATTCGCCTACCGCGTGCTCGCCCATATTGGCCTTCCACAATTAGATGCATACCGATGGAAGGCCTGATTTTTCAACTACTTAGCAGGGAAACAAGAGTCCCTGAAGGGAGAGTTCCAGTCTAGGCAGCTAGAAGGTCAACGACTAGATAGCCGGGGGACATGTCCGGGTGGAGTGGATTCATGCCCCACCTCCACACCGCTTTGCCTGGCGCAGACACGGGATTTAACCCGTCGTATACTTCATCGCTGATGCCTCGCATCAACTGCTTCAAAGGGATCCTCAGCGCCCTCGCGGCAATGTATCCCAGTTCTGTGGGCTCTTCGAGGGATGGGGAGCGAGAAAGCGACTGGTGTAGCCGCCATGGCAGGAGGTCTTTTAGAGAGTCTCTTGACACCTTCGTTCTGGGTCATCGCGATAATCGTTTTTGCTTTGTTTTTCGCAGCGAGTCACTTGCGAAACAGATTTCTCAGAGCATTGTTGTTTTGGCTCCCTGCTGGAACGATATCGTTGCTAGCAGTCGCTACCACAGCGTTTGTCGGATATCTTTTCCTGCAAGCTAGACACTCCTGGCTGATGCATGTTTGCGTCTATACTCTCCGCATGCGAACTTTCTTCGCCGTGCTGCTCGTCGCCACAACCTTGCTGGCCCAATCGGTTGCAGGACTGAAATGGACACCACCCTCTGGATGGAAAGCCGAAGAAGGCGAACGCCCCATGCGCGCCGCTACCTACACCGTCGCGCCCACCTCAGGAGACACAACGAATGCGGAGTGCGTGGTCTACTTCTTCGGCGCCGGGCAGGGCGGCACGATCGACGCGAACCTTGAACGCTGGAAAGGACAGATCGTTGGCCCCAACGGTAAGCCAGCCGAGGCCAAGATCGCTAAGCGGACCGTCCACGACCTTCCGGTCACGACAATCGACTCGTCGGGCGACTACACCGGCATGGGTGGCCCCATGGCAGCCTCGAAAGCCGTGCATAACAACTACCGCCTGCTGGGCGCCATCATCGAAGGCCCGGGCGGAAATGTGTTCCTGAAATTCACCGGCCCAGCGAAAACCATTGCCGCAAGTCAAGCCGACTTCGAAAAGCTGGTGAATTCATTCGAGAAGGAGAAGTAAGTCGAGAAAAAATCTTCTCCGCGGCGTCTGCGGAAGTTTCGCTGCGCTCTCTGCGTTTTAAGACTTTTCCTGAGAACCATCCCCCCTACTTCTCAGCCCCAACCGCACAGCGCACGACAGTTTCAATCCGAGGCGGATGCAGCAACGTGTTGTGAATCAAGCACCGGTGCACCGCGTCCTCGACGCCTCTCTGATGCTCTTCACTCAACTCAACCGGCACCTCGAGCTCAATGCGGAAGTCATCTACCCGCGCCGGATTCTTCGCCTTCTGCGCAACCACCTGCACGCGCGTCCCTTCGGTCGCTAGATTATTCCGGCGCAGGTAGTCCGCCGCGTAATAAGCCGCGCACGACCCCAACGACGCCAATAGCAACTCCGGCGGGGTCATGCCCTCATCAAAACCGCCATTCTCCCGAGGCTGATCGGAAACGATCGTGTGTTCCCGCACCTTGATCTCGAACTGCAACGCCCCCAAGTGTTCGACCCGAACTTCCATGATGACCTCCGTATGAACCTCACCCTGCGAATTCCGCGTCCAGCCGCTCGCGCACCAACGCCCGCGCCCGATGCAGGCGAGACTTCATTGCAGCGAGCGAGATGCCAAGTCGTGCCGCCACTTCTTCCCCTGGCACCTCTTCCAGATCGCGCAATTCGTACACCTCGCGGTAGTCGGGCGGCAGCGCAGCGATCGCGTGCTGCAGCGCCTCCTTCATCCGTCGCGTGAGAAGCTGGGCCTCTGGTGACGGATCGCCTGCCGCAATCTCTCGTCCTTCCTGTTCCAGTTCCGAAAGCTGCAGCAGCGGCGCAAACGCCGCCTTCTCCTTCAGCTGCCAACAAACACGGCGAGCGATCTGCGCCAGCCACGGACGAAACGCCGCTTGATCCCGTAACTGATCGAGGTGGCGATATGCCTTCAACAATGCCTCGATCAAAACATCCTCGGCATCCTCGCGATTGCCGCACGCCCGGATCATCTGGCGGTAGACCGTGTCTTTATGCTCCGCGGCCAGATGCTCGAACTGATCGACTGTCTCTTGTTCTTTCACCACCCCTGATGCTAGCCGCAACAGCTCGGGCGATCTGTGCCGCACGTCACGTCTCCGCGGCGAGGGCCGTTCCACGGCATCTTGCTGAGCAGCATGCCCATAAGGCAGAAATCGGTGAGCCCCGCAAAGGTGAGACCCAGGCCAATGAACCCGGCCAGATAGATCCAGCGCGCGCTGATTGTCACCGCCAGCACCGCACCGGCCAGCACCAGCAGTCCGGCGCCCAGCCGCACTTGCCGCTCGAGTGACCAGCGGGTATTACAACTGACCACCAGCGGCAAGCCTGCCTCGCGCCAAGCGTCGGTGCCTCCATCCAGCACCTTCGCCTCGGGACGGCAAGGCTTCACGAGCGCCGCCGCCATGCGCGCGCGCTGCCCGCTCTTGCAGATCAGAATGATGGGAAGACTCGCGTCCAGGTCATCGACTCGCGACTCGACCTGCTCCAGCGGCATGTGAATCGCGCCGGGAATATGCCCGGTGGCAAACTCCGACACGGAACGGACGTCAATCAAAAGCCCCTGCCGCCCTTCGGCGACAAAACTCTGCAGGTCGGGGATGGTTACGATAGCGCTCACTTTCGGATTTCTCCTTCATCTGGGAAGAGCGGCTCCTCCCGCCAAAGGATTCACCCAGCCAAAAACAATCCGTTTCCCGTCCGGCCATGAACCGTCCGACCCCCCGATTTCGTCCTTCCGTAACAGGCGCAAGATCGCGCAACCCGCTTCGTGCGTTGCCGGATGGTATCTTTGTCATGCCACAAGCCCACATCCATGGACGTTCTTAACGCCCTCTTCGAGCAGCACTTCCACCATCCACCGACGCGAGTCGTCCAACTGCAGGGCGAATTGGGCGGCTCGGGCCGCAAGATCATCCGCCTCTCTGACGGACAGCAAAGCGCCGTCGGGATTCTGCACGGCGTGCGTGAAGAAAATGCCGCATTCCTGGCCTTCAGTCGCCACTTCCGACGACATGGATTGCCGGTGCCTGAAATTTATGGCGAGAGTCTCGACCATGGCGCCTACCTCGAGCAGGACCTCGGCAGCACCACGCTGTTCGACTTTCTGCAGAGCAATCGGCCAGGAGAGGTCATCGCGCCTTCCGTCGTCGAGGCCTACCGCAAAGTTGTCGCCGTCCTGCCGCGTTTTCAGATCGACGCTGCGCGCGATCTCGACTACTCAGTCTGCTACCCGCGCGGCCGCTTCGACCGCCAGTCCATCGCGTGGGACCTGAACTACTTCAAGTACTACTTCCTGCGCCTGGCCGGGATCCCCTTCAGCGAGCAGGCACTCGAAGACGACTTCGACCGCCTCACCGAACTACTGCTCAGCGCGCCGCAGGATTATTTCCTCTACCGCGACTTCCAATCCCGCAACGTAATGCTGGTCGACGGCCAGCCCTACTTCGTCGACTACCAGGGTGGACGCAAGGGCGCCTTGCAATACGACATCGCGTCCTTGCTCTACGACGCCAAAGCCGACCTTCCGCCGGAACTTCGCCAGCAGTTGCTGGACTACTACATCGACCAACTCGCGAATCACATCCGGCTCGATCGCGAAGAATTTCTCCGCTACTACTACGGATTCGTTTACGTCCGCATCATGCAGGCGCTGGGAGCCTACGGATTCCGCGGCTTCTACGAGCGCAAGCCGCACTTCCTGCAAAGCGTGCCGTATGCGCTGAAGAACCTGCGATGGCTGTTGCACAACGTCAAGCTGGCGGTCGAGTTGCCGACGCTGCTCGGCGCCTTCAACAGCATGTTGGCATCGGAGAAGCTGCAGAACATCGCTTCGTCTGCCGACACGCTTACGGTTCGCATCTTCAGTTTCTCGTTTCACCGGGGCTGGCCCAAAGACGAGACCGGCAACGGCGGCGGCTTTGTCTTCGACGGCCGCAGCCTGCCCAACCCTGGCCGCCTCGAACAATTTAAAGCGCTCACCGGACGCGACGCGCCCGTCATTGAATACCTGAATCAGCAGGAGAGCGTGCACCAGTTTTTCGCGAGCGTTCTGTCGCTGGTCGATTCGAGCATTCAGGAATACCAGCGGCGGGGATTCAAGCATCTGATGATTTCGTTCGGTTGCACGGGCGGCCAGCACCGCTCCGTCTATCTCGCCGAGCAGTTGGCGAAGCGACTGCGCGACCGCAATGGCTTGGACGTGGTGCTTCGCCATCGCGAACTCGAGAGCAAGCCGGAATGAAGGCGATGATCCTCGCCGCCGGCCTGGGTACGCGCCTGCGCCCGCTCACCGACGACCGGCCCAAAGCGCTAGTCGAAATCGCCGGCCGCACCCTGCTCGAACTCACGCTGGAGCGCTTGCGCACTTTCGGCATCCACGAAGTCATCATCAACGTCCACCACTTCGCCGACAAAGTGGTCGACTACCTGCGCGCCCATCGGGACTTCGGCATGCGGATCGTGATTTCGCGCGAAAACTTTCTGCTCGACACAGGCGGCGGGCTGAAAAAAGCGGGGTGGTTCTTTCTGGAGAACCCTGAGACTTCCAACGAACCTTTCCTCCTGCACAATGTCGATGTCCTGAGCACGATTGATTTACGGCGTATGGCAGAGGTCCATGCCCAGGGCGATGCTCTTGCGACGCTGGCGGTGCAGAATCGCAAGACCTCGCGTTACTTGCTGTTCGACTCGTCCATGAAACTCTGTGGCCGCCGCAGCGGCGAAGATGGAAAGCCGGAACTGGTTCGTACGGCATCGAGCGTTACGGCGCGTGCCTTCGCGGGAATTCACGTCATCTCGCCGAGCCTTCTGTCGATGCTCAACGAGGAAGGTGCGTTCTCGATCATTACCTCGTACCTGCGCCTGGCGGCGCAGGGCGAATCCATCCAGCCGTTCGCATCCGACTACTATTACTGGCGGGATATGGGAAAGCCTGAGAACGTCATCCAGGCCGAGAAGGATCTTAAGAACAAACTGCTTTGAGAGCGTGTTCCTGAGAAGATCCTGCTCTACGCGATCGCCATGTGGTAGGTGGAGAAGCCCAGTGACAATGAAGAAAACGGTCGGGCCTTCTACCCTGAGGTTTATCGCGATATGCGCCCTTGCGCTACTACCACAGTGCGCGAAAGCTCAAGACTGTTTTATCCGCCTATATGGCAACAATAATGTGAACTACCTTGAAGTGACGGTGGATACGCGTGCGATCGGATCAAATGAGGTTCTTGAGAACGTGTCCTTTGAAGTCACTCTTGACGTGAAGGGGACGGAGAAAAAAGGCCAGCTTTGACTTTACGGACAACGACCATCGCTTCCTACGGTCTGGACAGGCGTATCAGCGATACATTGCTCCATTTCCATCAGGCATCGGATTACAAGCCTGGATTGTGGCGGGAGATTGTCAATACAGCAGGGTGTTGTCGTGGCTGAAGTCGGATACGGGCAGCGCAATCCGGTTGGATCGCAAGCCGCTACGTAGAGGCCATCCGCCGGATCCTTCGAGAGTTCTAGGGAAGATGCCGCCTCCATTTTGGCCCTGAATCGAACAAAAGCGTCAGGCACAGTCCGAGAAGAAAGATTTCCGCAGAACGTCTTCTATTGACTCCCCCGGCACACACTTTCGTGCCGGTTGACGCGCCCGCCCTTTCCGTACTAGTCTGCGATTACACCGGAAAGGAGGTGGTCGAATGCAAAGTTCAGATGGTAGTAGTAGCAAAAGACCAGGTGAGGTGGCTGCGACTTAGAGCGGTCGCTCTAAGCGGGACGTTCTGCAGGCGCCGTCAGGCACCACGGAGCGTTACAGCCCGCACACTAACGGTGAGTTAGGGTTCCGATCCGCCCAGTTGCAGGTCGAACTGGGACCCGGAGTTGCCGAAGAGGCCACGTAGAGTGACCACCTCTTGGTCAATCCCAACAGTACCACCGGCGGCCCGCGCGCTTAATCGTGCGCGGGCCGTTTTACTTTTCAGAAGTTTCTTCTGCGCAGAGGGCTACGGGGAATTCAGCCCTCTTCTAGAATTCAGGGGCCGAGGTCGACATGAAAGGTCCCGCTAAAAAACTGGCGGCCGGTGAAGAGCATCTACGTCGCGTTCGCCGTCTCTGTTCTGCCCTGCCTGACACGACTGAGAAGCTTTCCCACGGCGAGCCGACCTTCTTCGTGAAGAAGAAGGTTTACGCCATGTTCGTGAACAATCACCACGACGATGGCCACATGGCCGTCTGGCTTCCGGTGCCGCCCGGAGCCCAACCGAGCCTGATCAAGAACGAACCCGGGAAGTTCTACCTGCCTCCCTACGTCGGCGTACGCGGATGGGTGGGCATTCAACTCGATCAAATCGACGACGAAGAGCTCGCAGCGTATCTGCTCGACGCCTGGCGCCTGATCGCGCCGAAAAAGATGGCCACGAAAAGAAGCTGAGAGGTTGTTCACCACAGAGACACAGAGTCACAGAGAAATCTCAAGAAGGCTTTCCTCTGTGTCTCTTTGACTCTGTGGTGAACGCTCGCCCGGCGTTCTAGCCGGTTGCAACTGCAAGCTCCGCGTTGGAGAGGGTAGTGGATTCCACTTCCCTTCTCCGGGTCCAAAAATAAATCGCGAACGCAACGGCCACCAAAGGCAGCACCGCACCGAACTCATCGATAAACCACGCGGTCCTCCCGCGATCGGCAGTCAGCGGAGTAAAGATCGCCTGCACGTACAGATTGTGGCTGGCATGCAGGATAGCCCCCGTCCACAAGCTTCCGGACTTCTGCCGCAGCCACGCGAACACTACCGCGATCGCCACCACCATCACCGTGAAGCACGTAAGCCCGTACCATGCCGGAGTGCCGTTGTTGTAGTCGCCCCAGATCAAACCCGGATAGTGCCAAGTCGCCCACACGATCCCGCTGATCAATGCGGTGGCCGTGAAACTAAGAGTCTTCGATAGTTCCGGCACCAAGAATCCGCGCCAGCCGATCTCTTCCCCTAGCGCGCGTCCCATGCTGCCGATCAGCCCGTAGCTCCCAACCAGCAACACATAGAGCACGGTCGATGCTGCCGGCGAGAGACGTAATCCCATCCGCCCGACCAGGCTCTGCATGTACTCGTGGTTGGGGAATCCGCCCAGTCCGCCGATCCACACGATCAGGTAAGCAATCGCCGCGTAGACCAGCGGCACATACCAGCTCATGAGCGTGTACTTCCGCGCGGGCCACTTCCATCCCAGCTCAGAAACCTTACGCCCGTTCAGCCACAAGGTTGTGAACGCCGCCAGCGCCGGACACCACATGATGCCGGTCACGTAGAGCCCACCGCCTCCGCCGATCGAATGAGCTCGCAGCATCAGAAAATAAAATACTGAGCTGAACAGAAACACGAACCCCACATACATCAACGCCTGAACGCGGGAACTCCGGGCTTCCGGCATACGGCCTCCTTGGCAATGAGATCTAAATCCGCGGACCTTCTAACCACAGAGTCACAGAGACACAGAGAAAAGCCGAGAATTGTTTTCTCTGTGACTCTGTGTCTCTGTGGTGAAAATCCCTTTAAACCGTGTATTTCTGAAACCCCTTCAGAATTACTTCTTCCGTCTCCCGCGCCAACCCCAGCCCAGCCAGCTCCTCGCGCCGGAACCAACGCACTTCGCGCGCGTCATCGCCGGCCTGTAAGTCTCCCGCAACCCGTCGGCATAGAAAATCGATCAGCACATAGTGATAGCGCATCCGCCCCTGCTCATCGGGAATCACGCGCTCAAACACGCCCAGCAATTCGCCTGGCTCTACAGCTAGCCCGGTTTCCTCGAGCGCCTCGCGGACGGCTGCCTTCCGCAGCGTCTCACCGATCTCAAGGACGCCACCGGGGATCGACCACTTCCCTTCCAGCGGAGGATGCCCGCGCTTTACGAGCACCACGCGATCTTCCTCAATGATGATCGCGCCCACGCCGACCAGCGGACTGTCTGGATATTCACGTTTCATCTTGCCCTTAGCCGGAGACAAAGCTTTTAGCCGCAGAGTCCGCAAAGAACGTTCGCAAAGTTCGCGAAGCCCCCGATTCGAGTTCTTCTTGGCGTCCTTCGCGGGTTTTCTTTGCGAACTTTGCGGTAGAAATCTTTTCGCGACTCAGTACTCTACTCCATAGCCGCGTTCCGCGACTTCCGGCTACAATGTCGCCCATGGCTCTTGAGGAATATCAGCGAAAACGCCGCTTTGACGCGACCCCCGAGCCTTCCGGCAAGGTCGAAAAGAAATCCGCACACCGCTTCGTGGTGCAGAAGCACCGAGCCTCGCACCTTCATTACGACTTCCGCCTCGAACTCGACGGCGTGCTGAAGTCGTGGGCCGTGCCCCGAGGCCCGTCACTCGATCCGGCCGACAAGCGCCTCGCCATGCACGTCGAAGATCATCCCGTTTCTTACTTCGACTTCGAAGGCAACATTCCGGCCGACAACTACGGCGCCGGATCAGTGATGGTGTGGGACGTCGGCACTTGGCAGCCTCTAGGCTCGGTGCCGGTCGACGGCAAATACGTCCCGACCACCGACGATGAAGCGCGCGCCATGCTGGCGAAGGGCGACTTGAAATTCCGCCTGAAGGGCAAGCGCCTGAACGGCGACTTCGCCCTTATCAAGATGAAGGGCCGCCGTCCCGGAAGCAAAGGCAACGAGTGGCTGATGATCAAAAAGCACGACGAGCACGAAGTCGAAGAGTACGACATCGATCAATACGATAGCTCTGTGCTCACCGAGCGCAGCATGGACGAGATCGCCGGCGACGACGCGTCCGCCGAATGGCGCAGTCGCCCGTCAGGTCGAGGTGGAAAAGTAAAAGCGCCCTGGCTGGCGGACGCAATCAAGAAGTTCGACGAGAAAAAATCCGCCGAAAAGAAAGCGGTGACGCCAGATTCTGCAAAGGCGACTTCTGCAAAGAAGAAATCGTTCACGAAACCCTCGAAGTCGAAGACAACCGAGATTCGCGCGGCCGCGCCAGAAAAAAAAACGCTGAACCCGCGCCGGAAGTCCGCGTAACCGCAGACGCAACCGCTCGGCGCTCTACGAAGAGGGCGAGCAATTCCGCCAAGTCGCGATCCAGGCAATCGCGAATCACCCTTAACAATGTAGCGACGTCATCTGAAGCGCCACCTTCCTCTGTGTCCCCTGTGGTGAAGCGCTCTTCTCAGCGCGCGACCACTCCCATCGCGGTGCAAGATGTCCCAGGCGCAAGGAAAGCGCCCATGCCTACCGCAATCTACCCGATGCTCGCCACCTCCATCGAAGATCCCTTCGACAGCCCCGAATGGTTCTTCGAAATCAAATGGGACGGCTACCGCGCGATCGCCTTCCTTGAAAAAGGTACCGTGCGTCTCGTATCGCGCAATCAAAATGACCTTACGGGCCAGTACTCCGACCTGCATGACATGGCGAAATATGTGAATGCTAAGACCGCCGTCCTCGACGGCGAAGTCATCGCGCTCGACGAGCAGGGCAATTCCTCCTTCAGCTTGATGCAGCAGCGCACCGGCTTTCGCGACCGCAACCGGCGCGTCGCTCCGCAGCGCGACATTTCAATTCTGTATTACGCGTTCGATCTGCTCTATGCCGACGGCTACGACCTGCGCCGCGCCACACTCGAAGACCGCAAGGCGTTACTCGCCACGCTGCTGACTACTCCCAACGACACGATTCGCTACTCCGACCACTTCGTCGCAGAGGGCAAAGCACTGTTCGAGGCCGCCCGCCAGCAGGGACTGGAAGGAATCCTGGCCAAGAAGCGCGACTGTCCCTATGAAGAGCGCCGCAGCCGCAACTGGCTGAAGATCAAAATCCGGCACACGATCGAATGCGTCATCGGTGGGTACACGGATCCCGAAGGCAGCCGGCAGTATTTCGGATCGATTGTGCTGGGCTTATACGACAAGGAAGGCAGGCTGATCCATGTCGGGCAGGCGGGCAGCGGCTTCGATCACAAAACGCTGGCCGCCATGTGGAAAGTACTGAACAAACTCGAAACCAAGGAAAACCCGTTCCACGGTCCGGTCGACGCCCTACGCCGCGCCCACTGGATCAAACCCAAACTGGTAGCAGAAATCGAATATTCAGAATGGACGCATCTGACGAACGAAGGCGGGCAGAAGTTAAGGGCACCGGTGTTTTTGGGATTGCGGGAAGACAAGAGTCCGCGGGAGTGTACGTTTGATCAGGAGAAGTGAGGGTACAGTTCTCGGTTCTCGGTTCTCGGTTCTCGGTTCTCAGTTCTCAGTTCTCGGTTCTCAGTTCTCGGCTTTCGGTTGTCGGTTTTCAGTTTTGAGGTCCAGAAGTTTGCCACAATTCAGCCAGTTCGATTTGAAAATTAAACCGTCGGATCATTACATCTATTGGGTCTTATCGAAGCAAGCAGAGCGTTAAGAATTCTACCCAGCTCAGATGTCTGCTTGTGCAACCTGGAACCCGCCGCGTGCGCTAAGAAACCGAGGTTCGTCGCAATCTCAATCTGAGTCTCGACTTCGACCAGGGAACCGCGAGCAATGCTAAGGAATCGATGGAATTCTCTGGGTGAAAACCGGGCCTGGCCTTCTGCGATATTGCTGGGAACAGAAACGGCAGCCTTCCGAAGCTGGTTCGTGAGTCCGTACCGCTCTTCAACGGGAAAAGATTTGGTTTCACGATAAATGTCAGTTACGAGTTGCATCGCCTTTTGCCACGCTATGAGATCACGATAAGACTGTCCCATAAAATCTCTCTGCTGAGAGAGTGTGACAATCCAAACCGCTAGGATGTGACGGATGAACGTTCGAGCAGGTAACCCATTGGCGAGCTGTGCCAAACTGAGAACTGAGAACTACTTTATATCCTTCACCGCCACCATAGTCCCGTAATCCTTCCCTGACGGCTCCACGGCGCGTGCAATGATCGCTGAAAATCCGTCGCGGTATTCGGGATACTTCGCCACCAGCGCCTTGATAGCTGCCAGATTGTCCTGATACGTCTGCGCGGTATTGGCCACGCTGGGGCACTGGTACTTCGCGACCAGATCGATGTCACTATCGATGCCCACTGGAAAAATGCTCGTGAACCGATACGTTTTCCCTCCGGCCAGAACGTCGACGGGATTTTCCGTTGAAGGCGCGTCCGGAACTTGCACGGTTTGCGACTCGTCATACAGCTTGTCGGTTTCCATCGTGCTCATGAACGGGACCGGGACCATCAACTCGCGCGCCTTGAGGTAGTACATCGATGCGTTGTGATTCTGGCCCTTGCTTTTGAACTGACGCGCGCGATCTCGAAACCACGCGCCGTCGTGCCCGCCGGCCTGCGAGGGGCGCGCGTAGTAGCCGCCCAGTTTCCAGTCGGCGCCCGCTTTCTGCAGGACCAGAGATAGCGTCTCCGGCGTTTTTGACGCCACGTCCATAATCACAATGCCGTAATCGCCGGGCGGCAGGTTCGGGATCACGAACACGGCGCTGCTGTTCGTCTGCCCAGTCTTACCGAATACACCGCACAAAAATTCTGCGCGCGCGATCGGCTGCGCGCCCTCCGCCCTCAAAACGAACAGGGGACGCAAGGTCGTCGGCGCGCCCGTGAAGTTCGCCTGGTTATCGCGCACCGCTGTTTCAACCCCACCGAAGTCAGACGCGAGCGCCGGAATCGAATTCTGCTTGATGGACGCCGTGTCGCCCTTCGACGTCCAGTCAAAATACTGGCGTCCGGCATTTTCCAGCGCGGCCTTGCTGGCAGCATCGATCTCATCGGAGGTCAGGCAGGTCTGTCCAAGGGCCGACGCCGTCAGCGCCAGCAAGCCCAATAAAAACAGGCTACGTATGCAAGAAAAGCGACTCAAACCGTTCCCCTTGATATACATAGTTTTGCGCCCCTTTTGGGCGATTTCACACGATACGGGCAACTTATTCGCTTGCGCCCCCGCACGTCAAGGATGTGCACTAAAGTGTGATGCATAACCGCAGTCGGCTGCTGGCAGGGTGTTATAATTTTGTCAATAGTTCTACGGGATGAAGTTGCTCGGCAACCACGGTTGCCGACTCGGAATCGAAGCATTCATGACAGGCTTTTCGCTGAAAATCGCATCAATTTCGATGACGGCGTGCCTGTGTCTGTTCGCATTCAGCCCCGACGCTTCTGCCCAGAGAGGCGGCGTTCGCAAACCCAAGAAAAAGCCACCGACGCAGGAGCAGGCGAAGCCTCAGCTGCCGGCCTACACCCCGGCACCGCTGCAGCCGCTGCCGCTCGAACAGGTCCCAGCGGTAGCGCCAAAAGTGAATTTCTCCGAAGGCGAGCTGACCATCGTCGCCCACAATTCCACATTGTCGGACGTTCTCAAAGAAGTCCGCGAGCAGACCGGCGCGGAACTCGACATTCCGCCGAATGCGAATGAGCGGGTGGTGGCCGATCTCGGGCCCGGTCCGGCGCGATCCGTACTCGCCGACCTGCTCAACGGTACGCATTTCAACTACGTGATGGTTGGATCAATCACCGATCCAAAAGCAATCCAGAGCATCGTTCTGACGCCACGGACCAGCGGTCCGGAGACGGCAACCACCGCGTCCAACCTTCCTGGCGGTGCACAGCGCGGCTTCGCGCAGCCTGCCATGATGACCGCTACTCCAGCCGAGGTCGGGCAATCGGGCGATGATGGCGCCGAAGAGGCCGACGCGCCCGACGATCAGCCCGAACAAGCCGATCAGAGCCAGCAGAACAACAACGGGCAGCCGAACACTCCCAAGACGCCCGAACAGCTTCTGCAGGAACTGCAGCGCCAGCAGCAACAAATGCAGCAACAGCAGAACCAGCAGCCCGGTCAGACAGGCCAGCCTGGACAGAACGCCCAGACGCCTCCGGGAGTTCTTCCAAATCAGCCGCCCACCGGGGCCGCGCCTACACCCGCCAAGCCCGAGTAGCGCAAAGCTCACTCCTTCGCTTTCCTGCTAGCCTCGCCGACGCACATCCACTACCGAGCCACGGAGAAATCTTCTAAGCCTTCCGTGTGCGTGCCACGAGCATCAACGGATTCGCGGATCCCAATGGTCTCAGCATTTCTCTGAATTTCTGTGTTTTCTTTCAGGCTGCGGTAGCGGAGCAATAGCAGGAAGAGACGTAGGGAATGGCAATCGGGAGCGACGGAGAGGAAGGGACTAGGGGAGGAGAACTAGTCGCCGCTTGCGTGAGTTTGGGTTGGGATGAAGGCCGGCGCCGCTTCTTCGTGCGTGCGCGGTCCAAACGTATCGAGAATACCGTTCACCACCCAGCTTGCCGACAGCACCCCTAATCCGAGTGCCGCGACCACCGTTGAGAACAGAACTATTGTTGCCAGGTACGCGTTCAAGTTCGGCCCGCCTTAAGTTACTTAATTCGCCTTCTTCCAGGAACTTAGGGCCGAACCGCCCCAACTTCGCCGCGGCTTTTCTTCAATCTACCCGCGTTGACGCTGGTCGCTGTTGACCGATAAGATACCTGTGTAGAAGTGCGCATCCCCACTTTCCAACAATTCTGTGCACCCGTCCACGTTACGAAGGGACAGCTGTTACTTTCGGTTCTCTGATGGCTATTACCAAGATTTCGGTGCGCGGGGCGCGCCAGCATAATCTGAAAAATATCGACGTAGAAATCCCCCGAAATACCCTGACAGTGATTACCGGCCTCAGCGGTTCCGGGAAATCGTCGCTCGCTTTCGACACGATCTACGCCGAAGGCCAGCGCCGTTACGTCGAGACCCTTTCCGCCTATGCCCGCCAATTCCTTGATCAGATGGAACGTCCGGACGTTGACGCCATCGACGGCCTGAGCCCGGCGATCTCGATCGAGCAGAAAACCACCAGCCGCAGTCCCCGATCGACCGTCGGGACCATTACCGAAATCTATGATTACCTTCGTCTTCTTTACGCCTCGATCGGCGTGCCGCACTGTCCCAAATGCGGCCGGCCCATCGCCCGGCAGTCGGCGGAGCAGATTGTCCAACGGGTCATGTCCCTGACCCCGGAAGACCGCGTAATGGTCATGGCCCCCATCGTCCGGGGACGTAAGGGTGAGTTCAAAAAAGAGATGGAAAAGCTCGTCCAGCACGGGTTCACGCGCGCCCGGGTGGACGGCGAACTGATCAACCTGGAAGACGAACTGTCGCTCGACAAGCGCAAGAACCATACGATCGAAGTCGTGATCGACCGCTTGCTCGTGAAGCCGGGAATCGAACATCGCCTGGAAATGTCGGTGGGGCTGGCGATGAAATTGGCCGGCGGCCTGGTGCAAGTCGCTGTAGTGGGCGGCGAAGAGACGCTGTACTCATCGCGCCTCGCCTGTCCCGACTGCGGCATCAATGTTCCGCAACTCGAGCCGCGCTCGTTTTCTTTTAACAGCGCCTACGGTGCCTGCCCCGAATGTCACGGCCTGGGCAGCAAGTACGATTTCGACCCCGCGAAGATCATCGTCGACTGGTCCAAGCCACTGCTTGATGGCGGCCTCGGCCCGGGCTCCGGCTCGCAGAATCTGCAACACATGCTGCAGCTCGCTGCAGCCGCTCACGGCTTCGAACTCTCGACGCCCTTCGAGAAATTTCCCGAGAAGATTCAGAACCTCGTGCTCTACGGTGAAGCGGGCAAAGGTGGCAAGACCGGGTTCAAAGGCGTTCTCGGGTATTTGAAACAAAGTCTCGAGGAATCGAGTTCCGACAGCTACCGCGAATGGCTGCTCGACTTCATGTCGGCTACCGAATGCCCCGCATGTCATGGCAAACGCCTGCGCCCGGAGAGCCTGGCGGTGAAGGTCAACGGCATGTCGATCGCCGACTTCACTGGGCTGTCGGTGGCCCGGTCCTTCGAGGTCGCAGAAAAGATCAAGCTCAAGGGCCGCGAAGAACTCATCGCCGGCCGCATCATGCATGAGATTGTGGAGCGCCTGCAGTTCCTGCACGCCGTCGGCCTCGGCTACATTTCACTCTCCCGCTCAGCTGCGACGCTTTCGGGAGGAGAAGGCCAGCGTATCCGCCTTGCAACGCAGATTGGATCAAAGCTGCGCGGCGTTCTTTACGTTCTGGATGAGCCTTCCATCGGCCTGCATCACCGCGACAACGACCGCCTGCTGGCCGCGCTTGAAGACTTACGCAATCTTGGCAACACCGTTCTGGTGGTCGAGCACGATGAAGACACGATCCGCCGCGCCGACTACGTGATTGATCTTGGTCCTGGCGCAGGCCGCCACGGCGGAAGCCTGGTCGCGCAAGGTACGCCCGGCGACATCATGAAAGCGCCCGACTCGCTCACCGGCGCCTACATCTCCGGCAAAGTTGCCATCGAGATGCGGCCTGAGCGCCGCCACACCAACGGCCACGCGATCGCAATTCTGGGTGCTCGTGAAAACAATCTCAAGAATCTCGACGTGACTTTTCCTTTGGGCGTCATGACCGTTGTCACGGGCGTTTCGGGGTCGGGCAAGTCGACGCTTGTGAACGACATCCTGTACCGCGCGCTCGCCCGGCAGCTTTACCGCTCGCGCGAGGAACCCGGCCAGCATAGAACGATCTCTGGTGCGGAAGCCGTCGACAAAGTCATCCGCATCGATCAATCCCCGATCGGCCGCACGCCGCGCTCGAACCCGGCCACCTACACCGGAGTGTTCGCTCAGATCCGCGATTTATACGCGATGCTTCCGGAATCCCGCGAACGAGGCTACAAGCCCGGACGATTTTCATTCAACGTCTCTGGCGGACGCTGCGAAGCTTGCCAAGGCGAAGGCCAGCGCCGCATCGAGATGAACTTCCTGCCGGACGTGTACGTGGTGTGCGAAGTCTGCAACGGACGCCGCTACAACCACGAAACGCTATCGGTGAAGTACAAGGGGTACTCGATCGCCGATCTGCTCGAGACGCCTGTCGCCGACGCGCTGCCGATTCTCGAAAACATTCCGCAAGTGCGGCAGAAACTGCAGACGCTGGTCGATGTTGGACTCGGATACGTGCACCTCGGCCAGTCAGCCGTCACGCTTTCGGGCGGCGAAGCGCAGCGCATCAAGCTGGCGCGCGAACTCTCCAAACGCCAGACCGGCAAGACGCTCTACTTGCTCGACGAACCCACCACCGGCCTGCATTTCGACGACGTGAAGAAACTGCTCGACGTGCTGCATCGCCTGACCGACCTCGGCAACACGGTCATCATCATCGAGCACAATCTCGATGTGATCCGCAACGCCGATTGGCTCATCGATCTCGGCCCCGAAGGTGGCGAAGATGGCGGGCGTTTGGTCGCGCAGGGGACACCAGAGCAGGTGGCACGCGTCAAAAAGTCGTACACCGGCCAGGCACTCGCGCACTTTTTCAATGGCAATGGCGCCCGACGCAAAGCCTAGGCGCTGATCCCCTCGCATTCCCGCAATCTCTCATGCTTAATTGGCCATAGTCTCCCCCAAAAGAGCTATAACGCCCACCCGCGTCTGGTTGTATAGTGCCGCGGGGCTCTAACGGATTCGTCTCACTCCATCCTGCTTGGGGGAAACATGGCCACTGCGTCTGTGACTGCGGTGCGCAACTCTTTTCTGCGCCCGAAATACCTGGTTTTTGCCTTCGTAGGCTTAATGATGGCTTACGTTCTCAACCACAACGAAAGCTTTCTTATCCATGCCAACCATCCTGTGTGGCATCACTACCAGCCGTTCAAATGGTGGTTGCTTCCGCACGGCATTGCCGGAGCGTGCGCTCTTCTGCTTGGCCCCATGCAGTTCTCCGATCGCTTGCGGAAAAAGTATGCGAAGTTGCACCGGGTAGTAGGGCGCTTTTACATTGCCGGCGTGTTCGTGGCCGGTCCGCTCGGCTTCTATATTCAATTCTTCCAGGAACGATCAGGCGCGACGCGATCCTTCAGCATCGCGGGGGCTGTGGACGCCACGCTTTGGATGACGACGACGGCAATCGCACTTCTTTTCATCCTCCGCGGCAACGTGAATCTGCACCGCCAGTGGATGACACGGAGTTTCGCGGTAGCCATCGTCTTTCTTGAGGTGCGGGTGATCGGCGGCGTGACCGGGTGGGATATGCTCGGCCCCGGTGCGATCGAAACGATCGTCTGGGTCTGCCTGGCATTCTCTGTGCTTGCGGCTGATATCGTTCTGCAATGGCAGGATCTGGTCGGCGTGCGGCGAACTTCGGCCCAGCCCAGAACAAAGTTACCGGTGGCGGTGGCAGAAGCCTAGCAGGCCCTGCATATGTTGGGCGCCCACGCGCTGGCCGCATCTGCCCGGTTTCGCTGTTAGAAACTCCCATGGGGGTGTCGTGCAACGGCGAAAAATCATCGTCAATCTTGCGACGAGTGCGGACGGCTTCGTGGCTCGACCCGATGGCAACCTCGATTGGCTGACGGAACGTCCGGCTCCGAAGGGTTTCTACGGCCTCCCGGAATTCGAGCGCTCTACCGATGCCAAGATCCTCGGCCGCAAGACCTTCGACCGAAGTCTGCAACTGGGCGCACGCTTCAGCGCAAATTCCGTGCACTATGTGTTCTCTCGGAGGTTGGCGCCTGCCTCTGTGCCAGCGGGCGTCACCTTCGTCACCGAGTCGATCGGGGCCTTTGCCGAACGCGTCCGCGCCCAAGCCGGCAAGAACGTGTGGATGATGGGCGGAGGCGAGATCATCGCGTCCTTCCTCGACGAGGGCGCGATCGATGAGTTCATTATTAGCGTCGTGCCAACCTTCATCGGGGAAGGGATTCCGCTGCTTGCACCCCGGCATCGTGAGGTGGCTCTCCGCCTGCTTCGTGTACAAGAATTCCCGGACGGCGTCGTTCAGTTGCATTACGAGGTGCAACCGCCGAAACTCTGAACCAGCCACGCGATGGTCGCAGAGTTCCCTATTCACAGCAGGCTGCTAGGAGGACTCCTGACGTTTGAGAGTTGGCCGCTGCTCTAGAGCCATTGAACTCTTCGGAGTTCGCCACGCCGTCCTCGCGGTCCTCAACTTTTTGTTTCAATTCGGAGGGGCACTCGCTCCCTTGATCCCTTCTCGTGTACATTGAATCGAGAAGGCCATCTACACTCCGTGTCCGCTCCCGAGAATCCAATTTTCGTTCCGCCCCCGCTTCCAGAATCACCCATTCCGCCAGTGGCTTCGCCCGTGGCGGCATCTCCGGATGAAAATCCATCGTGGAGTTTCTGGGATGTGCTGGGCCTTACGGTGATCACACTCATCGCAATGTTCGGTTGCGTTCTGGGAACCGCATATTTCGTGCACCGTCGATTTTCTCCGTCCGCTCCTTTTCTGGAATCGCTGAAACGGCCGGAAGTCATCGTGGGCGGACAGTTGCTCGCCTATTTCCTGGTTCTGCTCGTGATGTACGCCATCGTGGCATCGCAGACCAACGGCCGCGTGCTCGAAGGCATTCGCTGGAACTGGCCGCAGAACTGGGGTCTGTATCTGCTTGCCGGTGTCGGACTCGAGTTGTGCCTGGTGCCGTTCGCCTACCTGCTGCCCATGCCCAAGCACGCGCCCATCGACGATTTCTTCCGCACCGCGCGTGACGCCTACGTGCTATCGCTGTTCGGAGTTTTTTTCGCACCGCTGTTCGAGGAACTTTTTTTTCGCGGATTCGTTTACCCAGTACTGGCGCGGCGACTGCGCATGATTCCCGCGATCGTTCTTACAGCGCTGGCCTTTGCCTCGATTCACGCCTCGCAGCTTAAATACTCCTGGGGACCGGTGCTGGTGATTTTCCTGGTGGGCGTCACACTGACGACAGTGCGCGCGTTAAAAAAGTCGGTGGCCGCCACGGTCCTTATGCACATGGCCTACAACGGCACAATCTTCCTCGCAGCCTACATCGCCACCAGCGGATTCCGGCACATGGAAAAATTTAATCAGTGAGCCACGAGCGACGAACGTCGAGCAAGCAAAATCTTCCCCGAGGAGAGATGAACTGAGAACTGAGAACTGAGAACTGAGAACTGAGAACTGAGAACTGAGAACTGAGAACTGAGAACTGAGAACTGAGAACTGAGAACTGAGAACTGAGAACTGAGAACTGAGAACT
>DASRDJ010000405.1:0-15175 GCA_035652655.1 Terriglobales bacterium
ACCTGGCGGGCTTTTGAGCACGACCAGTTTGCCGTCGCCAAGGCTTCGGCATATTCGTCGATCCTGACGTTTTTCCCCGCGCTGTTGGTCGTGGGGTCGGTGCTGGCCACGCTGAGCCGCGGGGACACCTACCTGCGCGAAGTCTCATACGCGCTGGGACGCATTCTCCCTGCGGGATCCGCTACCGCCATCGCCTACCTGCGGGGCACCAATCAGCGTCCGGTCGGACTGCTGATCAGTACCTCGCTCCTGACGCTTTGGACCGCCTCCGGTACCATGATTTCGTGGATGGAAGGCTTCCGCAACGCCTATCAGCTGCCCAAAGTCTGGGGACTACTGAAGGAGCGCCTGATCGCGTTTTCGCTGGTGATCATGGCGGGTATCCCCCTTACCTTCGCCACGGTGATGGTCGCGTTTGGCTCGGGCATCGAGACCCGCATCCTGTTCCATACCGGACACGAATTCAGCCTGTACATCAGCCTGTTGTGGACGGTGACACGCTGGATTATCGCGACGCTCACCAGCATCGCTGTAATTGCGCTCATCTATCACAACGCCGTGCCGCGTACCCAGCCCTGGCACAGTGTCTTGCCCGGGGCCACGCTAGCCACCGCTCTCTGGTTCCTGGCCACGACGCTGTTCAGCATGTACCTGCATGGCTACGCGGACTACAGCATCATCTACGGTTCGCTGGGAGTGGGCATCGCGCTGCTGGTGTGGATGTACATGATCTCGCTCATCGTACTGATTGGCGCCGAATTCAATGCCATGCTGTTCCCGCGCGCGTTTCTGGGGAAGGAACTGCTGGAGTCGAGCGCGACACTGCATGTGCCCGCGCGTTGAACCGCGCGTTACGAAACCAATCTTCTGCAACCTTCGGCCTCCGTCACTTGGAGCACTAAGCTTTGAAGCCTGGAAAGTTCGATCTGGTGTCTGGCGAGATTTCCAATCTGCAGCGCGATGCGGAACGTAGCGCCACGCTCGATTTGCGCTCTGAAGGTGGGTCGGCGGACATCCGGCGCGCGAAAATCATTGCCACCATCGGTCCGTCATCGAACACTGAAGTTATCCTGCGCGATTTGCTTCGCCTGGGCATGGATGTGGCCCGCCTGAATTTCTCTCACGGCTCGCACGAGGACCACGCCCACAACGTCGAGCGCATTCGCCGAGCGGCGCGCAAAGAAGGACGAACGGTCTGCATCCTGCAGGACCTGCAAGGGCCGAAGATCCGCACTGGGCGCCTGAAAGGGCACGAATCGGTTTTGCTCGAGACGGGCTCCCGCGTCACGATCACTCCCAGGGATGTGCCGGGCACGTCCACCATGATCGCGACGACCTTCTCCGGACTCGCGCGCGAGGTGGGACCGGGCGCGCGCATCCTTCTTTCCGACGGCCTGATCGAGCTGCGTGTGCGCAGCCGGCGCGGACAGGACGTGGAATGCGATGTGGTCAATGGCGGCCTGCTGGCCGAGCATCAGGGCATCAACCTGCCCGGCGCGGCGCTCACCATTCCCGCCCTGACGGAAAAGGACCGCAAGGATCTCGAGTTCGGCTTGAAGCATGACGTCGATCTGGTGGCGATTTCGTTCGTGCGCTCCGCTTCTGACGTGCGCGAGGTCAAGCAGTTGATTCTCGATTACGGCGGCAATGTTCCGGTGATCGCCAAGCTCGAAAAGCCGCAAGCCCTCGAACAGCTGGAAGAGATTTTTGACGCGGCCGATGGCGTGATGGTGGCGCGCGGCGACCTGGGCGTCGAGATGCTCCCCGAACAGGTTCCAGTAATTCAGAAGCACGTGATCCGGCGGGCAGCAGAGTGGAGGAAGCCGGTGATCATCGCGACGCAGATGCTGGAGTCGATGATCGAAAACCCGCGCCCCACGCGGGCCGAGGCCAGCGACGTGGCCAACGCGGTATTCGATGGCACGGACGCGGTCATGCTTTCGGGGGAAACGGCCAACGGCCAGTATCCGCGCGAGGCCGTGGCCATGATGAGCCGCATCGTCATCGAGGCTGAGCACAACATGGCCGCGTTCAGCGAACCGCGCAGGCGCCGCAACCGCCATCAGCTTTCCGTGGCTGAGGCGATTTGTGAATCGATCTCTTACGCTGCCGAAGACCTGCCCATGGGCGCGATTGCGATCTTTACCGAGAGCGGCAACACGGCCCGCATGATTTCGAAGTTTCGTCCGCGGGTGAAGATATATGCTTTCAGCCACACTGGCCCAGTATGCAATCGGCTGAACCTGTTCTGGGGCGTGCATCCGGTGCAGCGCCGCGAGCTGTCGCGCACGGCCGAAGACATGGTGAATACGGCAGAGCGGGAGTTGCTGCATCGCGGGCAGTTAACGCCTGGGGATGTGCTGGGAGTGGTGGCGGGTACCCAGATGGCGTCAGGGTCAACGAATTTTATGCGGCTGCACAAGGTGCTGCCGCCCGGTGCGGAGAGCTCCGGAAAGCGCGTAAAGAAGCGATCAAAGAAAGCAGCACGTAAATAGCGGGGAGCGACGAGACGTGTCGAGCGAAATCTTATCGGTCGCAGTGTTCGTGCCGCTGCCCGGCCACGAAGAGCAGGCGCTCTCTACGGTGAAGGAGTTGTCGGGCGTGATGGCGGTCGGAGGTTACAGCCGCGACGTGCTTTATCGCAGCCCCGACGAATATGTGCTGGTACGTTTCTGGAAATCAGACGAATCCCGCCGCGCGGCATTGGAAGATCCGAATGCCCAGAAATGCTGGGCGAAGCTTGCGCATGAGATTCAGATCCTGAAGGTGCACGAGAGCCTGGAAGAAATTCAGCTTTAGAGTGTAGCGCCGCCGTCCCGGCGGCAGTCGTGGCGGCGTCTCGCCGCCACTTGCGAGGGCGAGACGCCCTCGCGACTGCCGGCAGAGGGCCGGCTTTACAATTGCCAAGCCAATGTCCGAGACCAGCCTCGAATTCTCCGCACCGCCGGATGTGCGCGGCTTCCTGCATCGACCGCGCAATGCGAATGGCGACGCCCTGGTGCTGTCGCATGGTGCGGGTTCAAATGCTCAAGCTCCCCTGCTCGTTGCTTTGGCGAAGGGATTCGCCTCTGCGGGCTTCGTCGTCCTGCGCTGCGACCTTCCCTATCGGCAAACACGTCCCCATGGGCCGCCCGGACCGGGTGACGCGGCCCGCGACCGCGATGGCCTGAAGAACGCAGTGGCGGCCGTGCGAAAGATCGCCACGCGCCATGTCTTCCTGGGAGGTCACTCCTATGGAGGCCGTCAGTCGACGATGCTCTGCACCGAGGAGCCGAACCTCGTGGAAGGACTGCTCCTGCTCTCCTATCCACTCCACCCTCCACGCAAGCCGGATCGACTGCGCACGCAACATCTGCCCAACCTGCGCACGCCCAGCCTGTTTGTGGAAGGCGACCGCGATCCCTTTGGATCGATTGAGGAGATGGACGCGGCGCTTAAACTTATTCCGGCAAAGACGCAGCTATTGAAGGTAGAGGGCGCAGGACATGACCTGGGCTTCAAAGGCAAGATGGGCGGCGAGGAATTAGCTCGGACGGTGCACGAAGCTTTTCAGAAGTTCTTTCTGTAGGCGAAAAGCGTCGGGGGAATTTTCGTGAGCCTCAAACCAGATTCCCTAATTCACCCAGCCCGACTTCGATCCGCCGTTCTTCTTCTCGTTGTCTTCCGGGGGTAGGTAGTTTCCAAGCTCGTCGAATTTCACGTCGCGGTCATGCTTGCGCATATAGACCTCGAATTTGCGCGCGGCGCGGCGCCGCTTCCAGCGGTAGTAGTTGTTGCGTATGCCGAAAAACTGCTCCGAAAAGACGAAGGTGAGGCCGCGTTTTGGCACCAGCTTAACGTAGAGAAAGCCAAAGAACAGGCCGCCCAGGTGCGCAAAATTGGCAACGCCGCCTTGCGAAGGCTGAAACGTGGCTATGATTACCAGAAAAATGAGAATCGCAACCAGATACTTTGCTTTGAGAGAAATGGGAATGGGAAACAGGAACACAGTCTGCTCGCCATACAGAATGCCGAAAGCGATCAGCAGGCCATAAATCCCTCCTGACGCCCCAATCGTCAGAGTGCGAGGAGTCAGTCCAGGAAGGCTCGTGTAGGCTACGAAGATGGTAACCAGAGCCGCGCCAACCACGCAGAAAAGATAGAACTCGAGAAACCGACGCGATCCCCAATCCATTTCTTCTTGGGATCCGAACATCCAGAGCATGAACATATTCACCAGCAGATGGCCTACGCTGGCGTGCAAGAAGGAATAGGTGACCACCTGCCATATGTAGCCATGTACCGTCAGTGTTGGGACAAGCCCGAGATAGATTTCTCCATAGGCCTCGACTTGAGGGAACATGGCTCTTCCGGCCACCTGCAGTAGGTAGACTCCTGCACAAATCAGGACTAGCCGTTTTACCCAGCCGCTAAACGGCGGCAAACTGAGGGTCAACTCCCGACCGCGAGCCAAAAGATTTCTCCTTTCAACGCTCATGCCAAGTGCCGGTCGGACTCTATCTCTCCGGGACTGGCACCACCACCAAACTCCGGTGTCCTTCATTATCAACCGCCCGAACCCCGAAAATCACATTATCTTTCGATTGCTTCAGGGTCGTTTGGGTCGGGTTGCCGACATCCTGGGCGTGCTCCCAATCTGGCGCGCTGGTGGCGCGCCAGACAACCTCGTAGCCCGTTGCTCCTGCAGCGGCGGTCCACTTGAGCGTGGAATCGTTCACGAGTTCCTTGGTCACGATTTTCACGTTTCCAGGCGGCGCGGGAGCCGATGCCAGGGCGGCCAGCGTCGCGCCGTTCAGCCGGGCGACTCTTGAGACGTAGTCGAAGTCCACAAACTTCGACAAATCTCCGTACTCGATGCCGTTCTCCGTGCGAACGTTCTGGTGCTGGCGCGTGTAGTTTTCGCGGAACTCGGTAAAGCGCACCGCAGCGAATCCCTGCTGGTTGAAGGAGTAGTGATCTCCGCCGCGCAAGTAGCGGTCGAGCCGGAACACGAGCAGGGGCTTGATTGCTGAATCGTAGGTGCGGCCAACTTCTGCGATGTAGCGAGCCAGTTCGCGGGAGGGCGAGTCGCTCTCTCCACCCAGATTACGGATCAAGTCCAGTTGCTTTCCAGTGACCGCCGCTGGAACGCCTTCCGAGAACACGCGCACGACCTTGGAATCCTGTTCTGGGTCTTTGTTCCCACCGACGATGTCGTTGTTCAGGACGGCTTCCAGTTGCCAGCCTTGCTCCTTCGCCATCTTGGCGAAATGCGCGCTGCCGTTGAGTCCCTGCTCCTCGCCGGCTACCGTCAGAAAAATAATCGTCGCGGGAAACTTCAGCTTGCTCAGGACGCGCGCGCACTCCAAGCTGACGGCTGTGCCGCTGGCGTCGTCGTTGGCGCCCGGCGCGTCACCCTGCGCGTCGAATGTGTCGCTGTTGCGGGAGTCATAGTGACCGGTCACCAGCACGATGCGTTTTGAGCCTTCGGGGTCGGTCCCCTTCAACACCGCATAAACATTGGTGATTAGCGTTGCCTGCGGAATCCGGTCGGCTTTCCCTTCGGTGAATGCGTCGGTCTTCACTTCAAGGCAGCCGCCGCATTCCTTGGAGTAGCGCTCGAATTCCGAGCGAATCCATTCGCGTGCTGCGCCAATGCCGCGGCTGGATGCGACCGATGCCGGATCTTGTGCGGACAGCGTAAGCCTCGTTCCGAAGCTGACGAGTTTCTCGATGTTTGCCCGCACGTGCTCGGCGGAAACTTGCTGCAGGGCGGCGGCAATTTTCGGATCGGCTGAGTACCGAAGTGAGTCTTCGGCCCGAAGGTGCACCGCAATGGCGGCAATCGATAGGGTCAGCGCGAGCGTCCGAGGTGTGATAGAAAATTTCGACGCAATTCTCTGGCAGGGCATCTTGGTCCAGGGGAGGCCTGCTGGACGCGCAGGCGACTCCGGTTCCCGGTACGGCGCGGTCCCGAACCTAAGAACGGGAGGACTTGACCGTTGGCCCGGGAGAATTAAATATTATCAGGGTACGAACTGGCACGGAGGCATTCATGGTTTATTGTCCGGAATGTGAAAGCGATCTCGATATCGAAGAGGATGAGGTCGACGAAGGCGAAGTCGTTTCTTGCCCGGAGTGCGGCACCGACTTCGAAATTGTCACGGTCAACCCGCTTGAATTGAAACCGGTCGAAGAACTGGATGAAGACGAAGACGAAGAGGAAGATGAGGAAGCTGAAGACGGTGATGTGTGACCGGCGCGGCCTTGTAACGCTAATACATTCCTCCCTGGGATCTCTCGTCCTGTTCGGAGCAATCGCCCTTCTTCTTCCAAATTTCGCCCAATCCCAAGCCGACGATCAGCATAAAGATCCCCGCAAGTCCTACGCGTTGATCGTCGGCACTGTCTGGGGACCCGATGATCGCCCGGTGTATGGCGTAAAGGTGAAGATCCGGCGGGCTGACCAGAAGAAAGCAAAATGGGAGCTATCCTCAAATCACACGGGTGAGTTCGCCCAGCGGTTGCCTGCTGGCAAAGCTACCTACATTGTCTGGGCCGATACCAAGGGCCTCAAGTCATTGAATGGAAGGAAGATAGATCCTGTAACCGACGTAACCGTTCAGATTGAATCGGAAGAGCGCATGGATATCGGTTTGCATCTAAAGGAAGTGAAGGAGTAGTGCGAGGCAAGAGAAGGGGAGAAGCCCGATGAAGAAGGCCTTGATCATTGCTCTGACGCTGCTGATCGTTTCGACGGCGGCTTTCGGCGAGCCATTTGAAAAGAAATCCGACAACAGTCGCACACTGACTGGACGGGTTGCCGACAAACAAGACGGCGCCCTGGCGAACGCCGTGGTCTACCTCACGAATACGCGTACGCGCGCCGTGAAGACATACATTGTTGGCGACGACGGCGTCTACCGCTTCCCGTCGCTGGCGCCGAATATCGACTATGAGGTCTACGCCCAGTTCAACGGGCGCAAGAGCGACACCAAAACGGTGAGCCAGTTCGACAATCGCCAGCAGCTCAATATCAACCTGAAGATCGATACCAAGTAGCCTTCTAATCCTGGTCCTTGTACTCTTCGGGCACATCGTCCTCGGGACGTTCGTGCACGTGCACTTCGCGAGTGTCTGCGTCAGGAGCGTCCTCCACCCCGGCGACGGCGTCGGCTTCCAGGGCCTGACCCTCTTCGATCAATTCTTCGACGCTTTCTGAATCGGCACCCGGAACGTCGGACAGTCCCTGCAGGTCGCCTGATTGTCCCGCCGACTCGGGTCCAAGACCTCGAGGCGTCGAAACAGGGTCTTCCACGAACTCTTCGTTGTATACCTTCTTCGCCGTATTCGCTTTTTTCGCCATAGGATGATTCTCTCCTTGTCCTTGGTTTGAGTCTCTGAAGCCCGCGTCGGTTGCGGGGAAATGCAGGCGAACGACACTTTTTGGCAATGCATGTCCATCCATCACCCGAAGACGTTACCGACGTTACGGACACGTACGTCCGAAATCACTGACGGCGCAGCGGCCAATGCTACAAATTGAACTGGTCGGAGGTCGATCGGACTTGGTGCGGCTTGATTACTTATCCTGCATTTTAACCATTGTTTCAACCATCCTGGTGGGAAAGCGGTGCTGGGAAGGCTGGGCGCTGGCAGCGGTGAACAGCGTCATCATTTGCGTGATTGGAGTGAAAACAGCTCAATTCGGCTTCGTGCCGGCCAACCTGTTTTGCCTTGTGCTCTGCGGGGTCAACGTGCGCACGTGGCGCAAAGCGGAATCTAGAGTATTGAGCGAACAACCCCTCCGTCTGCCCTGACGGGGGCGCCATTGGTTGCAGAAGACAGCGGGCTGCACAGGAAGGCGACCATCGCGGCAACCTCCTCGGGCTTAGCAAAGCGCTTGAGAAGCGACGTAGGTCGCATGCTACGGAAGAATTCCTGCTCGAACTCCTGCGTACTTTTGTTCATGCTAGCGGCCACGCGGTTTACAAACTCTGTGGCGCCTTCTGATGCGGTCGGCCCGGCGAGTACGGAATTTACGGTGACTCCGGTGCCCGCCGTCGTCTCTGCCAGCCCGCGCGACACGGCGAGCTGCGCCGTTTTCGTCATGCCGTAGTGAATCATCTCGGCGGGAATCTGCACCGCCGATTCGCTCGAGATAAAGACAATTCGTCCCCAGTTTCTCTTCATCATGCCGGGCAAGTAGTGACGGCTCAGTCGAACTCCGCTCAGCACATTTACTTCGAAGAACTTCATCCACTCTTCATCGAGAATTTTCTCAAAAGGCTTGGGATCGAAGATGCCGAGATTGTTGACGAGGATGTCGACGTCCGGAAATTGCTGGGTCGTGCTGTTGACCCCTCTTGCAGTGCCCAGATCAGCCGGCGCACCCTCGAGCTTTCCGCGGACGCTGGTCCTGCCCAGAGACTTGATGGCACTTTCGACCCTAGAACTGGTGCGCCCATTGATGATAACGTTGGCGCCTTCCTTGGCGAGTGCCTCTGCGATGGCATATCCGATTCCGGCAGTCGAGCCGGTCACTAGTGCGCGTTTTCCTTCGAGTTGAAGATCCATGGCGCTTGGATGCGGGGCGCGGGAGGGCGGATTCGCGCGGCTGAGTTCTGCAAGCTCTCTATAAAAATCAAAGGCCACCATTTGCAGGCGGCCTTTTAGAATTCAGATTTCGCGGGCAGGAGGGCCCGCGCTACACGAGCTAGTTGCTGTCTCCGCCGGCGCGCTTCCACGAAATCAGCTCGCCGATGGTAGAACTGGTGCTTGAGCTCGAAACTGGATGCTTGTAGGCTTCGACTTCCGAGCGCGAGGCTTCTTCGCCAACGGCGCGGATGCTCAGGCCCACTTTCTTCTCTTCCGGATTCATCTTAATGATTTTGAAGTCGTGCTCGGTGCCGGGCTCCATGTGAACGGGCTGGCCGTTGCCGTCAATTGCCTCGGAGTTGTGGCACAGACCCTCAACCCCCTCGGCAATCTCGACGAACGCGCCGAAGGTCGCCACGCGCAGCACTTTGCCGTGCACCACATCGCCGATGTGATGCTGCTGGAAGAATGTCTCCCAGACATCCGGCTGAAGCTGCTTCACGCCCAGCGACAGGCGGCGCTTGTCAGGCTCGATCGCCAGTACAACAGCCTTCACGCGATCGCCCTTTTTCAGTACTTCCGAAGGATGCTTCACGCGCTTGGTCCAGCTCAGGTTGCTCACGTGGACCAGACCGTCGATGCCGTCTTCGATCTCGATGAAGGCTCCGAAGTCGGTCAGGTTGCGAACGCGACCCTCGACTTGCGTGCCCACTGGGAATTTATCATGCAAGCTGTCCCAGGGATTCGAAGCCAGCTGGCGCATGCCGAGCGAAATGCGACGCTCGGTCGGGTTGACGTTCAACACCACGCACTCGACTTGATCGCCAACGTTGACCAGCTTCGACGGATGCTTCATCCGCTTCGACCAGGTCATCTCGCTGACGTGCACCAGGCCCTCGATGCCCTGCTCGAGTTCTACGAACGCTCCGTAGTCGGTTACGCTGATCACACGGCCGGAAACATGCGCGCCCACCGGGTACCGATGCTCTGCGTCGAGCCATGGATCAGGCGTCAGCTGCTTGAAACCCAGCGAGACGCGTTGCTTGTCTTTGTCGAACTTGAGAACCTTTACCTGGATCTGATCGCCCACGTTTACCAGATCGCGTGGATGCGTAAGGCGTCCCCACGACATATCGGTGATGTGCAGCAGGCCATCGATGCCGCCCATGTCGACGAACGCGCCGTACTCGGTCAGGTTCTTTACCACGCCAGTGAGTACCGCGCCTTCTTCCAGGTGCTCGAGGGTCTTGGATTTTTTCTCGTTGACCTCTTCTTCGAGCAGTTGCTTGCGCGAGACCACAATGTTACCGCGCTTCTTGTTCAGCTTGATGACCGCGACTTCGATGGTGGTGCCCTTCATGCCGTCGAGGTTCCGGACAGGGCGCAGGTCCACCTGCGAGCCTGGCAGGAACGCGCGCGCGCCTGCGATGTCAACGGTCAGCCCGCCCTTGATGCGGTCGATGACCACAGCCTTGATCGGCTTCTTCTCGTTGTACGCCGCTTCGATGTCGTCCCATGCGCGGAGCCGCTGCGCCTTCTGGTGTGAGAGGTTGATGTAACCCTCTTCGGCCTCGCCCTTTTCGCGCATGACGTCGATTTCGTCGCCCGGCTTGAAGCGAGACTTGCCCTCGTGGTCGAGGACTTCGGACAGAGGCAGCATGCCTTCCGACTTTGCGCCGATGTCGACCACCACGTGCTTGTCGGTGAGCTTCAGCACCGTGCCCTTGATGACACGGTCTTCGCTGACTGCTTCTTCGGCTTCGGTCGTGAAGGTTTCTAGCGCCGACGCAAAATCGTCAGCGGCTGGGGCGGCAACCGGTTTCTCTTCGGCTGCGGCAGTGGACACGTTGGGATTCTCTTCGGTAGCGGTCGTGGACATGGCTGGTTTTTGATCCGGAGTTGCGTGAGTTTCAGCTTGCGGCTGTTTTACAGAAGGGTCGGTGGCCTGGCCCTCGTTCGAATTCGCGCTCGGTTCGCTTACAGTCGATACGGAGTCGAATTCGCGGGCGCTGCTATCGTCGAACAAAGTCATATCCTCTTCGATGCCTCGCACTGCTCTGGGTGCGGGGAGGATGCGGGTGCTTCACGGACTGCCGGAACGGGTCTAAGGTTGTGGTGGGTTCAACCTGGCGGTTGAACTTGAACAATCCCAGCGTTCGGACGAGAAAGAACCCCGCGTCCAATCGGGAACCCTTCGAGTGTAGCAACCGCTTCCGAACAGTGTCAAACACCAATGACGCCTATTTACTGCATCCAACCCGGCTTCTGCGCGGTTTAGATTGAGCGCCGCAGAATTCGGTTACAACTTTCTTCAGAGCTGCAAAAAGCAGCACAAAAACAGGACAAAATCACCCTCATCTACGGTTCCAGAATGTGTTCCTCTTCTGCTACTCTGCCGAGGCGATGGACTACCTTTGGACTCCGTGGCGTTACGCGTACGTTACAACCGCCGAAAAGGCCACTGGATGCATCTTCTGCGATCTCCCGAAAGCCGGAGACGACGAAAAGGCACGCATTACGTATCGCGGCCAACATTGTTACATCATTTTGAATGCTTTTCCCTACACTCCGGGCCACGTGATGATCGTTCCCTACGCGCACCTGGATGAACTGCGTAAGCTTCCCGCTGATGCGGCACAGGAAATGATGGCACTTTCTCAGAGAATTGAGGGTGTTTTACGAGATCTTTACAAACCTGACGGGGTGAATCTCGGAATGAACATCGGCAAAGCCGCCGGAGCCGGTGTTGCGGGCCATATCCACATGCATGCCCTGCCGCGTTGGGTGGCCGACGCGAACTTCGTCAGCGTCATCGGGGAGACCCGCATGCTGCCAGAGACGCTGGAAGTGACCTGGAAGCGGGTTAAGGAGGCGCTGGGCGGATAAGCGCAGCAGATAAGACCTGGAGATCGCCTGGTGCGGGGAATCCTGCCCTATCCATTTGAAGGTATTTCAGAATGTCGAGATGATCTTGTAGCTCTATCCGGCTAACCGCTCCATCTCGTCTTCCTCGATCACTGGCACTTTTAACTCTCTTGCCTTGTCGAGTTTGGATCCCGCGTCGCTCCCTGCGACTACGTAGTCCGTTTTCTTGCTTACCGATCCGGAAACACGGCCCCCGGCATCTTCGATCAACTTCTTGGCTTCGTCGCGCGAATATTTGGTCAGGGTGCCGGTCAGGACGAACGTCTTGCCCGCGAGTTTCGTCCCCCGCTCGCGCTTCTTGCCACTGAATGTAAGACCTGCGTTTCGCAGGCGGTCGACCAGATCGCGGTTGCGAGGCTCCTCGAAAAATTCATGAATGCTCTCGGCGATCCGGGGGCCGACCTCATTCACTTCCTCGAGTTCCTCCTGGCCCGCCTTCATCAAGTCGTCTAGCGATCCGAAATGTTCGGCGAGAAACTGCGCCGTGCGTTCTCCCACAAAACGAATGCCAAGACCCAGAATCAGGCGCTCCAGCGGAAGCTTCTTCGAGTTTTCGATCTCACCGAGGACGTTCTGCGCCGACTTCTCGCCCATGCGCTCCAGGGCGAGCAGATCGGCTTTCGTCAGCGAATAAATATCGGCAACGCTCTTGATCAGTCCGCGGTCTGTAAGCTGCGTAACTAGGGCGTCGCCCATCCCGTCGATATTCATCACGCCGCGCGATGCAAAATGAAGGATCGTCTCGCGCAGCTTGGCAGGACAGTTCGCATTGACACAACGATAGTCGACTTCCCCTTCGGTCTTCACAACCTTTGTGTCGCAGACCGGACAATTTTCCGGCATCTGGAACGTCTCGGTGCCTCTCGGGTGATCCTTGTCCTCGATCACCTTCGCGACTTTGGGGATGACGTCGCCGCCACGCTCTACCTGCACCCAGTCGCCAATCTTCACGCCCAAGCGCTCGATTTCATCCATGTTGTGCAGCGTGGCGTTACGGACCGTCGTGCCGCCGATCGCGACCGGTGATAGTTCCGCAACTGGCGTCAGCTTGCCCGTCCTACCCACCTGCACGCGAATGCCTTCGATCTTCGTGATGCCGGCACGCGCCGCGTACTTATACGCGATCGCCCAGCGTGGAGCCTTGCCCGTGAAACCGAGTTCGTTCTGCAGCCCTGTCCGATCGACCTTGATTACTACGCCATCGATTTCGTAGGGCAGGCTCTCGCGTTTGCCTTCCCACTGGGCGATGAACTGCCAAACTTCGTCCATACTCTTCGCAAGACCATGGTGGGGATTGACTTTGAAGCCCGCGGTCTCCAGCGCCTTCAAAGCTGCGGAGTGGCGGTCCAGAAGGGTACGGCCATTCTGCAGCAGGATGTAGGGGAAGTAGTCGAGCCGGCGCTGAGCGGTGATGTTGGCGTCGAGTTGGCGGACGGTGCCGGCGGTGGCATTGCGGGGGTTCGCGAACAGAGACAGGCCCTTGGCTTCGCGCTCCTCATTCATCTTCTTGAACGATGCGATCGGCATAAGCAATTCGCCGCGCACCTCGAAGTTTGCCGGGATGCCTGACTTCTTCAACTTTTCTTTCGGGATGGTCAGAGGGATCGAACGTACCGTACGTACGTTTAGCGTCACGTCTTCGCCCACCGAGCCATCGCCCCGGGTCACGCCGCGCACTAGCTTACCTTCTTCATAGACGAGGGCTAGCGACATGCCATCGAGCTTTAACTCGCATACGTAGTCGACTTCTTTGCGGCCGGTCAACTCATGAACGCGGCGCTCCCAATCACGGAGGTCGTCTTCGTTGTAAGTGTTATCCAGCGAGAGCATGGGCGACGAATGCGCCACCTTGACCACACCCTCGCGCGGTTTGCCGCCTACGCGTTGCGTGGGAGAATCGGGTGTGATCAGCTCGGGATGTTCGGATTCGAGTTTCTTGAGGTGCTCGACCAGTTTGTCGAAATCGAAGTCGCTGATTTCCGGGTCGTCGAGCACGAAATAGCAGTATTCGTGATGGCGAATCTGGTCGCGGAGGTCTTCAATCTTGGTCTCGAGATCGCGAGTCGTGGCGCTCATGCCGGGGTCCATTATATCGAAGGGGCAGTATGTCTCTGCCTTTCCTGAGCCTGCAACTCATTGAACTTAAATACGGTTATCTTGTATGGCTGAGTTGAGGACCATAATCGAGACCGCTCGCTTGTTCCTGCGAGAATTCGCTCCCGAAGATCTTGCCGCCCTCTCGCGCGTGCTCTGCGACCGCGAAACCATGCGCTTTTACCCGATGACTTTCGACGAGGCGGCGGCCAAAGAGTGGATCGCTCGCAACCAGCAACGCTATGCCACGTACGGCCACGGCTTGTGGGCGATGGATTTGAAATCCACGGGCGAGATGATCGGAGATTGCGGGATCACTCTGCAGGATGTAGATAGCGAGTCCTTGCTGGAAATCGGTTATCACTTGCGCCGCGACATGTGGGGGCAGGGATTCGCGACCGAGGCCGCACAAGCTTGCAGCGATTATGGATTCGTGAAATTGCACGCGGAGTTTCTGATTTTGCTGGTCCGGCCCGAGAACGTGCCTTCGTGTCGCGTCGCTGAACGAAATGGAATGACGGTCTGGAAAGAAACGACGCACGCTGGACTGCGGCACCTGGTGTATCGCGTGCGCAGGAGAGAGTGGAACTCCGTTGTGTGCGGGTAGCTTGTTCTCTCGCGCTTTCAGTCAAGCACAACGTTGTCGATGAGGCGAGTGCTCCCGACGTAGGCTGCGACAGCAACCAAGGCGCGCGATGCGACATTGGTTATCGGCTCGAGTGACTCGGGATCTACCACGGAAAGATAGTCCAGTCGGGCGGCGGGCTCTTGTTGAAGTGTGTCGAGGCCGGCGGCGATGAGTCGCTCGGCGCATCGTTCGCCTTTCTTGAATCGTTCCTGCACGGCCCTTAGGGATCGCGACAATATCAGCGCTTGCTGACGTTGCTGAGGATCAAGATACGCATTGCGCGAACTCATGGCCAGACCGTCGGGTTCGCGGATGACTGGGGCGACCACGATCGCGACCGGCATGTTCAGGTCACGCACCATGCGTCTGATGATGGCAACCTGGGCGGCGTCCTTTTGCCCGAAGACGGCGATATCTGGCTCGACAATGTGAAAAAGCTTCGAGACCACCGTGGTTACGCCACGAAAATGCCCGGGGCGCGACGGCCCGTCGAGCCGCTCGCTCAAGCCTTCTACGTTTACGTAGGTAACGGCCGGAGTGGGGTACATCTCCGTGACCGCGGGAGCGAATAGCAGGTCGGTGTCTTCGCGCGTAAGCATCTCGCAATCGCGCTCGAACGAACGTGGGTATTTGGCGAGATCTTCCTTGGGCCCGAACTGCAAAGGATTGACGAAGAGGCTGACCACCACGAAATCGCTTTGCGCCTTGGCGATCCGGACGAGAGAGAGATGGCCTTCGTGAAGAGCTCCCATGGTGGGGACCAGGCCGATGCGCTTGCCGGCCTGTCGCGCGGCACGAATGGCGGCACGCGTGACGTTGATAGCTGTGCAGGTATCCATGTGTCCGGTAATTAGGAGTGATGATACGGCGGGCGAGGACGCCGGCTGCTCCATAGTCTATCGCCGCATGGCTCGCTTGCGATCCAGCACCGTTTCCAGTGCGGCCTTCGTT
>DASRDJ010000406.1:0-15681 GCA_035652655.1 Terriglobales bacterium
GAGGAGCGCATCGGACTGCAGATTGGGACCGGGAAACACCGGCTTGCTGCCGTTCATCACGGCGGCATGCGGTAGGCCCCAGGCATTTGCGTGAAACATCGACATCGCCGGCAAGACGGTGTCCATCCGCGACACGGCAAAGCTATCCGGCAACGAAATTGATAGCGCATGCAAGACCAGCGCACGATGCGAATACACCACACCTTTCGGTTTGCCCGTGGTTCCTGAGGTGTAGCACATGGCGACCGCCGCGTTTTCGTCAGCATCCACTGGGGCGGGGCCCCCTGATCCTCGCGCCAGCAGAGATTCGTAGTCTTCATACTGGGAAGGCGTCGGCAATCCGCTGAACGGCACGACGATCACCCGTTCAAAGTGCACCTTGTCCTTAAAGCTTTCGTAAATTGGAAGCAGCACGTCATCCACGATCAACCAGCGATCCTGGGCATGGTTCGCGATGAACGCTAGTTCATCCGGATGAAGTCGCAGGTTGAGCGTGTGAATCACGGCGCCGGCCGCGGGGATTCCGAAGTATGCCTCCAGATGGGTGGCATGGTTCCACATGAGTGTGGCCACACGGTCGCCTTTGCCGATTCCGGCACTTTGCAGGCTGGACGCGAGGGCGCGTGCCCGCTGATACAGGTCGGCATAAGTCGAGCGACGCAGGGAGTTATCTGGCAAGCGGGAGACGACTTCAATCTTCGGATACAACTTGCCCGCCCGCTCCAGAAACGATGTGAGCGTCAGCCCATACTGCATCATGGTTCCCTGCAAACTTCACCTCCTACAGAGCACCGTTAGATATTCGCCTCGGCCATCCCGAGCGCCCGTCGGCTTGCGCATTGTAGCGTGGTCCCGGCATCGGGGTGTCTGCAGAATGTCAGCACAAATGTTCGGGGCCTCTGAGTGCAATTGCAGCCAACTTGCGATCTCCCCATTCAATGAAGGCCGCAGCTTTTGCGTGCTGGGAAACCGAGGCATTCTGCTGCTTCAAAATCCTCAGTATGCCTGCGCTCTGCTCTGCTACATTGGCGACCATGGCTCTCGACTCCCCCCGCGTACTGGTGACCGGTGCGTCCGGCCTGATCGGTCGCGCGCTCGTTTCATCCCTAAAAACTCGCGGTGTGGAGGTCACCTGCTTGGTGCGCGGAACTCCAACTGGCCCCGACCAGATTTGCTGGGATCCAGGGCGCTCCCTCACTCCGGAAAGCATTTCAGGTTTCGACGCGGTCGTTCACCTTGCGGGGGAGAGTGTTGCCAGCCGCTGGACGAACGACAAGCGGGCAAAAATTCGCGATAGCCGCGTTACCGGCACACGCACGCTGGCGCACGCGTTGGCGAAAGCCAGCAAGCGTCCTCGCGTTCTGGTCACGTCCTCGGCCATTGGCTACTACGGCGATCGGGGGGATGAAGTTCTCAACGAGAAGAGCGCGCCGGGCAACGGTTTTTTGGCCGATGTGTGCCGCGAGTGGGAAGCTGCCAGCCAGCCGGCCACCGACGCTGGCATTCGCACCGTGCAGATCCGCACCGGCATCGTGCTCAGCGCCGAAGGCGGCGCCTTGAAGAAGATGCTGCCCCCGTTTCGCATGGGCGTCGGCGGGCGGCTCGGCTCCGGCCGCCAGTGGATGAGCTGGATTCACATCCACGACATGGTTGGCGCCATCCATCACGCGATGAAGACCGATCTTCTGCAAGGCCCGGTGAACCTCGTGGCGCCCAAACCCGTAACGAACGCCGAGTTCACCGAAACTCTGGCATCAGTTCTTAAGCGCCCGGCAATCTTCCCGGTCCCAGCGTTCGCGATCAAAACGCTTTTCGGTCAGATGGGAGAGGAAGTTCTGCTGGCAAGCCAACGAGTCGAGCCCGCCCGCCTGGTCACCAGCGGGTACCCATTTCAATGTTCGGAACTGCGGAAGGCGCTGGAAGACGTGCTGAAGAAATCGGGCGCTTCCAGAATTTGACGATGGAGAGACGGGCGTCGTCACCCGTCCACGATGCGGACGGTCAGAGCTCCATCCATCTAAATCACCCAAAAAAGAAAAACGCCGAGATCGCGAGGACGCCAACAAGAAAAAACTCGGCGTTCTTTGCGATCTCGGCGGTAAATGCCTGGGTTACTCTTCCTCTTCCTTTACTTCGCCGCGCTCGGCCTTCGCCTTCTCGATGATCTTCTCCTGCAGCTGTGCCGGAACCACGTCGTAGTGATTCATTTCCATGTTGAAGCTGCCCCGGCCCTGCGTCATCGCGGTCAGATCGACGCCGTAGGTCAGCATTTCCGACATGGGCACTTCCGCCTTCACGACGGTATTGCCGGCTTTGTTGTCCATGCCTTGAATGCGGCCGCGGCGGCTGTTGAGATCGCCCATGATGGCTCCGGCAAATTCGTCGGGCACCGTAATCTCGGCTGACATGACCGGCTCGAGCAGCGTCGGCTTGGCGACTTCCATGGCCTTCTTGAACGCGATGCGTCCGGCCATCTGGAACGACAAATCGTTCGAATCGACATCGTGATAAGAGCCGTCGTAGAGGCTCACCCTGAAATCGACGACCGGGAACCCAGCCAGGTAGCCGCGCCCCGCGGCGTCGCGAATGCCTTTTTCGACAGCGGGAATAAAGTTCTTCGGGATGGCCCCGCCGAAAATGTCGTTGACGAACTCAAACTCGCCGCCGCGCGGCAGGGGTTCCATCTTGATCTTGCAATCGCCGTACTGCCCGTGCCCGCCAGTCTGCTTCTTATGCCGGCCCTGCACATCGGCCTTCCCGCGGATCGTCTCGCGATACGGCACCTTCGGCGCCTTCAGGTTGACCTCGGTGTGATAGCGCTTCTTGAGCTTCGACACGACCACTTCAATGTGCTGCTGCCCCGTACCGGCAATCAGGAATTCCTTAGTCTGCGGATCGCGGAAGAAACGCAGCATGGCATCTTCTTCCATGAGCTTGTGAATGCCGGGGCCCAGCTTGTCTTCGTCAGCGCGGCTCTTGGGCTCGATGGCGAACGTGATCGCAGGTTCGGGTAGCGCGATTCTTGGATACTGGATAGGCGCATTCTTGTCGCCGAGGGTATCGCCGGTAAGGGTATCGCGCAGCTTCGCAACGGCGCCGATATCGCCCGCGTGCAGTTCATTGACGGGCGTGGTGGCTTTCCCCTGCATCACCCAGATGTGGGCCAGCTTCTCTTGCGAGTTGCGCGTGAAGTTTTGCACCGACGCGTCGTTCTTCAGAACTCCGCTGTACACCTTAAAGTAGGAAATGCGTCCCGCGAACGGATCAGAAACCGTTTTGAATACAAATAGAGAAAGCGCGTCCGAATCAGCGACGTGCCGCTCGGGAGCCTGCCCATTGCTGCCAGCGACGCCGTGCAGCGCCGTGTGCTCCGTTCCAGCCGGCGTGTAATCGACCAGGAAGTCCATCAGCTTGTCGACGCCAACGTTCCCCAACCCCGACGTAAACAGCACAGGAAAAATCTTGTCTTCGCGGATCGCATCATGCAGCGCGGGAATGAGATGTTCCTCGGGAATGGTCCCCTTCTCGAAGAACTCCTCCATCAGCCTGTCGTCGCCCTCGGCCACCAGTTCCACCAACTTCTCGTGAGCTTCCTGCGCGGCCGCCGCCAGATCCCCCGGGATCTCGCTTTCCTTGCCCTTACCGTTTCCGCCCAGCTCGTACAGGTAAGCCTTCATCTTCACCAGATCAACAACGCCGGTGAAGCCCTTCTCTTTGCCGATAGGAAATTGCAGAGGCACAACGGCGCGTCCAAACGCAGCATTGAGCGATTCGAGAACGCGGGTAGCGTCGGCGCGATCGCGATCCATGCGGCTCACAACGACGACGCGGGGCAGGTTGATTTCTTCCGCATATCCCCAAACGCGCTGCGTGACGACTTCCACTCCGGCCACGCCGTCGACCACAACCAGCGCCGCCTCCACGACGGGCAGCACGGTCTTCGCTTCATTCACGAACATATTGAAGCCGGGCGTGTCGAGAAAATTGATCTTGGTCTTGCCCCATTCCGCGTAGGCGATGCCGGTGCCGACCGACATTTTGCGGGCGATTTCTTCCTCGTCGTAGTCGGTGGTGGCGGTGCCGTCATCAACACGGCCCATGCGCGGGGTCGCGCCGGCTGTGAAGAGTGCAGCTGAGACGATGGAAGTTTTACCAGCATGACCGTGGCCGACCAGCGCCACGTTGCGGATATTTGCTCCTTCGAAGACTTTCACGGGCTCACTCCGGGAATCAGTCGTCAGTCTTCAACGCCGGTCGTCAGCTCGGACATGGATGAGGAGTCCGGCGAAGAAAGGATGAGGACTGCAAAGGCTGGGCAGACATTGCCTGCCAAAACTATGGATGCTACCACGCCGAACATGGCGTCTCAACTCGGAGGCGCTCTTTCGTGCGATGCCGCGAACCATTCCGGAACAGCCGCAATCCGTTTCGCTGCCTGGCCCGTATCTACAAACCGAGGGGCAAAATCCCCCCGACAATTCAAAACTCAGAGGCAGAGCACAAAATGAAAAGACTGATTCCGTTTCTTTATTTCGTATTACTGAGCTTCGGCCCCGTTGTCCCAGCGTACGCAGCCGCACCTCCGCAGGCCGCGCAGCAGCAGAAGACCTTGTATCAGCGCCTCGGCGGATACGACGCGCTCTCCGCCGTCAGCGACGATTTCCTCGGCCGCCTGGCGGCCGACCCATCGCTCGGACGCTTCTTCGTCGGCCTCAGCACCGACTCGAAGGTCCGGGTTCGCCAGCACATCGTCGACTTCCTGTGCGTGGCGACAGCCGGCCCCTGCAAGTACACCGGTCGCGACATGAAGACAGCCCACACTGGCCTGAACATCACTGAGGCCGATTGGAATCAGATGGTGAAGCTCCTCGGGGAGACCTTCGACAAGTTCAGCGTTCCGGAGAAAGAACGGGCCGACGTAGTCGGTGCCCTGGCAGGTCTGAAGGGCGACATCGTGGGGCGGTAGCGCCAGGTGTCGGGGACACTACGGTCCAGACCACCAAGTGTCGATCAACCGATTCCGTTCGGCAGATCGACGCGTCCGACAAAGGGGGTATGAGGTAAAGGGTTCGCATCAGGGCGCGGCTTCAGCCGCGCCGCCCCATCCGAAAAAAGGACGCCCCTTTAGGGGCTGTCTTCACCGCACCGCGATCCAATGTAAATGTTAAGTAACGGTTACCTCGCCGGGGTTGTGCTGGGGCCGAAACTGCCCTATCCTTAAACCTGCTGCTGCTCCGTTCGAGTCGTTAAAAGCGCGACATCGCATGTGGGGGATGAACGAGCGCGCAGCTGGGCTCCCCTATTCGTATCCTGAAAACATGATTCGCTGGACCGCCAAATTTCTGTTGCTGGTCTTGCTTGCGGGCCCGTTCGCCCCAATGGCAGCTGCCTATTCGATGGCCACGCAGCCGTTGAACATGGCGGTGTCCGCCGATCATTGCCAGCGTAAGCCGGTGGCGTCCCCCACCATGCCCGGCTGCCATCATCACGCCGCGACTCCCATCGAACCATCGCGCACTCCGCTAGCCCTCCGGTCAGGAAACTGCTGCGACAGCCACGAATGCTGCCGGTCGATGGTGCGGACCATTTCCGCCAACGTCGGCCCGCAGCCAAGTTTCATGGCCATCGCTCAAACTGAAGATAACGTTCCCACGCAACACCCTTCTTTCCTCAACCGCGACCTCGTAGGTTCCCTCTCGGTCCGCGGCCCTCCAGCGCTGTAAACGACCTTATTCTCACGCGAGTTTCCCCAACGAAATTCCTGGTACGCGGTCACACTGAACCCGCTACCCAAGGATTTTCGAACTCGCCCCCAGAGTTGTTGTGAACAGCTTGTTGAGGGCATATGAGAACGCTATTTCGGATTGCATTGTGTTCGGCGGTGCTGATGTTTCCCGCTATCGCCGGAGCGACGATTTTCGGATCCATCCACGGACTGATTCACGATCCGCAGCACCGTCCCGTGGAAGACGCCAAGGTCAAGTTGCAGGCGCTCAACTCCGACTGGTCGCAAAGCGCGGCCAGCGATCACGCCGGAGAATTTCTATTCGAGAACGTGCCCTTGGGCGAGTACCGCGTCATCGTTGAAGTGCCGGGCTTCGCCACCGAGGAGCAGAAAGTCGTCCTGACTTCAGGCCGCGATGCCAAGCCGCATTTCTCATTGACCATGGCCCACGCGGCCGAGTCCGTCGAAGTGCAGGACATCGCCCCGGCCGTGAATCCTGAATCCTCGACCAGCACGAACATCGTGAGCCGCGACTCGATCGCCCGTACGCCGGGCGGCGACGCAGCCAACAGTCTCGCCATGATTACCGACTACACGCCGGGCGCCTACATGGTGCACGACCAGTTGCACATTCGCGGCGGACACCAGGTGTCGTGGCTGCTCGATGGCGTGCCCGTTCCAAACACGAATATCGCCTCGAACGTCGGCCCGCAATTTGATCCGAAAGACGTCGACTACCTCGAGGTCCAGCGCGGTGGCTACAACGCCGAGTACGGCGACCGCACCTTTGGCGTCTTCAACGTCGTGACGCGTTCCGGCTTCGAGCGCGACCGCCAGGGTGAACTTGTCCTCGGCTACGGCAGCTACAACAACACCGACAACCAGATCAGCTTCGGCGATCACACCGACCGATTCGCGTGGCTGGGAAGTTTATCGGGATACCGCACCGACCTCGGTCTCGAGACGCCGACTGTCGATGTGAAGCACGACCTGGCGGCCGGACTAGGCGGCTACGGATCGCTGATCTTCAACAAGTCCCCCAATGACCAGCTACGCCTGGTGACATCGGTCCGCGGCGATCACTACCAGGTGCCAAATACGCCGGAGCAAGAGGCCGCCGGATTCCATGATGTCGAAAACGAGCGCGATGCATTCGTGAATTTGTCGTGGCTGCACTCGATCAATCCCAGCACGGTGCTCACCATCTCGCCCTTCTACCATTTCAACCGCGCCCACTATCTAGGCGGATACGACGGCGTTCCTGATTCCCAGGTAGTGATCCCCCAAGATGACCGCGCCTCAAACTACGTTGGCGGAGTCGTCTCACTCACCTACCGGCGCGGTCGCCACAATTCCAGCGCCGGATTTCAGGTGTATGGGCAGCACGACAACCAGTTCTTTGGCGTGGTCACGAGCGATGGCAGCAACCCGCCGATCGCCGAGCGCGAAACCATGTGGGGCAACACGCAAGCCATCTTCCTGCAAGATCAGTTCAAGTTGACGCAATGGCTCACTCTGAACGGCGGAGTGCGCCTCACGCACTTCGGCGGCGGGTCTCCTGCCGGATCGAACCTGCCGCGCGTGGTCGACAACGCCGCCGACGCGCGCATCGGCGCAGCCTTGCAGATCCCGAAGTTGCATTGGGTGGCGCGCGCCTTCTGGGGGCGCTATTACCAGCCGCCTCCACTTCTCACTGTATCGGGTCCGCTCATCGAGGAGTGCAAAGTATCTGATTGCCAGTTCCAGGCGCTGCATGGCGAACGCGACGAGCAGCGCGAATTTGGCCTGACGATTCCTCTCCGCGGCTGGACTTTCGACGCAAGCAACTTCCGCACAGCCGCCAAGAACTTCTTCGATCACGATGTGCTGGGCAACTCCAACATCTTTTTCCCTGTGACGCTCGAGCATGCGCGAATTCGAGGATGGGAAGTCACCGGCTCATCGCCGCGCATCGGTGGCGTGGCCTCGTGGCACCTAGCGTACTCGCACCAGTACGCGCAGTGGAATGGGCTGATCACGGGCGGATTAGTGGGTGATGAGGTCTGCGATCTGCCAATCTGTACCCTCGACCACGATCAGCGAGACACGCTCAGCACGGGAGTGAATCTGACTCTGCCGAAAAGACTGTGGACGGCGTTCAACGCCAACTACGGCTCCGGATTCCTCGACGGCGAAGGTCCCGGACACCTCCCGCCGCATACCACCGTCGATTTCTCTGTAGGCAAACAGTTCGGGGAAAACTGGAGCCTGCGTTGCAGCGCCCTCAACATCGGCAACCACCACTACATGCTCGACAACAGCAACACCTTCGGCGGAACGCACTTCGCCAATCCGCGGGAGATCGTGGTGCAGTTGAAATACCGTTTTCGGTTTTGAAGGATCAGGAGAGACTCTAAAGCACGTTCTAACGATCGCTACGAATTTGACACAGAAGGATGTCGAAGATAGTAAGTTTAGAGTGTGGATTGGTGGTGGATGCTCGCTGCCGTAGTGATTGCGTTTTTCCTTTCTTACAGGGAAAAGCAACGGCGACTTCTCAAGGGCTGTTGGCTAATCATGGGCTTCATGGGCATCGGTTGGATCGTCCTCCATCTCCCAGGACGCATATGAACGCAATAGTCATCTCCAAAGTCCTTTAACCGCTTGAGTGAGCTGAAAACCGCCGCCTGCAAAATGACTTCCAGTTAACACAAAGGGGGCGCGAACGCCTGCACCGTCGGTCCGAAGAGTTCGGGTCGATTCTTACCCACGCAGAACTTTCTCAATCGCCACGCGTAACTCGTCATACATCACCGCCCCAGGATGGTAGTACGCGATCTTTCCCGAGCGATCGATCAGCACCAGAGTCGGCGTCGTGCTCGACCCATAAACATTAAAGTTCTCTTTACTTACTGGCACAGGCGCACTCTGGAGACCCGAATAATACTGATCCCACACCTTCTTGATATATGCCAACTCGGCCTGAGGCGTAGCATTCTCGCCACCGGCAGCGTACCCGTAGCGCTGCGTGGGCGCGATGATGGTCAGGTCCTTGAACTCCGAATGCAAGCGCGCCAGGATCGGTGATTCGCCTTTGCAGTCCATGCACCAGTGCGCCCAGAAAAACAGCAGCACGGGCGTGCCCTTTAACTCCGCCAATGACGGAGCCCGCATGCCCAGAAACTCTCCACCATGCAACGCAGGCGCAGGCTGTCCCACGAACGCGAGCAGGTTGAGATTTTTATGAATGCGCGGTGCGATCGAAGTCCCACCGTAAGTCTGCAAAGCGCGGCGCAACACAGCGATGCCCTGCGTTTTCTGTCCCCGCCCCGCCAGCGATAGAGCCTGCACCTCAAGCGCAGCGCCCACCGCGGTCGCCATCTGCTCCTCGGAATTGATCGGATGCTTCTTGAGAACAGGTGCGGCCAACGCCAGCGTCTGCTTGGCGTAGGTTTCGGCTTGGCTGTACTGCTGCATAGAGAGCGCAGCGCGCCCCATCCAAGAAAGCGCTTCGAGGTATTCCGGAGTCACACCCTTAGCGGCCTGGTAGCTCTTGAGTTGCGATTCCGCGCCGGAGAAATTCGACTGGGCCAGCGACTGCCGCACATCGTCGACAATCCCTCCAAAAGCCGACGCCGTAACGACTAGAACAGCGACCAGAGATAGATAGATTCGATCACGACAACGCATTCCATCATGATGTCCGGGAATGAAAGAAGTGGCAAGCGGAGAGAGCGAATCTGATCACGAAAGAAGTTAAACAGTGGGCGGGTGTTGTACGCAGTCAGGCGCCCGTCAGTTTTTGTAGCGCCGGCATCCTGCCGGCAATTGCGAGGGCGTCTCGCCCTCGCAGCACCGGATTACATGTGCCCAACAAAATACAAAGGGCGGCTTCGCAGCCGCCCCTCGATTCGGTTTTTGACCTGGAAAGTGGTTTAGATCGCCTTGACGTTCTCTGCCTGCCAGCCCTTCGGGCCTTTGACCACGTCGAACTGCACTTGCTGACCCTCTTGGAGGCTGCGGAATCCACCGGCCTGGATCGCGGAGAAGTGCACGAATACATCTTCCCCGTTCTGGCGGCTGATGAAACCATAACCCTTTGCGTCGTTAAACCACTTTACTGTTCCTGTTTCCATGGTGTTGCTTTGTTCCTTTTACTTAGATGTTGCGCTGAAGTTTTTCGCAGGACTGGTGCAGGCAGGTCACGCCGGTAAGCGGAGAAACTGCAGAGTGCATAGAGCCGCAAAAATCAAACGCACTACTATTGTACGTTATATCCCTCAGGAATACCTAGGGTTTTCCACTGTAGCCGGCGATTGTCTTTGTTATCAATAATTTGCCCGCGCGTGAACGGGGCCGCAAAACGAAGTACCCCGCTAGTCAGCGGACCGCCTATTCACCGGATCAGAAACGAGCGGCGCAGCGGCGGCAGAGGATAGCAAACCACGTAAGTGGTGGGTAGAAGCGTCCCCGAGAATCGCGAGCCCCGGAAGGGGCGGCACCACGCGAGGCGGGCGTAAGCCCGCAGGCTAGACGAACCGATGACACGGGACCAATCAATTTCACGGCGGCCGCTGACGACTGACGACGAGCGACTGACGACTGGCCCTCTATTCCTTCTTCATCGTGTCGATCAACTGAAACAGCTGTGTCCGATCCACCACTTCCACGAACGGCGTTCCTGTGTGCTTGTTGCTGACCACGTAAAGAGTCGGCGTGTGCTGCAAATTCAATTGATTCCCCGCTGCCTTATCCGCCTCGATCAGCTTCGTCAACTTCCCATCCGGATCCACCACGAATGGCAGAGTGATCTTGTGTGAGGCGGCATACTTTTCGGCAAACGGCCGCAGCGTGTCTTTGGTGATTTCAAGCTGGTGCTTGAACACGGTGTCCCGGAAGTCGTTCCCCAACACCTTCGAATGGGTATCGAAATAACGCGCGAAGATCGCGGCCTCGTATGCCCACGGGTGCATGGGGAGAGGGAAGTCGTGGCGCACGACCGGAATCTTGTAGGTGCGCGACGCTTCCTCGAGCAGCGGCGCGGCGCGCGCACAATCCGGACACTCGAGGTCCTCAAAGATCACCAGCGCGACGGTAGCACCCTTCGGTGGCCGCAGCGCCGGATGCACAGGCTGGGCCGGCGCTTGCGAAAAAGCATGCGCAGCCATCAGGCATAACGTAACGGTAGCTAAAAGCAGTTTTTTCATAAAGATGTTTTGATGCAACAGCAAGGGACGCTGCTGCCTTGGCTTATGTCTATGGTACTCGAACCAGGGTCACGGAAGTAAGTTCGTCGAAAAGCAAAAATGCAACAGGGCGGCGCGAGCCGCCCTGTAAACTTCTAGGAATCGCCCGAATTTATCGCGCGGTGACGGTCGCCTGCGACGCCATCATCGACGAAATCGTTTCCAGAATTGATTCGATGCTGCGTCCAGTATCTGTCGCGGCATCAACGTAGGGATGACGCCCGCCATCGGCGTGGAGCACCAGGACGCGCAAACCTTCGTGAGCCTTTTTCACCATATACGGCAGGTGATGACGATCGTTGCGCGTGAGCGTGGGCCCGAGAATCACGAGATCGAAGGAGCCCTTCTTCAGCTGTGCCTCGATTTCCTTGCGGCCCACGGCCGTCGTGACCTGATGCCCTGCCTTCTGCATCGAAGCGGCCTGTTCTGTGACTACTTCCTGATCGCCTTCCCCGTAAAGAATGTTCAGTTTGAACGAAGATTTCGCCATACGATGAGCCAAATTCTTCCTTTCCCCTGCGCTTCACGGTAGCAACGGGAGAAAGGCGCGAGTAGGTCACCGAAGACATGGGACCACCGGACTGGCACGAAAGTCTTGGCCTGCAATCGCCGTCGCCGCTGTTTGACCCGCATGGGAGCGTCCGATAAACTCAAGAGTTTCAGCACAGTACGAGCTCTCATCATGGCGGATAACGTTCATATCAACCTTCCCGACGGCAGCAGCAAGGAAGTTCCCAAAGGCACCACCGCGCTCGACGTTGCCAAGTCAATCAGCCCCCGGCTGGCCGACGCGGCCCTGGTCGCCAAGACCAACGGCGACCTCATCGATTTGACCAAGCCGATCGAGAAGGACACCACCCTCCGCATTCTGACCGAAAAGGATCCCGAGTCCCTGCAGGTCTACCGGCACTCGTCCGCCCACCTGCTGGCGGCGGCGGTGCTCGAGTTGTTTCCGGAAACCAAGCTCGGTCACGGCCCGGCCACCGAGAGCGGATTCTTCTACGACTTCTACCGTCCGACGGCCTTCACGCCTGAAGACCTCGAGAAGATCGAAAAGAAAATGCAGGAACTGGCGCAGCAGAACATTCCCTACGCACGCGAGTTTCTGCCCCGCCAGGAAGGCTTGGAAAAGTTCAAGGCCGAAGGCGACTTCATGAAGTGCCACTTCATCGAGCAATTCACTCAGCCCGATGAAAAGATTTCGATCTACAAGACGGGCAAGTTCCTCGACTTCTGCCGCGGCCCGCACATCCCGTCCACGGGAAAGATCAAAGCATTCAAGCTGCTGAACATCGCGGGCGCGTACTGGCTGGGCGACGAAAAAAATCCCCAGCTTCAGCGCATTTATGGGACCTCTTTTTTCTCGAAGAAAGATCTCGATGCCTACCTGAACTCGATCGAGGAAGCTAAGAAGCGCGACCACCGCCTGCTCGGCCAGCAGCTCGACCTCTTCTCGATCCAGGAGCTCGCCGGTCCGGGCCTGATCTTCTGGCATCCGAAAGGCGGCATCATCCGCAAAGAGATGGAAGACTGGATGCGCAACGAGTACATCAAGCGCGGCTATTCGCTGGTGTACACGCCGCACGTCGCGCGCCGCCAGCTCTGGCAGACCTCGGGGCACGAAGGCTACTACGCGCAGAACATGTTCGACATCATGGAGCTCGACGATGCGGAATACCGCATGAAGCCCATGAACTGCCCCTTCCATATCCTGATCTACAAAGATTCGCTGAAGTCCTATCGCGACCTCCCAGTTCGTCTCGGCGAACTGGGAACCGTCTACCGCTACGAGCGCTCGGGCGTGATGCACGGCCTGCTCCGCGTCCGCGGCTTCACCCAAGACGATGCCCACATCTTCTGCACTCCAGACCAGATCGAAAAAGAAATCGCGGACTGCGTCGAGTTCGCCAAAGATGTTCTCAAAGACTTTGGCTTCGACCAGTTTCAGACCGAGCTCTCCACCTGGAATCCCGACGATCGCAAAAGCTTTGTCGGCAGCGAAGAGCAGTGGAACATGGCGACGAACTCGCTCGAAAAAGTTCTGAAAGAACTGAATATCGAGTACAAGACGATGCCCGGCGAAGCCGCGTTCTACGGGCCGAAAATCGACATCAAGTTAGTCGACGCGATCGGCCGCCTCTGGCAGCTCTCGACCGTGCAGTTCGACTTCAACCTCCCGCAGCGTTTCGAACTCGAATACGTCGCCGAGGACGGTTCGCGCAAGCAGCCGTTGATGGTCCACCGTGCGCTCTACGGATCCATCGAGCGTTTCTTCGGCGTTCTGATCGAGCATTACGCGGGAGCATTCCCAGTGTGGCTGTCACCCGTGCAAGCAGTGATGATCCCCATCTCCGAGCGCCACGCCGACTACGCCAACAAGGTCGCGGCCCAGTTGAAGGCCGTGGGAGTCCGCGTAGAAGTCGACGCCCGCAACGAAAAGATGAACGCGAAAATCCGCGAGCACGCGATGCAAAAAGTCCCCTTCCTGTTAGTAGTCGGGGACAAAGAAGCGGAAGCCGGCAAGGTGAACGTCCGCACGCGAGGCAAAGAGAAGACGGAAGACATGCCGACGGCCGACTTCGTAGAGAAAATTCGCACGCTGATCGCAGAAAAGAAACCGACCCTCTAGCAGTATGGATTTGAACAATGGAGCGAGGGGCGTCCTCGCCCGTCGGGCCTACCGACGGAACCTCGAGATGAGCGCCAGCACAACCGTGAGCACCACGCTCAGAAGAATCGAAGTTGCCAGCGGGAAATAGAAGACCGTATTCTTTCCGCGATAAACAATGTCCCCCGGCAAGCGTCCCAGAGGAAGGTGGCTCTTCCCCAGCAAAATCACGACCACTCCGGCTGCCACCATCAACGAGCCAACAACGATCAGCACTCTCCCCAAATCCGTCATAGCTGAAGTCTAGTCCTCTCCGCATGGCGTAGAGTGCCCGGCACGGGAAGGGCCCGACTTCAGTCGGGACGAAACGTAGCAACAACCTTGCGGCTTCAGCCGCTGAGGTTAGCTCTTAGACACCTGCTTTCCCCGAAGATGTCGAAAGCGTACCTCAGGCGCTGAAGCGCCGAATCCTGCGATTTGATGTGGCACGACTAAAGCCGTGCCCTTCCCACCCCACTTTTTCCGGGCGCCGCGCAGGTTTCACAGAATGCTTTATACCACAAAGTACTTGACATAACCAAAACCCGCGCCTATCCTGACCCCGCGATGCTCGACCGCCAGCCCCACCGCCTGCGCCGCCCGTACACCCGCCGTCCTGCGCAACGCGCCCTCGACGACCTCCGTTACATCCGCGAAACCATGGAGCGCTCCTCTGCGTTCACTGCTACCTCCGGCGGAGGGCAGATTCTCATGGGCGTCACCGCAATCGCAGCCGCCGTAATCGCCGCTCGACAACCGACTTCGGGCAAGTGGCTCGCGGTCTGGCTAGCCGAAGCGGCACTCGCCGTGACCATCGCGCTCGTAGCCATGTCCCGCAAAGCCCGCCGCGCCGGCCTCCCTCTCACCAGTGGCCCAGGCCGCAAGTTCGCCCTGGGATTTCTTCCCTGCGTAGTGGTAGCAATTCTCCTGACGATCGCGTTCGCCCGTCTCGGCCTCACGCCCCTGATGCCGGCGCTCTGGCTGCTTCTCTACGGCGCCGGAGTCGTCACCGGAGGAGCATTCTCGATCCCACTCCTGCCCGCCATGGGCACCAGTTTCCTCGCCGTCGGCACGCTCGCGCTTTCCTTCCCAGCACGTGGCAACGCCTTCATGGCGCTCGGCTTTGGCGGACTCCACATCCTCTTCGGCTTCCTGATCGCGAGGAAACATGGTGGCTAAGACCCAGCGCGCTTCCCACGCACCCAAATCACCGTCATCCGCGCGCGAGCGTTCCTTCGACGATCTTCCCGACCTCGACCGCATCATTCACGAGCGCCTGCGTCTCGGCATCGTGAGCGCGCTCGCGATCAACGAGTCGCTCAGCTTCAACGACCTACGCCGCCTGCTCAAAACCACCGACGGCAACCTTAGCGTGCACGCCCGCAAGCTCGAGGACGCCCACTACATCGCGTGCCACAAGTTCTTCGAGTCCCGCATTCCACGCACGGAATATCGCCTTACTCCCGCAGGGCGGCGCGCCCTCGAAACCTACATCAAGCAAATGGAAGATCTGATCCGCAGAACAAGAGGCGAGTAAGCTGTCAGCCATCAGCTGTCAGCTATCAGCTCGCGCGACTAGCGACTGACGACTAGAGACCAGCGCCTGCTAGAATTCCCGCTGATGAAGAAGCTCCACGCGCTCGCAATCCCGCTCGCCGCCGTTACGCTCTTTGCCCAGACTCCAAAGGAAGTCGAAATCACGAACGAAGGCCATCACCACCAGGTGCTGCAGAACGATTTCGTTCGCGTCTTCAAAGTTGAGGTAGGCCCAAAAGACGCAACGCTCATGCACCGCCATCGCCACGACTACCTCTATATTTCGCTCGGCCCGGCCGACGTCTCCAACGAAGTCGAAGGCAAGTCCCCCGTCCAACTCAAACTCGAGGACGGCCAAACAGGGTTCCTGCCCGGGAACTTCGCGCACATCGCCCGCAATCTCGCTTCAACTCCGTTCCGCAACGTCACCATCGAGTTAATGCAGAACGAAAAGGCGCGCAGTACACCTCCGCCCAAGTGGGACGAGGAACGCGTCCTCCAAGTTCTGCATGGCGGCACCCAGGGGATCCTGTTCGTGAAAGACGGCG
>DASRDJ010000407.1:0-9322 GCA_035652655.1 Terriglobales bacterium
GATGGCCAGCCGCGCGCGCTTGTTGCCTTCGTCTCGGGCCTCTGCTTGAAGCCCGCGCATATCATTCGTCGTCCCCGAAACTCCAAGCAATCCCGACCGTGCATTCAGCAGCGAGTCAACCTCACGAGCAGAGAGTCCTTCTTTCTCTCCAATGACGCTGATGATCGCAGGATCGACGTCGCCCGATCGAGTTCCCATCACCAAACCCTCAAGAGGCGTCATGCCCATCGAAGTGTCCACCGGATGTCCACCCCGGATCGCCGCCACCGAACAGCCGTTCCCGAGATGGAGGGTAACGACGTGGGTCTTCTCGGTCGTCACCTTGCCCAATACCTGGTACCGGTGCATGACATACCGGTGGGAAGTTCCGTGAAAACCGTACCGCCGGATCCGGTGACGCTGGTAAAGCTCGTACGGTATCGCATAGACATATGCGCGCTCCGGCAGCGAGTGATGAAACGCAGTGTCAAAGACTGCGACTTGGGGAACCTCTTCGCCCAGCAATTTTCGCACTGCCAGAATTCCCTTGAGATTCTCCGGATTGTGAAGCGGGGCCAGGTCGCTGCATTGCTCGATTCCCTTCAGAACCTCATCGCTCACCACAACCGATTCGGAAAACCGTTCTCCGCCATGCACTACCCGATGGCCAACCGCATGAATGTCAGCTGGCCCGCGCACTTCCTGGAGCCCAGACCTTTCGGATGCGATTCCGCCAATCACAAACTCCAATGCGGCTTCAAGATCCTTCATTGGAGCTTTCAACGATTCGGGGAGCCCGTCTTTCTTCCGGATGGCACAGGTTGTATCCCCGCCAATCCCCTCCACTTCTCCCCGCACTAAACGTTCGTCCGTGTCGCGGGCGATACGATCCGGGTCCGTCGCAATCAGCTGGAATTTAAGACTGGAACTCCCGGAATTCAGGACAAGAACATTCATAGGATCACTGCAGAAGTTACGCCTGGCTCCGCGTTCTCCCGTTTCTCTGCGCCCACTGCGTTTTAGATTTTGTCTGCACGGGCCGGTCGTAGCACACACTCTGAAAGCATCGATGACCTGTCCTTCTTAGCGACCTTAGCGGCCGTCCTTAACGCCCTTTGCGGTTAAAGATTCTCGCGCTAATAAGGCCACTTCCAGTTCTTGATTTCCGGCATATCGTCGCCGTGGTCGTCAACATACTGCTTGTGGTCGACCAGTTTGTCGCGCAGGAACTGCTTGAAGTGCGCTCCCAAGCGCTGCAGCCGTGGCACGCGATCCACCACATCCCCCGCCAGATGGAACCGGTCGATATCGTTCTGCACCGCCATGTCAAACGGCGTAGTGGTCGTGCCTTCTTCTTTGTACCCGCGCACGTGCAGGTTGTCGTGATTGTGCCGCCGGTACGTCAGCCGGTGAATCAGCCACGGATACCCGTGATAAGCAAAGATGGTCGGCTTATCGGTCGTGAAAATGGAATCAAACTCGTGATCGGTCAAACCATGCGGATGCTCGCTCGAGGGCTGCAGCGTCATCAGGTCCACCACATTCACGAACCGGATCCGGATGTCCGGGAAATGCTGACGCAGCAGGTCTACTGCCGCTAGCGATTCCAACGTCGGAACATCGCCAGCGCATGCCATCACCACATCCGGCTCGGCATTCTGGTCGTTGCTCGCCCAGCTCCAGATCCCGATTCCAGCCGTGCAATGCCGGATCGCCGAGTCCATATCCAGCCACATCGGCGCCGGCTGCTTGCCCGCCACGATCACGTTCACGTAATCGCGGCTGCGCAGGCAGTGGTCTGCCACAGAAAGCAGCGTGTTCGCATCCGGCGGCAGATACACCCGCACCACATCCGCCTTCTTGTTCACCACGTGATCGATGAATCCCGGATCCTGGTGGCTGAACCCGTTGTGATCCTGCCGCCACACGTGCGACGTGAGCAAATAATTCAATGACGCGATCGAACGCCGCCACGGGATGTTCCGCGTCACCTTCAACCACTTCGCGTGCTGATTGAACATCGAATCGACGATGTGAATGAACGCCTCGTAGCACGAGAAGAATCCATGCCGTCCAGTAAGCAAATACCCTTCCAGCCACCCCTGGCACATATGCTCGCTGAGAACTTCCATCACCCTCCCGTTCGGCGAGAGATGCTCGTCTACCGGCAGCAAGGGTTCCATCCAGACCTTATCCGTCACGGCATACAGCGCATCCAGTCGGTTCGAAGCCGTCTCATCCGGCCCGAACACGCGAAAGTTTTTCGCTCCGAGGTTGTTCTTCATCACGTCGCGCAAGAACGTTCCTAGCACACGCGTGGCTTCGGAATTCACTCCGCCCGGCTTCGGCACTTCCACTCGGTAGTCGCGGAAGTCCGGCATCACGAGGTCCTTCAACAGCAACCCGCCATTGGCATGCGGATTGGCGCCCATGCGCCGCTCACCTCTTGGAGCGAGTTCCGCAAGTTCCGGAATTAAGCGGCCGCTCTTGTCGAACAGATCTTCGGCTTTGTAGCTTTTCATCCACTCTTCAAGCAGCCGTACGTGTTCCGGATGCCCCACCATCTCCGAGAACGGAACCTGGTGCGATCGCCACGTATTCTCTGCCGGCTTGCCGTCGACCATCTTCGGACCCGTCCATCCCTTGGGCGAGCGCAGGATGATCATCGGCCAGATCGGTCGGGTGACGTCCTTCTGCTTTCGTGACTGCTCCTGGATCGCCTGGATATCCCGGACTGCGGACTCCATCTTCTCCGCCATCAACTGATGCATCGGCTCGGGATCGCTGCCCTCCACAAATATCGGCTCGTAGCCGTAGCCGTGGAATAATTCGGTAAGCTCTTCATCGCTCATCCGGCCCAGCACAGTGGGGTTCGCGATCTTGTACCCGTTCAGGTGAAGAATGGGCAGCACCGCGCCATCCCGCGCCGGATTCAGGAACTTGTTCGATTGCCAGCTCGCCGCCAGCGGACCAGTCTCGGCCTCCCCGTCGCCGACCACACAACAGACCAGCAGGTCCGGATTATCGAGCGCCGCACCATAAGCGTGCGCCACGCTGTATCCCAGTTCCCCGCCTTCGTGGATCGATCCTGGCGTCTCCGGAGCGACGTGGCTCGGAATTCCGCCCGGGAAGGAAAACTGCTTGAACAGCCGCTTCATTCCCGCCTCATTCTGCGGAATGTTCGGGTAGTACTCGCTATAGGTTCCTTCCAGGTAGGTGTTCGCGACCAGGCCCGGTCCGCCGTGCCCCGGCCCTGTGATGTAAATCATGTTCAGGTCAAGCTTCTTGATGAGCCGGTTGCAGTGAACGTAAATGAAGTTCAGGCCGGGCGTCGTACCCCAGTGCCCCAGCAGTCGCGGCTTCACGTGGTCGATCTTGAGAGGCTCGCGCAACAGTGGATTGTCATAAAGGTAAATCTGCCCGACCGAGAGGTAATTCGCAGCGCGCCAGTATGCGTTCATTCGGCGCAGTTCTTCTTTAGATAAAGGCGAGGAGGTTGCGGCCACGGGGATGGCAGACTCTACGGATGCCATGTTCATTCCTTCCGCTTGATGAAGTTTTCCCGAAGGGCTCCGTTCAGTGTAACGGCAGCCTCCCACCTTTGTCGCGGCACTCAAAACGCTCCTGCCGCCGGGCTTGTTGCTCTACTGTGCTTACCCTCATATGCGCAATCGATTTTCTCAGATGAGTTAATCGTTTACCTTTCTGGCGGGGTTTGTCATATACTGCGCACCTTGAGCCACCGCGACGTTAGCGGCAGGAGCTCGTAAGCGAGCCATCGACGGCTATTAAACGATTGCCCAACGAGACTAACATCGCCGCGGGTGCGAGGAGGTCCCCGCTGAACCGTAGATCCTTCGTGAAAAAGAGCTTCGCTCTCGCGGTTGCCGCCTCCCCGTGGCTCTCTCCTGCATTTGGCTCGTCTACCTCGAAGCCACTCGCCGCACCCGACATCACTGCCGCACGAATTCCGCGCTGGCGCGGCTTCAACCTGCAGGGACAATTCTCCACTCCCCAGCATCCCTACGACGGCCCTGCTTACGATGAATTCGATTTCGTCACCATGCGGGAATGGGGATTCGACTTCGCCCGCCTGCCTCTGAACTACTGGGCTTGGGGCGATCCCCAGGACTGGTCCGTTATCCGCGAAGAACCATTAAAGAAAATCGACCAGGCGCTCGACCTCGGACAGCAACACGGCATCCACATCAACATTAATTTCCACCGCATCCCCGGCTACTGCATCAACGGACGCGAACTCGAGCAGGCCGACCTCTTCACCGGCAGCAAAGCCCAGCGCGATCGGGCTCTCGCCGCCTCCGTCTACCATTGGAAAACCTTCGCGCGCCGCTACCAAGGCATTCCCAACCATCGCCTGAGTTTCGATCTCATTAATGAACCTCCGAAGATGCGCTCCTACGAAGGCTATCTCGAAGAGCGCTACGTCGAGATCGTGCGAGCGCTCGTCACCGCCATCCGCGAAGTGGATCCCCACCGCCTCATCTTCGCCGACGGTATTGACATCGGCCAGGCACCCGTCCTCGGTATCGCCGACCTCGGCCTCGTGCAAAGCACTCGCGGCTATCAACCAAAAGCCGTCAGTCACTACACCGCCACCTGGGTTCCGCGCGACGAATTCGAAACAATGGCTCCGCCCACTTGGCCGCTCAAAGACGATCAGGGCCAGACCTGGGACCGCGCCCGCCTCAAGAAGGTCTACATCGACCTTTACAAGCCATTAATCGACCGTCGTGTCCAGATTCACGTCGGTGAGTGGGGCTGCTTCAACAAAACTCCCCATAACGTCGCTCTCGCGTGGATGGAGGACTGTCTATCGCTCTGGCACGAGGCCGGCTGGGGCTTCGCCCTCTGGAACCTGCGCGGCTCCTTTGGAGTGCTCGACAGCGAGCGCACCGACGTTCAGTACGAAGACTTCAAGGGCCACAAACTCGATCGCAAGATGCTCGAACTGCTCAGAAAGTATTGACGATGACCTCCGACTCCCCAAGCCCGCAACCAAGTCGCCCACATCAGTTCCCAATCACAATGGCCATCGCGTGTCTTCTGGCCACAATCGCCTGCCACGCCCCGAAAGAGTCCTCGCCGATAGCAAGCTCTCCCCATCCCGGCCCCATCACCTACGTCGCCCCCAGCAAGGCCAACTACCTGAAGTTCGCCGACGAAGTGAACGACACTCTCCAGCGCGACGTGCTCGACGTCTGGTTCCCCCCCACCGTCGACGACGCCCACGGCGGCTTCCGCTCCAACTTCGCGCGCGACTGGCAACCGGGCAAGCAAGACGACGGCAAGTTCTCCGTCTTCCAGGGACGCATGACGTGGATCTCCTCCCAGGTCGCCCTGCGCCGTCCCGAACTCAAAGACAAATTTCTTCCCATCGCGCGTCACGGCGTCGACTATCTCAGCAACACGCTATGGGATAAACAATACGGCGGCTTCTACTGGGGTCTCGACGACAACGGCAACATCTCTCCTTATTACACCGACGGAAAGCATCTCTACGGAAACAGCTTCGGCCTTTACGGTGCCGCCGCCGCGTATCAGGCAACGAAAGATCCCAAAGCTCTCGAACTTGCGCAGAAAGCTTTCCGCTGGATCAACGAACACGCCCATGACTCCACAAATGGCGGCTACTTCGAATGGCTCACTCGCGAAGGTAAAGTGGTGGAAGGCAACCCCGATGCCGTCACACTGCAGCCGATTCCGGTCGCACTTTTCCCCGTCGGCTACAAATCGATGAACACGCATATCCACCTGCTCGAAGCGTTCACCCAACTCTACGAAGTCTGGAAAGATGACACGCTGCGCCGCCGGCTCGAAGAACTCCTCACAATCAACCGCGATAAAATCTGCGTGCAGCCCGGCGTCATGAACCTCTACAACACCAACGACTGGCGCCCCTATCCCGATCACGACTCCTACGGCCACGACGTCGAAACTGCCTACCTCATGCTCGAAGCTGAAGGAGTCCTCGGCCACGGCCACGACCCAAAGACCGAGCGCATGGCAAAACTTCTCGTCGATCACGCCTTGGCCAATGGCTGGGACGAAACCTACGGCGGCTTCTACCAGGATGGCACCACCTTCGGCAAACCCGAGTCGCGCCTGAAAGAATGGTGGGTACAGATGGAGGGATTGAATTCTCTTCTTCTGATGCACGAAAAATACGGCAAGCAAACGGACGTCTACTTCAAGGCTTTCCAGCTGCAGTGGTACTTCATCAAAACCTACCAGATCGATTCGCAGTACCACGGCGTCTACGAGATGATCGGTCCTGACGGCATCCCGACCAACCCCAACAAAGGCCGCATCTGGAAAGCCGCGTACCACGACGGCCGCGCCCTACTTAATGTCTCCGAGCGTCTTCGCAAACTGGCAGATCAAGAACACTGAACGTGCCAGCGTGGTTGCCCCAGCCTAACGGCGCGTCCTTTGCGGCATTAGGCTGGGATTCCACGACGCCGCGATCGTAAGATTTTCCAAGAACTTCTGATGCCAACCAAAACTTTTTCTTGGACACCCAATGCCCGACTCAAGTAAAAGGTAGCCCATGACTCCACTCGACCGTCGATCCTTCCTTGCTCTCTCGGCCATGCTTCCCTACGCTCTCACCGCGCGCGCCGCCGACTCTAAAATCCCCGTCGGCCTCGAACTCTACTCCGTCCGCGAGGAACTCAAGAAAGATCCTGAAGCCACCGTCCGTGCCGTCGGCGAAATGGGATACCAGTGCGTCGAGTTCTACGCACCCTACTTCGAGCGCACCGACGCCCAGACCAAAGACATGCGCAAACTGCTCGACGACCTGGGCGTCCGCTGCTTCTCGACCCATAACGACTTCAACTATCTCGATCCCGACAAAATCAATCGCACGCGCGACCTCAACCTCACGCTCGGATGCAAGTACGTCATCGTGGCTAGCGCCGACCCCAAGCCCGGTCCCGACGGATGGAAGCCGGTCGCTGACGCCCTGAACGCCGCCGCAGAAAAACTCGAGCCTGCCGGACTCAAAGTCGGTTACCACAATCACGAACCCGAATTCCGCTCTGTAGACGGCAAGTTCCCCGCGCAATATCTCGCGGAGCACACCAAGCCGTCGGTCGTCTTACAACTTGACGTAGGCACGTGTGTCGCATCCGGCGCAGATCCAGTTGCCTGGATCCGCTCCCACCCGGGCCGAGTCAAGTCGATGCACTGCAAAGACTGGTCCCGCGACCAGGGCTACAAGGTTCTGTTCGGAGAAGGCTCGGCTCCCTGGAAAGAAATCTTCGCGGCCGCAGAAAACGGTGGCGGACTCGAGTACTACCTCCTCGAACAGGAAGGCAGCCGTTACTCCGAACTTGAAACCGCGAAGCGCTGCCTGCAAACATTCCGCAGCACGCACGCGTGACGAGTAATTCGCAAGCTCTGAAAAAGAAATCGGTGGCCCCGCGAGGTACCAGGCCAAGCCCGCGGAAGCGGGCGAAATTCATTAGCCCAGTGCGTAAGCACTGGGTAGGCAGCAAGCTTGCCAAAGCCCCGGAGGGGCGAAATCAGGAGGCTGTTGTGCGTCGTAACTCAAAAACACTTCTCGCCATTCTTGCGATTACTCTCGCCGCGACCCACGCCTTCGCCCAAACGCAACTCGGCCCCTTCGAAGGCCGCACCGACGTCGGCACCACTCTCCACCCAGGCTCCGCCTCCTACGACCCGGCCGCCAAAACCTTAGCCCTCTCCGCGGCCGGAGAAAACATGTGGCTCTCAGGCGACGCCTTCCACTTCGTCTGGAAAAAAATCTCCGGTGACGTCGCCCTCAACGCCGATATTGCTTTTATCGGCCAGGGCGTTAACGAGCATCGCAAAGCCGTCGTCATGCTGCGCCAGTCACTCGACGCGGACTCCCCCTACGCCGACGTCGCCCTACACGGCAGCGGCCTCACATCCCTACAGTATCGCGACGCGAAAGGCGCGCTCACACACGAGATCCAGGCGAACATCTCCGCGCCTGCGCGAATACGCATCGAAAAACGCGGCCAGTACGCCTATATGTGGCTCGCCTCGAAAGGCCAATCCTTCCAGATGGCCGGAGGCTCAGTTCGCGTCCCGCTCCAAGGCACGTTCTACGTTGGCATCGGCCTCTGCTCTCACGAGAAGGACGTGGTCGAGAAAGCCGTCTTCTCCAATGTGGAAATCACCCCACTCGTCGCCTCGACCGCTGAGCCGAAGCTCTACAGCACACTCGAAACCATCAGCATCGACTCCACTGATCGCCGCGTCGTCTACGTCGCGCCCGAGCGCTTCGAGGCTCCCAACTGGACGCATGACGGCGCATCCCTCATCTTCAACCGCAAAGGCCGCCTCGAAACAATCCCCGTCGCCGGAGGCAATCCCGAGAAGATCGACACTGGCTTCGCCGTCACCTGCAACAACGACCACGGCATCTCTCCCGACTCAAAGACTATCGCCATCAGCGACCAGACGAAGGATGAAGACAACTCGCACGTCTACATCGTTCCCTTCGCCGGAGGCCAACCACGTGAAATTACTCCCAAAGGTCCCTCCTACTGGCACGGATGGTCTCCAGACGGAAAAACGCTCGCCTTCGTCGGCGAGCGCAACGGCGAATTCGACATCTACTCCATCCCATTCGAGGGCGGCGACGAAACTCGCCTGACTACCGCCAAAGGTCTCGACGACGGCCCCGATTACTCCCCCGACGGCAAGTACATCTACTTCAATTCCGAGCGCACCGGCCACATGCAGATCTGGCGCATGAAAGCGGACGGCAGCGCGCAGGAACAAATTACCCACGACGAACTCAACAACTGGTTCCCGCACATCTCGCCCGACGGAAAGTGGATGGTCTTTCTAACCTACGATCGCAGCGTCGAAGGCCACCCCGAAGACAAAGACGTAATGCTGCGCCTGATGTCACTCAACGACGGCAAGATCACAATACTTACGAAACTCTTCGGAGGCCAGGGCACCATCAACGTCCCCTCCTGGTCCCCCGATAGCACACAACTAGCCTTCGTAAGCTACCAATGGATTCCGTAATCACGAGCGCCACTTGATAGAAGAAACGAATCGCGATGGAGCGGCGGGCGTCCCCGCCCGCCGGTCTTGCGCAAGCCCAAATCACATGTGCTGATCTCTAGAACTGACGGGAATTTCTTCGCGACCTTCGCGGTTAAAAGCTTTTGCGCCTCAAATTCGCCTTCGAAGCGTTCACCCCGCAGAAACCTGCCAAACAAAACTCACCGCGCCGTAGACTGCCGCACCACCAACTTGGGTGTGATCAAAATCTTCCGCGGCCGCGGACGCTTCTTCGCCCCAATCTGCTCCATCA
>DASRDJ010000408.1:0-8188 GCA_035652655.1 Terriglobales bacterium
CGTCCGTCAGTGCCCAGGCATTGGGGTGGACCGAGTACGAGAAGCTGGCGGTTCAGAAAGCGCAGGAAGCCGGAAATTTCGTTTACCACGTGCAGGCCCTGATCGATCCGCACTGTGCGATGCCGATTGCAGGGCGGCAACTGGTGCAGAATGCGCTCGCGACCTTGGGAGAAATTCTCGCGGCACGGCCGGAGGTCGGGGCGCCGGCGGCGACGAAGCAAGTGGAATTTCTGGTGGCCACGACGAAGGCGGCCGAAGAAGTCGTAAGCCGGTGCCAGATTCCGACCATTGTGGCCAGCGTGAAGACGGATCTGCTGCCCGGCGAAGTGGCGCAGCCTGAGGACGCCGCGCCAAAACGCATTGCGAGAGCTGTGCAAGCTGACGAATCAGCCGCCCCGGAGACTTCCCTCTCGCACGAGACCGAAGCGCCGGGTGATCTGCACGAAGCGCCGGCCGAGCATGGACCGCAAGCACACGCGACGCTGGCAGAAAACATCCTGCGGGTGGATTCGGAGCGCATCGACAGCGTGCTGAACCTGGTGGGCGAGTTGATTATCGGCAAGTCGATGCTGCAGCAGGCGCTCAACGAGTTCGCCAAGACCTATCCGAAAGACGCTCTGCGCGGGCGATTTGCGGACGCCATGGCGTTCCAGGCTCGCGTTCTTAACGATCTGCAACGTTCGGTGATGAAGATCCGCATGGTGCCGGTGGAACAATTGTTCCGGCGCTTTCCGCGCATGGTACGCGACGTGGCGCGGCAGTGCGGGAAGGATGTGGAACTGGTGGTCAGCGGGCAGGACACCGATCTCGACAAGTCGATCCTGGACGCGATCGCAGAACCTCTGACGCACCTGGTGCGCAACGCCATCGGCCACGGGCTGGAAACGGCCGAAGAACGAAAGAAGGCCGGCAAGTCTGGGCAAGGCACGCTGCACCTCAGCGCGTATCACCAGGGCAACCAGGTAATTGTGGAAGTGCGCGACGACGGGCGCGGTATGGACGCGCAACGCATCCGGGCAAAAGCCATCGACATGGGCCTGACCTCAACAGAGGACGCCGCGCGGCTGAACGAAGCGGAGATTTTCGATTTTGTGTTTCGTCCCGGGTTTAGCACGGCCGAACAGGTCACGGAAGTATCGGGACGCGGCGTCGGCATGGACGTGGTGCAGAGCGTGCTGCACCGGCTGAAGGGCAGCATTCACATCGAGACACATCCGGGACAAGGCACGACGTTCCGTCTGAAGCTGCCGCTGACACTAGCGATCATCAAGGCGCTGCTGTTCCAGGTGCAGCACAGGTTGTACGCAGTGCCGCTGAACGCCGTGGTCGAGATTGCACGAACGCGCGAGGGCGAGGTCCATCAGGTGGATCACTACGAAGTGCTGCAATTGCGCAACCAGGTCCTGCCGCTGGTACGGCTGGGACGGCCGCGGGCGAGCGGCGCGGATTGGGCGAATACCAAGCTTTTTGTGCTGGTCATCAGCGTGGGGGAGAGGAAGTTCGGGCTCATTGTGGATGAGCTGGAAGGTGAGGAAGAGTTGGTCATCAAAGCGTTGGACGACCATGCGGTCTCAACCGATCTGGTAAGCGGAGCATCGATCCTGGGAGATGGACGAGTCGTACTCATACTGAACTTATCTGCAGTGGTGGATCATTTTGCGCGCTCGCGGCCGGCAGAAGCCGGGGCGATCAGCTCAGGATTGTTGCTTTCGCACGCCGACCGGATCCGGTTCAGCCAGACGGCGGGAGGGCAGGCATGAGCGGGCCCCGGGTACGCGTACTGGTAGTCGATGATTCGGCGCTCATGCGCAAGTTGATCCCACAGATCCTCGAGAAGGACAGCTCGATCGAGGTGGTGGGCACGGCCATGGACGGCAACTTCGGCCTCAAGAAGATCGAAGAACTGAAGCCGCAGGTGGTCACGCTCGATCTGGAGATGCCTGGCATGAACGGGATCGACATGCTGCGGCAGGTGATGCGCAAGCTGTATCCGGTGCCGGTGATCGTGGTCAGTTCGCACAGCACCGAGGGCGCATCGATCACGTTGAAGGCCCTGGGTTTTGGCGCATTCGACTTCGTGGCCAAGCCGCGCGACGTCTCGACGCGCATGCCAGAAATTGCAGCCGAGCTGATTTCGAAGATCAAGGCCGCGGCCAATAGCAAGAGCGTCACGATGAAACCGCTGGCCAACACCATGCAATACGGCAAGGCGCCCATGGCTTCGACCAAGGCGCCTACCAAGATTGTGGCGATCGGCGTGTCGACCGGCGGTCCGCATGCGCTGCAGTACATGTTTTCACAACTGCCGGCGGATTTTCCGGGAACCATTGTCGTGGTGCAGCACATGCCGGAAAACTTCACGGAGATGTTCGCACGCAGGCTCGACGAGACGTGTGCGTTGCGGGTGAAGGAAGCCCAATCAGGCGACTTGCTGATGCCGGGCCGGGTGCTGATCTGCCCGGGCAGCCGGCATTTGAAGGTCAAGAAACTGCCTCTGGGAAACGTGGCCCTGCTGAACGACGATCCGCGAATTCGTGGGCATCGTCCATCGGCGGATGTGTTGTTCCGTAGTGCCGCTGAGGAATTCGGCCCCCAGACGGTCGCGGTCATCATGACCGGCATGGGGGATGACGGGGCTGAGGGTCTGGGGACGGTCAAGGCAGCAGGGGGCATTACCATCGCGCAAAGCGAAGAATCGTGCGTGGTGTATGGCATGCCCAAAGCTGCGGTGGACCGTGGTTACGCTTCGCGGGTCGTAGGTTTGGAGGCCATGGCGAACACTCTCGTGGCCCTATGCGCGGATACCGGGCGCGGAGACGGGCAGTCAGGGAACGGTGCAGGCAAGCATGCTAGCGCCGGGCAAAACTAGGGTTATCTAGCCGGCGGAAGCGCCGCATGGTACGAAGGTAAGCAACAGGAGGCTGTTATGGAGCAGTTTGCGCCAGTAAAACGCAGCAAGGACGGCCAGCCAGTCCGCTACTTGATCGTGGACGACTCGGTCTTTGCGCGCAAGAACCTGGCCCGCATGGTCGAGTCCTTTGGTGGGCACTTGGCCGGCGAGGCGGGCGATGGCCTGACCGCCATCACCGAGTATGACCGGACGCATCCCGACATCGTGCTGATGGATATCACGATGCCGCAGATGGAAGGGATCGAGGCGGCGGAACGGATCGTGCAGTCACATCCGGAAGCGCGCATCGTGATGGTGTCGTCGGTCGGGTACCAGGAAAACATTGTGGCCGCTCTGCAACGGGGTGCGCGGCACTTCGTGCAAAAACCCGTGAAGCCGGAAGTGCTTTACGAAGTGATCAAATACGTGCTGGGCGAAGACGGCGCGGTCGCGAACGCGGCCGGAGCGGGAGTCTAACTCGATGAAGATGGAGTTGATCCAGCCGTTCATCAATTCGGCGGACGCGGTGCTGGCGCAGGGCCTGCAGTGCACCACGGCCATCGGCAGCCTCAGCATGGAAGAGGAAGCCTATCGCCGGAAGGGTGTGGCGGCCATGGTCTGGGTCACCGGAGATATCGAGGGGCGCATCATCATCGACCTCGATCCGGAAACCGCGGTGCGCGTGGCGGGCAAGATGGCGGGCGCGGATCTGCCCGAGTCCGACTTGCTCGTGAAAGAGACGGCCTGCGAACTGGCGAACCAGATTATCGGAAATGCGATCACAGCATTGAATGACCAGGGATTCCACTTCCGGGTGCATCCGCCGGTGATGCATGAATCCGCGGAAGGCATCAAGAGCAGCGAAGACACCGAAGCTCTCGTGATGTGCTTCGAGACCCCGGTGGGCAGTGTCTTCATGAACATCGCGCTGCGGTATAACCGGAAGCGACATGCCGACATGGCGGCTTCAGCGGGACGATAAAACAGTGCTTGAAAATCCTGACACGAGCCACTCTGGCTTGTGCGACGCGATAAGTCTCTCCAAACTCCCACCCGCGGTCGGCCCCTAAAGGGGCAATCTAAGAAACGCCATGTGCGGCGCGACCTGATACGAGCCTCTCTCCCCGCGCAGGGTCATCTGGCTCGCCTCAAAGCGCGCTCCCGAAACGGGTCCCTATCCCGAGGCATGTTTGTGCGGCTTTACTTGAAAGTACTCTGGAAACTGGCTCTAGGTTTTAAAGGGCTAGGAACCGGTCAGGATGAAGACTGGATTTTGTCTCGGGGGCTCGCCTACTCCGGTTGCGGTTTCGCCGGCGGTGGAAGTTCCTGCAGCGTTACTAACAGTGAATGTGCCGTTGCCGATTCCGGTCACGGTGAACGTGCCGTTATCCGCCTGCGCTGACATATGGGTAATCGTGACCACGAGGCCGAGGAAGATCGGTGTGCCCGAGTTCGGATCGTATGTGTAGCTGTAGGTCGTGTCCGTGCCATTCTGAGCGGCGGCAGAGATGTTGAGCAGAGTTGGGGAGTAGGCGCTGCCGGGAGCTGGGATGGTCGCAAAATACGTGTCGCCGGACGTGTTGATACTCCAGACGCCGGAGGCGTCGCAACTGGAGACGTAGACGCGCGAACTGTCGATGGCGGTAGCGGCGGAGATGCGGAAGCGTGCGGCTGCGCAATTTGCCACCGGCGAAGCGGAAACTTCGGGTAGAGGAATCGCCTTGGTGACCTGGTTGGTCAGCGAATCGACGACTGTTACTTGTACCTGAACGCAAGAAGTCTGCTGACAGTTGGCTGAGGTTGTGTCGAGATAGTAGCTTGCGATGTAAGCGCGCGTGCCATCCGGCAGAGCTGCTACGGAGACCGGGACGCATCCGCTGGCCGGGCACGGAGCCGCGCCTCCGCCCGGAATCGCAGCCTTCAGGTCGATAGTGGCCAGGCGTGTGAGGGCGTCGGTGCTTGCGTCAAAGATCCCGACTGTGGCATTGGTCGGATTCGGCACGTAGAGGCGGTTGCGCCGGCTATCGTAGTAGAGAAATTCTGCGCCCGCGCCGACGGAAATAGTGCCTCCGGGAACGATGGCGTCTTGGGGAAGCAAACCATTGATGATTGTGATGGTGCCGGCATCGTGGCTGAGGACGTAAATACGCGCGCCATCACTGCGCATGGCCGCCCAGCGCGGGGATGCACCTACGGGCAGGGTAACGATGGTGCTCTTGTCGGCGCTGCTGATCACCGAAACATCGCTCGAGTCGCGGTTCACAACATAGAGCTTCTTAAGCAGGCCGGTGGTCGAGGAATTGTTCGGCGTCTCGACCATGGCGATGGGATGTGTACCCACCGGAATCGTGTCGGTGACGGCGTTCGTGATGCCATTGATGGCGTTCACGGTGCCGTTACCCGAATTGGCCACGTACATAGTGGAGGTCTCGCTGCTTTCCACAAAATCAGGGGCGGCCCCTTGGGCGAGATTGATGTCGACCGATGACCCGATGGGGTTATTTCCGGCGGCCGCGCTGAACGCGCTGACAGAGTCGGCCCCCTGATTTGCCACCCAAACCCGGGTGCCGAGCAGAGTCGCGTGGACAGGCATGATCGCGACCTTCGTGACGCCCGCGTCCGAGTCCCCCGAGACATTCACCTGCATACCGGTACCGGCGTTGAATGTGCCGTTCTGATTCACGGTAAAGGTGGAATGGGCGTTCTTTGGATCGGGTGTCGGGACGGGTTGAGGAATGATGGTGGGGCGATACGTATCGCCACAGGCAATACAGATCAGGAACAGGAAAATAAGACCAGCCAGCTTGCCCTTCGACACCAAACTCATCGGCACCCCATGGTGAGTAATCATGCGTTAGGAGAATTCAACATTGTAATCGGGAAACGGAGATTCTAGCTACTTGGGACCTCTGGGATTAGTGGCCGGGCGGGACGAGGGGGTTGCCTGAATGGATTTGCTCAGCGCACGGATGTCGACGGGCGGGGACGCCCTTCGCTCCATCGCATCAACTAACGCAAGCATCGTTGGGAGGACGCTTATCTCCCTCGCCGCGGCTTGCTCCCTGCGACTGCTGCTTCGGGAACGGACTTCGTTGTGGCGGCCGGCTTCTTCTTGCCTTCCATCTCGGCGAGGCTTTGTTTCAGGGCTGCCATAAGATCGACGACTGGCGCGAGTTTCTTGGGACGATCGATCTCGACTACCTTGCCGCCTTCGAGTTTGGTCTCGATCAGCTTTTTCAAATTCTCCTGGAAGGAGTCGTGATATTTCTCCGGATCCCAATCTCCGGCGAGCGCTTCGATCAGCTGACGAGCGACCTTCAATTCTGCGTCTTTGAGTTCGACATCGGGAGCGCCGAAGCCTTCGACCTGGCGGACTTCCTCGGCGTAGTACATGGTGTGCAGCATCATGCCGCCGGAGTGCGGCCGCAGGAAGACCGTGTATTCCCGGTTGTGCATGGTGAGCTTCGCGATCGCAACGTAATTGCTCTCTTCGAGGGCCTTGGTCAGGAGCGCATAGGGACGCCGTCCGGCTTCATCAGGCATCATGTAGTAAGAAGATTCGAAGTAGACCGGGTCGACTTCGTCTGCATGCACGAACTCGAGGATCTCCATTGTTTTGGCGGTCTGCGGCTCGATCTTCTTAATTTCTTCGGGCTCGATGACGATGTACTCGTCCTTGCGAAATTCGTAGCCCTTCACGATTTCGCTGCGCTCGACAACCTTGTTCTCGGCCGGGCAGATGTATTGCTGCTTCACGCGCTGCAAGTCTGGGCGATGAAGCATGTTGAAAGAAATACCGCTGCTGCGCGCGCCGGAAAAGAGGCGCACCGGCATCGAGATCAAGCCGAACGTAAGATATCCAGACCAAACGGAGGCCGCCATAGGTTCTCCCCGAAGAATCAGAAAAGGCGCCAGAGCCGCGCCCAGCGTTCGAAAGTTTAGCGCACGACTTCGGTTTTTGATGCATGAACTTGGCGGGGTAATCGAGAGAAAAAGCACGACCAGATGGACAGCGCCGGCTCGGGACCCTAGGGCTGGTAGTTATCAGTTCGATTCCACCCTCTCCAGGCTATGGTAGAACTTTAGCGCGTTTGCTATGCACTTGAGCGCATTGAACTTAAGCCCTAATTCGGGGGTGTGGTGGGCGGACTCAGGGCCCCGTTTCGCTCTGATTGTGGCCATTACGGTGGCATTTGCCGCGCTGGGACACGCAGTCCGGGGGGTGTCGCGGTCGGGCGCCGTGGCAGGAGCGCTGGTTTGCTTCGCCCTGCTGGCCAGCGTGGGGCTTGGGGCGTTTGCAATGCTGTTGGCGGTGTTTGGGGTGACCTGGATAGCTACGCGCTTTGGAAGGCTGCGGAAGCAGGGCTTAGGAGTTGCCGAGCGCAGAGAGGGGCGGAGTGCGTCCCAGGTTCTGGCGAACACCGGGATGGCTGGGGCCTGTGCACTGTGCTATTCCGGGCTGCATGTGCCGCTGATGCTTTTGGGAATGGCGGCGGCTTTGGCGGTCGCGGCGGCGGACACTGTGTCGAGCGAATGCGGGCAGGCTTTGCGCCGAGACGCCCGGTTGATTACGACGTTTGAGCGCGTGCCCGCAGGCACGGACGGCGGCGTCACGTTGGGCGGGACTGCCGCTGGGGCGTTGGCGGCCGGGCTAGTTACTTTGGTTGGGGTTTGGGGCGGGTTGCTCCCCACGCGGTGGATATGGATCGCGGTTGCGGCCGGATTTTTCGGAATGGTGGTGGATAGTTTCCTGGGCGCGTTATTTGAGCGGCGCGGGTGGATTGGGAACGATAGCGTGAATTTCATCAGCACGGTGGTGGCGGCGGTGGGGGCCGCGGCGGTTGCGGGGTTATAGAGACGTCGGCTTCGGGCTTTAGGCTTTTGGCTCTGGACTCTTCCGGGTGGTCATGTCCGTCGGTACCTTGAGTAATGGTTACCTGACAAGCGACAATTTCTTAATACCTCTCCCGAAAATTCAGACCCTTCGCGGGTGGCTGAAGGGCCATCGACGATGCGGGCGGGATTGTCGACGGGACGCATTTTTATTAGCGACTTATTGGTTCTGTTTGGGACCTTGTCAGTGTCAGTAAGGAAGCAATGCGGATTAAGACGTTAGTGATCGGTTACGCGCTGGCCCTGGCACTGTTGCTGTTCGCGCAGCGCCGGCCGGATTCCCTGCCTGCCAGCAATTTCACGGGTGTGGTGGACCTCACGCATCCGGTGGGACGCGGAAAAGTACCCAGCATTCACGAGAACGCCACGGTTCGCTCTGCCGGTCTGGTGCAGAAGGATGGATTG
>DASRDJ010000409.1:0-10375 GCA_035652655.1 Terriglobales bacterium
TTTTATGATTGTCATTGTCGCGACGGATAAAAACATCCCCACCATTGAGGTTTAAAAATGGTGGAACAATGTTTACTAATCCTAGCGTTGCACCCGAAAATCCGTATCCCACGCCACATCCAAAGTTGTCAGAGGACATCGAGGGTGGTGGCGGTATGACGTTGCTTGATCCGAGGCTTGCGCCCGAAGGCCCGTGGCCCGCGCCGTGTCCCGAGTTGTCGGAGGACATCGACGGCGGTGGTGGCACGATGTTGTCGGCGGAGAGAACTGTTCCGAAGCCTCCCGGCGTTGTATTGCGTCCGCGTCCGCCGGCGTTCATGGAGGTGCCGCCGCTCACGCTCGGCGGCGGAGGCACGACCTGATTGGCTGCGGTCATGCCGAGCATGGCGCGCTTGTCGGGCGAGCGTCCTCCGACTTCGACCGGAGGCGGCACGACTTTCGGATCGCCCAGGCTTGCGCCCGAGACAGTGCGGTCGTTGGTGACTTGCGACGGCGGAGGTGCGATCACGGCGGCTGCCGGCATGTTGAGCTTCGCCGACTGCGTGCCTTCGCGGATGGGCGCGCTCACCGGAGGCGGAACGATGATCGTGTTCGAGGCCGCAGGACCGCGTAGTGGCGGCGGATCGCGCGGTACGTCCTTCGGAGATGGCTGTACGATCGGCGTCGTCATCGAGACCACGGAACGCGACTGATCCCGCTGAACCTCGGTGGGCGCAGGCGCGATGATGGTGGCCGCCGAGATACCCATGATCTGGCGCGTACGCTCGGCCGCGGCGCTGGCGGGCGGAGCGACAACCGTCGAATTCAATCGCGGAATTGAGCGATCGAGTTCACGAATCACTTCCGGAGGTGGTGCCACGATGGCGTTCTTCGACAGCGACGGCATGGGCGTCGCTGCTTTCAATCCTTCGGCAGGAGGTGGACCGGGATTGGTACCCACCGCGAGCAGGTTCGCGACTGGCGCGAGCGAAATTGGGAGCTTGACGTTGGGCGCGTCGACGACCTTCTCGGTGCGCGAGTTACCGCGCGCCACTTTGATGGCCTGGCTTTCGTGGTGGGCCTGCTGGCCGCCGGCGGTCCCGGAGCGTCCGGTTTCAGCGCCGCCGTAATCTTCCACCTGCGGCAGTTCGTTGCCCTGGTAGTAAATGACTTCGTGTTTGGGCGGAGTGACCGTGCGGAACACGGGCATCTCGCGCATCTTGCCGGGCAGCCAGATGGCAATCGCTAGCAGGATCGCCTCGGCTCCCCACGACACCAGCAGTCCGCGGAGAGGGAATAAGCCGACGCGCGCCTCGCCAGCCAGAGCGGCCTCGGACCGGGCGAAGGCCGGACCTAGCGAGGTCCAGAATTCATCCCAGCGCGAAGTCCACTGGACCAGTAATTGTGGGCCTTCACTCATGCGGGCTGAGGTTCTCCGGCGCTGTGCGGATCAATTTCAAGCTGATCTCCAATTGTAGTGCCAGTCGGGCGGACTGTATTTTCCGGAAGTTCTAGCACGGATGCGGCCCGCATGCGGATGGGGGCGAAGCGCCACGGCCGCAGTCCATATTCTAGATGGAGAACCACGTTGTCTTCAGTCAGGTAGACGACGTCGATGGGAATCCGCATGCCCACGGTATGCACCCCCCGACAGGGAACGATCCAGAGGCCGCGGCCTTGCGGGAAAGTCGAGGCCGTTTGGCCGATCAGGCCGATGAAGCGCGTCCAGTGGGTCTGGGCGACCGTGAGGCGGGTGGCAAGGTACTGGAGGCGCGTGCGGTTGAACGCATAGCCGGATGGTGCGGACTGCGACATCAAAACTCCCAACTGCAGATTAACGACTGCGACGCTCGCCTCGGCAAAACCTTCAACAGAGAGTCACAGAGCCACAGAGAAAATCAAGAAAGGTTTCTCCGTGTATTTGTGCCTCTGTGGTTCGAAGCGCCTTGCCGCTTACGCGGTCAGCGTGCGGTACAGCGAAATAATTGCCGGGCCGAGAGTCACGATGATGATGGATGGCAGCACGAATACCACCAGGGGGGGAACCATCTTGATTGTGGTCTTGGCAGCTTGCTCTTCGGCGCGTTGCCGGCGCTCGGTGCGCAGCGAGTCAGAATGCACGCGCAGGGCTTGCGCGATACTGGTGCCGAAACGGTCGGTCTGCACGAGCGTCGTGACGAGCGCCTTGATGTCGTCGACGCCGGTGCGGTTATAAAGGTTGCGGAGAGCGTCGGCGCGCGGTTTGCCGGCGCGGAGTTCCAGGTTCATCAAGTAAAACTCGTCAGCCAGTTCGGGATGGGCGTGGCGGAGGTCTTCGCCCACGCGCATCATGGCTTGATCGAGGGAAAGGCCTGCTTCCACGCAGATCACGGTGAGGTCGAGCGCGTCGGGCATGCCGAGGCGAATACGCATTTGGCGGTCATTGATCTTGCGCTTGAGGAAGAAGCGCGGAATGAAGAATCCCAGCGCGGTGACTCCCAGCAGCAGCGGAGGTGACTTGAATCCGCTGATCACGATCACGGAAAAGAAGCCCACGGCGGCGAAGAGTACGCGGATGCCTTGGTAGATCGTGATGTGGCGCTGTTCGCGGTAGCCTGCCTGGATCATCCACGCACGGGTGCGATTGCTGTCGTCTGCCGAGAGCGGGAGGGCCTTGCTCAGGGGATCGAGGGCCTGCTCGATGCGCTCCTTGATCGCGGGCTTCTCCTGCGCCTGTGGGCGGTTCCAACTCAGCGAACGCAACCGGGACCCGATGATCGACGAGGGGGCGTAGGCGGCCGCGCCGAAGGCGAAGACCGCCAGCGCGATGGTCACGAAAATCAGAATTGCCAGGGTTAACGCCATAGTGTCAGACCTGAATCCGGATGATCTTGCGAATTACGAAATAGCCCATCGTTTGCAGGACGATACCGATGACCAGCATGGCGTGCCCGATCGGATCGGTAAACAGCGGCCTGATGAACAACGGGTTCATGAAATACATCCCCATAACGATGATGGGCGGCATGCCCATCAACAGCAGCATGGTGAGGCGGCCTTGCGCGGTGTAGACACGTACCTGGCGCAGGATCTTGAAGCGCTCGCGGATCACGTAAGAGAGATTATCGAGAATCTCGGCGAGGTTGCCGCCGGTCTCGCGCTGCAGCATTACGGCCGTGACAAAGAATTTCACGTCGACGAGCGGTACGCGGTCGACCAAATTGCTGAGTGCTTCGCGCACGGGCAGGCCGAATTTCTGTTCCTCGAAGAGCTTGCGAAACTCGGTGGCCACGGGTTCGGAGACCTCGTCGGAAATCATTTCGAGCGCGGTGGTGAAGGCGTGTCCGGCGCGTACAGCGCGGGCCAGCGTGTCGATGGCCTGGGGGAACAGTTCCTCAAATTCGTTGAAACGCTTGGTGCGCTGGTAGTTCGCGTAGGCGTAGGGCAGGAAGCATCCCAGCAGGAATCCGATCCAGGCGAACAACAGAACCTTGTTGGCGGCAAAGTAGACGATGAAGGCCACCAGGAAGCCGGAGACGCCGCAGAGGAGTATGAAGTTTCCGGCGCGGGTCTTGATGTCGGCCTGGGAAAGCATTTTCTGCAGGGCCGAGACGCGATCGGACCGGCGCAGCAAGGTGTCGAAGGCCGGGATCTCGCTGAGCATTTCGTCGCGCAACAGCGCGATGTCTTCGAGCGGCTTGGCTTCGCCGGTTTCGCTGCTGGAGGCAAGGCGGTCGCGGAGCACGCGGGCCTGCGACTTACGCTCGTCCAGCAGAGAAAACACGACGAACGCACCCAGCGTGACGACTACGAAAACCAGAATAGCGATCAGAGCCATAGAGTGAACCTCTGCCTGCGCGTATCAGCCACGGGTCCGTTGCTTGTAAAAGCAAACCTCAGCGGCCCAGCTATCCTGTGGCACGGACGGCACGACTGAAGCCGTGCCCTTTCCAAATGAATCAAAGTGCTGACCCCACCACCGACAATGAATCACGTCACGCTTAGACCTCGACACGCGATTCGAATAAACCTGGGCGCAAACGGCAGCCGGCAGTCGCTAAGCGCTCGGCAAATTTCGGCCGGATTCCGGTCGCGCGGAACATGCCGCGTACCTTGCCGCTCTCGTCGATGCCGAGGCGGTCGAAGACGAAAATGTCCTGCATGGAAATGATCTCGGCTTCCATGCCGGTGATTTCGGAAATGCTGATGATCTTGCGGGTGCCGTCCGACAGACGGGCGACTTGGACAACAGCGTGAACGGCGGAAGAAATCTGGTGGCGAACGGCACGCTCGGGAATGTTCAGGTTGGCCATCGAAACCATGTTTTCGATACGGGCGAGCGCATCGCGATGCGAATTGGCGTGCACGGTAGTCAGCGATCCTTCGTGGCCGGTGTTCATGGCCTGCAACATGTCGAAGGCTTCCTCGCCGCGCACCTCGCCCACCACGATGCGGTCGGGACGCATACGGAGGCTGTTGATGACGAGTTGCCTCTGGCGAATGGCGCCTTTTCCTTCGATGTTGGGCGGGCGGGTTTCAAGACGAACCACGTGCTCCTGCTTCATCTGCAGTTCGGCGGCGTCTTCGATGGTGACTACGCGCTCGTTGTTCGGGATGTATCCGGAAAGAACGTTAAGCACGGTGGTTTTGCCGGCGCCCGTTCCGCCCGAGATCAGGAGATTGAGTCGGCCCTTCACCATGGCCGAGAGCAGTTCGAGCATAGGCTCGGTCAGGCTCTTGTTCTCGATCATCTGGCGGGCGGTGATCGGATCGCGTCCGAAACGGCGGATAGAAAGGCAAGCGCCGTCGATGGCGAGCGGCGGAATGATGGCGTTGACGCGGGATCCGTCGGCGAGGCGGGCATCGACCATGGGCGAGGATTCATCAATGCGGCGGCCGACACGCGAGACGATACGGTCGATGATCTGCATCAGGTGGCCGTTGTCTTTGAAGGACAGGCCGGTCGGTTCCAGCTTTCCGCCGCGCTCGATGTAGACCTTGTCGAAACGGTTGACCAGGATGTCGGAGATGCTCGGATCTTTAAGCAGCGGCTCAAGCGGGCCCAAGCCGAAGATTTCGTCGAGAATCTCGCGCGCCAGTCGCTCGCGTTCGGCGAAGCTGAGGGGCACTGCTTCGCTGTTGACCGAAGTACGGATGAGGATAAGAACTTCCTCGCGCGCGGTCTCACTGTTGGTGCGGCCGAGTTTTTCGAGGTCGAGGCGGTCTAGGATCTTGCGATGGAGATCGGCCTTTACCTGCTGGTATTCGGCCCGCTCGAATTGCTGCAAATTTGGCATGCGAATTCCTAAACTGTTTTAAATAGCGACCAGGCGGAGCGTTTCACGTCGTCGTCATCTTTGGTTAACGCCGTGGCCAGCCCGCTAAAGGAGCGCGCGATCTCGGTGTGATTCTGCTGCATCAGCGGAATACCGCGATCGATCGCGCTCGACACTGCGAAATACTGATTGGGTACGCGCCACAGCAAGGTTGCGCCCGAAGCCGTCTCGGCATCACTTTCGTGGAAGCCGGGAATTTTGCGGAAACGGTTCAGCACCAACTTCACGCGTTCGCGTCCGGCATTTTCTCCCAGGAACTGGACGACGCGGGAAGCGCTCCACAGCGACGCGACATCGGCGTGGGCCACGAGCAGCACGGCTTCCGAAAGATTTCCCACCAGGCGGGTGGCGCTGTCGAGACGGGAAGAATTATCGACCACCACGTAGCGGAAGTGTCCCGCCATCAGATCGAACAGGCGCGCGTATTCCGCACTGCTTGGTTCGCTGACCGCGGGCGTGTTGGCTCCGGCCAGCAATTGCAGCCCGCCAGAATGTTTCGTCATGAAGCTTTCCAGCAGAGAACTGTCCATGCGGTGCAGGTTGCGGATGGCGTCGGCGACCGTGAACGGAGCTTTCAGGTTCAGATGCAGAAGTGCGTGTCCCAGGGGGGCGAGATCCACTAGCGCGACGTTGCCGTGGGCTGCCTGAAGGGCCAAAGCCAGGTTCACCGCCACCGTGGTGGCGCCGCTGCCGCCCTTGGCATTGACAACCGTGAACGTCTTGGCACGCGGGCCTTCGCGCTTCACCTTGCGCTGCGTCGAGGAAAGTCGAATGAAGGCTTCGAGGAGGTCCGTAGTGGTGGTGGGCCGCTCGATGAACTCTTTGGCGCCCACGCGCATGGCGCTCACAATGACCTGGGGCTGCGCCATGCTCCCGATAGCGAACACGGCGGTCTCGGGCAATTCGTGACGCAAAAGTTCGATCGCGTGCAAAGCAGCGGAGGTGTTGTTGACCGGCACATCGACCAGGATCACGTCTGGATTCAAGCCGCGAATGCGCGGGATGAGCGGATCGCTGCCGCTAACGGGATAGCTGGGGGCAGAATGCGTGGTACGGGCCACACTGGTGCCATCGACGAGCACCTGCAGCACGGCGCGCTGCTCGCTGTCACTTGCGACGATGACTACCGAAAGCTCTGGCATGACACGAAATTACTTTCCTTCGGGTTTCTTCTCTTCCGGCTTCTTTCCATCGAACTTGTTGTTATCGAGGAAAGGCTCCGGTGTGCTCGGGCCATCAGGAGGCTTCATGCTGGGACCGATTTTCCTCACGGTGCAGAGCACCATGAGTTCGCCCTTGCTCTTCTGAAAGCTTTTGCTCTTGAACAGATTGCCGAGGACGGGAATGTCGCCCAGGCCAGGAATCTTGTTCATGATGCTGGTGACGCGGTTGTCCATCAGGCCGGCGATGACGAAGCTTTGGCCGTCCTGCAATTCGAATTCGGTGTCGGCGCGGCGCGTGCTGAGCGCCGGAATCAGGAAGCCGGAAATCTGCAGCGCGTTGGTGAAGTCGAGCGTGCTAACTTCGGGAACCACCTTCAGGTGAATGTTGCCGCTCGGCATGATCACCGGAGTGAACTTCAGCTTCACACCGAATTCCTTGAACTGAATGGTGACGGCGGTGAAGCCCTGGCTGGGTTGCACGATGGGGAAGGGAAATTCTCCACCGGCGAGAAAGCTGGCTTCCTTGCCGTTGACGGCGATCAAGTTGGGCTCGGCCAGAATCTGCAGGAGATTCTTGGCTTGCAGCGCTTTGATCACGACCCCGAGATTCAGGTCGGTGCGGGTAATGAACAGATTCAGGAAGTCCGTGACGTTGACGGTGGGCGGCGTGACCACCGGCGTGGTTGTGCTGGTGCTTCCGTTAGTGGTGGTTGCGGTGCCATTACGCGTGATGTTGATGGCTCCGAACTGCCCGGTCTGGCTAACGGCGATGGTATTGCCGAGTCCGGGGGCGAAGATGTTCACGCCGTACTGTGTCAGCGCACTGCGGTCGACTTCGGCGAATTTCACTTCCAGCAGAACTTCCTGCGCGCCTTTTGGACCGAAAGTCAGGACATTTACGACATTCTTCGAATAGGCTTCCGCGATCTTGCCGGCGCGTTGGGCGACGGTCTCGTCAGACACGTGGCCCGAAAGCACGATGGCAGAGCGCGACGGGGTGACGGTGATCTGCTCGTCGGGGAAGACGTTCTTCTCTTCCTCAGCGGCGGCGGTGACGTCGACATCCACCCGCAAGTCGAAACTCCGGGATCGCTCGAGTTCGTCCCAAATGAGAAGGGAGACTTCACCCGCGGCGCGGCCATGGACGAGAACCTGCGTGGGCGTGACGACGTCAATGTCAGCGACTGCAGGATCAGTAACGGAAACGCGCTTGAGGCGTTCGCTGGTGTTGATGAGCAGCGACTTGCCCACCATGACGCGCAGAGGAGCGGCACCGGTGGCTTCGTTCGGGCCGGGCAGAGAGGCCTGTGAAGGATGTTCGACTTGTGCGGGCGCCTGCTGATCGGGCTGTTGTTGCGCAGGTGGCGGCGCCGCGGTGGCCGGATCCTGCTGGCGAGCGTTGGCCCATCCCATGGAACTGAGCAGGAGGGCAGTGGCAAGAGCACCACCAATCGACGAAGCCGGCATCATCGTGCGATACCTCGGGGATCCGGAATACCGTAGAGATTGTGTCGCGAGAAAGAAATCCATTTCCTAGTGGGCGCCTTGATCTGGAAACTTGGTTTCATCGACCTTGTTGCCACGAATCACTTGGACCTTGTAACCCGTCTGTGGTGGAGGAGTGTCGACCTTGGGCGCCTTGACGACTTTCGGTCGAGGTGCGGGAGCCGCAGCGGTCGGCACGCCGCGATAGAGGCCGCCCGCCTTGGTACCAGGGAGCTCTTCTTTTTTCGTGTCGATCGGATTCCGGAGTGCGAGCTGAATGTGACCTTGCGAACTGGCCAGCGTCAGCTTCTGAGCATCGTCAGGGGAAACCAGCAGCGTGATCACCGGAGTGGACTGCGGTTCGCCGGCGGCGTTGCGTTCCAATTTCTGACCGGCAGCGATCACGGCCACGTTCTCCAGGACTGTCGTCGTCTGCTGCTCGTTGGCGCCTCCGGGATTGCCGGTGAGCAGAACATCCACGCGCGTGCCGGGAACCACAAAACCCGCGACAGCAACAACTTCATTCACGCGAACGGACACGGCGCGCATGCCAGCCGGGATCAGCGAGGGCAGTCCGGAGCCGGCATTCTCGGCGGCGAGTTTGCTGGGCAGAATGTATTCGCCTTTTTGAACAGGGAGAATCACGCCACGGCCGAGTACCTGTGACTTGTTCTTGTAGTAGTTGGAGGGAAGAACCGATGCGGGAACTTTGACCTGGCGAATATCGCCGTCCTGCAACTTCGAACCAACCTGCAGGTCGTTGGCCGCGACGATCACGTCCGCGCCGGGTTCGTTGTTGGCCGACGTCTTCGCGAGCATGTTCTTGTAGACCACGAAGCTGACGAACGCTCCGAGCGCCAAGGCTAGGACTCCAATAAAAAGGAGTCGTGAACGGTTCATGCCTACTCCTCAAAACAAGCCAAAAATTGCAAATGTGCGACGTCAAGCCGCACGATCGAATTCAAAGCGCGAAATTTCTCTTGCGGGCCCGGGGCCGAAGTGACGGCGGAAACGAGCGTGCCAGATCCAGCGCCGTGAAACACGGGACTGGCCACGCAAGTCACTGAATCGAGCTGGCGACCTGCGAGAAGACGGTATTCGCGTTTGATCCGATGAGCCGAACGGTTCCCACCACGATGACCAGAATGACAGCCAGCATGACTGCGTATTCCGCGATGTCCTGTCCCTGCTCGTTGCTCAGTAACCTGCGAATGGTTTCCTGCATTCTCATTTCCTCCTGTAATGCACAGGCGCAATTCCAGCGCAAAGCTCCGTCTGCTGACGGACGATACCCGGAATGCTCCTGAGACCGGAACGAGTTCCTTTTTCAATCGAATCAAGGATTTGAGGAGCCCGGCGGGCCCGCGCGCCGTCCGGTCGCGACTATCATACCGCGAGCGGTGCCGATGGGAAGCTAATTTCTTGATTCTGGGGGCCTGTCGAGCCGGGTATTGGTACATGGGGTGCGAGGTTACCCGATTTCCGGAAAGGAGGGCTGGTCGTTCGATCCCTGTGGTTGGGAAATGCGACTGGACGCGTCACCCGCGGCCGAGGCGCTTCATTCTCCTTCGTAGCGGAGGAGTTGGGGCGGGGAATTGTCGGCTTCGAGCAGCCATATCTCCCTGTCCTTAAAGTACTGGATGAGAGGCTGGAGGTCTTGGCCGGGAATGTCTCGCGCCCATACGATCTTTGCGTGGTCGATATCGGCGGCGTTGTAGACCCACTCGTGATGGACGTTGTGACTTGAGTCGTAACGAACGATCACCAGGTGCTTGCCGGGGAAGGAACTGAGCTTGTTGACCAGCAGGGCTCTCCCGTTAGCCCATCCGATCATCGGGTGCCGCGCGACCTGTCCCGCCTGAATGACGATCCAGTCGATTGCGAGTAGAACTACCAGACGAGTGAGAAAGATCCCGACCGGTTTGCCATTGATTTCAGCGTGACGAAGATGACGAAGCGCCTGGACCAGCAGTACGAAGAGCGTCGCGGCCATCGGAGCGGCGTAGTGGGGCTGGAACCACACGATCGAAAACAGGCCGACCGCGGATAAAAGAAATTGGCAGAGAGGCAGTCGCAGTCGTTTGTCCCTCACCAAGCGGGGCAGCATGACGAAAGGGACGGTGAGAATGGGTCCGAGAAAGACCAGCCACCAGATCCAGACAGCCTGGGAAGTTCGTATTGTCCAACCGGACCAAGTGAGCGGGTAGTGCGCCCGCTGCCACATGTTGAAGAAAAACTCAAATTGGGGATTGGGATAGTGCAGCGGAGATGGGACGCGTCCCCAGGCGAAGACCGGGTAATTGAAATATTGACGGTGATAGGCGACGTAGGGGAAGAGCGTCAGATGTCCTGTGATGCGAGCGTTGTAGTAGGCGAGTAAAACGATGCCGGCTAACAGAACCGACGCCATTGGAAGCGCCACCCGCCGAAGGA
>DASRDJ010000410.1:0-21916 GCA_035652655.1 Terriglobales bacterium
CCGGTTTTCTCAGCGACCAGCGCCAGCACCTTCTCTTTCACCAGTTCACCAGTCTTCCCAGGCTCTGGCGATGTGGAAGGGATGTGAGCGGCAACGACCTTAATTGTCGGTGTTGGGGCAGAAGCTGTGCTAATAGGTACGAGCACCGGTGTGAGATTCGCGGTTGGCGTGGGCGCTGGTTGCGAGGGCTTGGGCACAGCGACCGCTGTCGGGCGTAGTTCACGGGCAGACTCCGTGACTTGTGCTGGCCGCGCCTTCTCTTGCACGCGTAATGTGCGGTGAACCACTTCCAGGTTCGAGGCCTCGCGACCGGCGATGGCTCTCAGCCACGCGTTCCAGGCGGCATTGTCATTAATGCGGTAGGCGTATCCCAGATCATTTGGGCTACGCCGAACGTCATCCTTTGTCTTCACCCAGCGCAGCAGCATCATGCTGATTTGCGAGCCGAAACCGGCTCCGAGGTGGATGGCGTACTCGACGGGATAGGTGCCGCCCTTCGACAGGTTCAGCAGCCCCAACTCGGGATCGACTTCTTTGAAGTTGGCGACCGGCGGCACGCAGCCGGTTTCGAGCGCTTTTACGGCCACGACATCTTCGATCCCAGTGGCCATGGCATGACCAGTAAGTCCTTTGGTGTTGGCGATCACGATACGATCGGCCACATCGCCGAAGACCTGACGAAGCGCATGAATCTCTGCGGAGGCGCTGCCACCTCGCGCGGGCGTGTATGTTTCGTGGGAAACGAAAACGGTCTGGGGTGCGATGTCTCGACGCGAGAGACCGGCGCGCGCTTCTGCCTGGACAAGCAAGCGTTCCATAACCTGGCCAATGTGCTGGACATCAAGACGCGTTCCGTGGAAAGCACTGTTGCCCGTGACGGTGGACAGTACTTCGCAGATCGGCTGTATGCCGCGTTCCCGCGCAGCCGCGGGGCTCTCTACGACGAGCGCTGCCGCGCCCATGCCGATGATCAGGCCGTGCCTGCGGCGGTCAAACGGAGTAGCGGCATCGGCAACAACTTCGTCGGTGGCCGCCGCTCCACTGGCCAGGAAGCCAGCGCCCATCCAGTCCATCAGATGGTCGGAGGTTACATCGTCGGCGGAGATGACAATGACCCGACTGCAGCGCCCAGCACGAATCCAGTCCTCGGCAAGCGACACTGCCTGCGTGGTCGTCGCGCAGGCGGAGTTGATCTGAGTGTTCGGACCCCGGGCGCCAATGAATTCGGCGAATTGAGAATGCCCCATGGAGAGGGTGCGGAGCAGGAATCGGCGCTCAAATACGTAAGGCGTTTTGTCGATGGTGGCGCGCAGGTCTGCGATCCGGCCATCGATTTCCAGCGCCAGCTTGGAGTGGCCGTTGTCGGCTACGACTTGGGTTCGCAAACTCTCGAGCGTGGACAATTGCTCGCGACGAGCCTGGTCTTTGTAGTAGCGGTTCATTTCGTCCGCGAAGGAGTCGAGTCCGGGGAAAGCCGAAGCAAAGATCACTCCGGTGTCGTCACGTAAAGCGTCAGGCAATCCCCAACGGTCGGGGAGTTGTGTGCCCTTGCTGGTTGTCTTGTACCGCAGCACGAGCGGGATGCCGGCATCGCGCAAGGCATCGAGGCCAGCGGCGATAGCTAGCTGGGTATCGCGATCAAGCGCGGCGATGCGATCTGCGGAAATGCCGAATTCCTTTTCCAGATCGAAAGCCTCACCGCGGCCAGCCAGCTTGATGACGTCGGCAACATCATTGATGGTCTCGAATCTGGGATCCCCGTCATCGCTCTTCACCAGGCGGGTAATGTGCTTGTCGAGCATGGCCTCACGGAAGCGCGTTGGTATCGGGCGGATGAACTGGTCGCCACGCAGAATCCGAGCGATGTTCTGGTCATCGAAGATGCGTTCAGTTCCTGGGAGGCCCAGGGCGGCACCGGTAATCACCACCGGTTCGCCGGAAGGCAGGGAACGGTCTCGCACCTGAGGCTTCCAATTGCGCTCCAGAAATTCTGCGAATAGATGGCCGAGTTCCTGAAAGTGATTGCCGTCGATGGGCTGTGTGGGAACGGAGTTGTTCGCTTGAAGAGAGGCGACTGGGGTCGGCTCGTGGACTTGCGCGGGCGGAGCCGCGGGCTCAGATGCGGAGGTCTCGCAGACAGCGTCTGAAGTCCCGCGACCCAGCCCCGCCGCGTACAGGCAACACATCGCTTGGTTAAACGCCGCAATATCTCCGACCTTCGGATGGTTGGAGAAAATGGCGACGACATCGCCGTTCGCGCCGAGCACGTCCTCGGCAAATCCCTGCAATGCCTTCTTCGGTCCGACCTCGACAAACATTCGCGCGCCCGCAGCGTACAACGTGCGCAAGCCCTTGATGAATTGCACGGGAGCAGCGACCTGCTGCGCAAGAATGTCGAGCATCTGCGGCACAACGTTCCGCCCGGTCGGATAAAACTCACCATTGATGTTGGCCACGATAGGCAACCGTGGAGATTGCAGCCGCAAGCGCTCGAGCACGCTGCGCAGTGGCTCGCTGGCGGGCGCGACAATTGAGGTGTGGAACGCGTGACTGACCGGGAGAGGCGATACATCGTAACCAGCGGACTGCAGCGCGGCCATGGCTTGCTCGACGGCAAGGCTGGCTCCGCCGATAACCGATTGATGTTCGCTGTTGATGTTGGCGATCACCACGTAGCCGCGCACCGTTTTCAGGATGCGCTCGATTTCTTCGAGCGGAGCAAACACAGCCGCCATGCGGCCCTTGTCGGCGGGAGAGTAGCGAGTCATTTCGCGCCCGCGAGCGCTGACAGCTTCCAGCGCGTCGGCGAAGGGCATGCCATCGACTGCGACCAGGGCGCCGTATTCGCCGAGGCTATGCCCCATGGCGAAATCAGGTGTGATGCCATAAGCGGCGAGCAAACGGGTGAGTGCGAGATCACCGGTGAGAACGGCGGGCTGAGTGATAGCGGTCTGGCGTAGATCTTCTTCCGCCTTGGCGATGGCTGCTGCGTCGGTCCGATCCGCGAAAATGAACTCGCTGAGCGGCTTGCCCAGAATTGGAGTCATGATGCGATCCGCCTCCGCGAAGGTGTCGGCGACGATGGTCTCGCAATCGCGTAGGGGCTGCAGCATGTTCACGTACTGCGATCCCTGGCCCGGATAAAGGAACGCGACCTTGGGGGCGGGACCGGATCCGCGGAAAATGCCTTGGGCGCGCAGAGCTTTCCACATCGCAGGCTGGTTTGCAGCCAAGGCCTTCACAGCTGTGGCCGACTTGGTGGCGAGTTCCTTGGCGTCGCCGTAATCGATGGCGAGGCGCTGGGGTGCGCGCAGGTCGGCTTGGGCAGGAGCAGCAACCGCGGGCACGCGTCCTTCCTTCGCTTCCTTTTCTATGGCGCGCAAGCGTTCAGCCAGGGCTGCTTCTGAATCTGCGCCAAGTAACAGAACGCCGCGCAGCGGGGCTTTGCGCGCGAAATCCTTTGCTGGTGTCGAGAACGCCTGGTTCGTAAATCTGCTGGTCTCAGCGCTCTGCGCTTGACGTGCGGGGACGCCCGCCGCTCCATCTGACATGGTTGGCTCTGCTTTCTGCGGTATCTCGCTCACCGCTACTTGTCGCTTGCCGTTTCCGTTGAGCCGGTCGGGAATGTATTCCTCGATTACGGCATGGAAGTTGGTGCCGCCGAAACCGAAGGCGCTCAAGCCGGCTCGCCGTATGGCGTCACGGGGAATGTCCCATGGCCGGAGTTCGGTGTTTACATAAAGAGGAGAATGCGCAAAGTCGATATCGGGGTTGGGGTGTTCGCAGTGGACGCTCGGTGGAAGAACTTTGTCGCGCAGCGCCAGCACGGTCTTCAGCAATCCCGCGGCCCCAGCCGCTCCCTTTAGGTGGCCAAAGTTCGACTTCACCGACCCAAGCGCTACCGAGTGAGCAGGAAGGTGGAAACTGTGCAGCGCATCGGCCATGCTTCGCACTTCGACCACGTCTCCGACGCGCGTCGATGTGCCATGTCCCTCGATGTAGGTGACGGTTTCGGGAGACAGACCAGCGTTTTTCCAAGCACGCTCGATGGCAAATTTCTGACCTGCAGGATTGGGTGCGGTGATGCCCTTGCCTCTGCCATCGCTCGAGCCACCCATACCGCGCAGCACGGCGTAGATTTTGTCGCCAGCGCGCTCGGCATCCGCTAGCCGCCGAAGCAGGAAGATCGCAGCGCCTTCGCCCATCACGAAGCCGTCCGCGCCTTCTGCGTAAGGGCGGGTGCCGGTCGCAGAGAGCGCACCGATCTTGCAGAACTTCACGAAGGTCGACACCCCCATGTTGCGATCGATGCCGCCGGTGACCGCAAAGTCGTAGTGGTTCTGAATCAGGCCTTCAGCGGCTGAGCTGATAGCGGCCATCGCGGAAGCGCAAGCAGCGTCGCAAACGTAATTGGGACCGTGGAAGTTGAAGATGTTCGCGATGCGCCCGGCAATGCAGTTGGCTAGTTCGCCAGGCATGCTGTCTTCGGTGATCTCCGGCAAGTGCTTGCTCATCCGCTCGTGCAATTCACGGACGATTTCGTCGCGCACGGCCGCCGGGAGACTGGCAAAACTGGCGCTCTTCATCAATTCGCTGGCGTATTCGGGGAAATAAGCGCGCAGCACCGTGAAGTAGTGTCTTTCTCCGCCCATGGCGTTGCCAAGGATTACCGCTGTACGATCCGGATCTAGAGAACGCTTGGGGTAGCCGAAATCTTCCAGCGCGTCGCGCGTGCAGGCGATGGCCCACTTCTGCGATCCATCCATGGCATCGGCCACCCGTGGTGGAATGGGCAAACGCCACTTGATTGGATCCCAATTGAAGTCACGTACCCATCCGCCGATTTTGGAGTACGTCTTGTCGGGCGCGCGCGGGTCGGCATCGAAGTAAAGCCCTGGATCCCAACGCTGGGGATTGACTTCGCCGATGCTGTACCGGCCGCCCTTGATGTTTTCCCAGAAAGCGGTGACGTTCGGTGCGTCGGGCAGAATGGCTCCTACCCCGACGATGGCGATCGCTCGAGAGGAAGTGCTTTCCATGATGATGCCTCTTTAACAGCCAAGAAGAATGTATGAAGGCTGACCTGCGATCCTGCAGCCCCTGCAGCCCCTGCGTAATAACGATTCTGTGTTCGGCCTACGCCGCCTGCTGCGTGCGCTTGGCGGTTCGGCCATACAGCACGTCTGCCACATAGTCCATGTCCGAAACCAAGCCGGCCTGTGCCTGGTGAATCGCCGGCAATCCAACACTCTTTTCGAAAGCGGAAAGGTCTGGAGTACTCACACCGCCTGCTCCGATCACCCAGCGAGAGCCCTCTTCGCCCACTTTGTTCGCTGCCTCACGAGCGAAGATGCGACTAATGGCGGCCAGCCCTGTGGCATCAAAGCGGCGGTTCGCCTTCTCGTTGAGTTTGTTCTCGGCTAGCGACGCTGCACGGCGAGCCAGACTGCCAGCACATTCGGCGTAAGCGATCCACTCCCCAAGCCGCAGAAGGATGTGCTGGAAGCGTGTGAGCCGCGCGACGCGAGACCTCTCCATGAGTTCCGCGACGGAGTGCAGGGCGAGTGCGGCAATATCTGCACCTACGTCCTGATGAGAGCTGTGCAACATCTCGAGCTTCTTCGCTTGCTCGTGATAGTGCTGCCCACGCGTTTTCAAATGCAGCTGCCAGCGATCGCGCGCGATGGTCATCTCCATGATTTCGGAGGTGCCCTCGTAAATGGTGGTGATGCGGACATCGCGCTTGATCTTCTCCACCATGTACTCGTGGGTGTACCCATAGCCACCAAGAGCCTGGATACTGGCGTCAGCGGCCATATTGCCGGCTTCTGTGGCCATGTATTTCGCAATGGCTCCTTCGGTGTTCAGGCTGCCTTCGCCGGCGTCGATGCGCTCTGCGGTTTCCTCGATGTAGGCGCGCGCCGCTTCTAATCGCGCCACGTTCGGCACGATGAGCTTGTGCGTGTATCCCTGTTTTTCGGAGAGGGGAGCGCCTGCCTGGATGCGCTTTGTCGAGTAGGGGATGGCGCGATCGAGTGCAGCCCATCCGGCGCCGAGACCGAAGGCCGCGACCATCAAACGCGTGTAGCCAAACACGGCCTGGGCCTGGATCAATCCTTGACCTTCCACGCCGCCCAGCAGTCGATCCGCGTCGACATAAACGTTGTCGAGAGCCAGTGCTGCAGTATTGCTGAGGCGAATTCCGTGTTTGTCTTCCGGTTTGTCGTGTGTGAAGCCCTTGGCATCTTTTTCGACAACGAACCAACTCGGACCACTGGGAGTGCTCGCCAGGATCGTGTAGGCGCCGGCGATGCCGCCGTTGCTGATCCATTGCTTGTTGCCGGTGATCTTGTAGCCGACAACGTGGCCATCTTCGCTGACGGGTTCCGCCGTAGTGCGAAGCGCTCCGAGGTCGCTGCCCGCTTCCGGTTCGGTCGCGCCGTAGGCGAAGAGCAATCCCTCCTCCGCGATGCGCGTCAGCCAGAGCTTCTTCTGCTCGGGAGTGGCTCCGACGGTAATGGGATCGCTTCCTAAGAATGTGGCTAGAACCGCGGTCGCCACGCCCAGGTCGATCCTCGCCATTTCTTCACAGACGCAGTAGACATCGAAGGTCCCACCGCCCATCCCTCCGAATTCCTCGGGAATGAAGAGGAGTTGAATGCCCAGCTTGTCGGGGCTGCACATGTGGCGCACGATTTCGAGCGGGCACTCGTCACGCGCGTCCAGATCAATCAACACTTCATCGGGCAGGCGCTTCTTGGCGAACTCGCGCAGGGACTTCAGGCTCAACTTCAGAGTTTTGTTCGTAATCATTGCCGGGGCCTCACTTTGCAGTAACGCTCTGCATTTCGCGGATTTTGTTAGTCAGTTCGGGCAGGAATTCCAGAATGTCGTCGACGATCCCGACATCGGCCACCTGGAAGATCGGGGCTTTTGGATTCTTGTTGATCGCGACGATGAACGGATTTCCCTTGATGCCGGCTAGATGTTGGAACGCGCCGCTGATGCCACAGGCGAGGTAAACCTTGGGCTTGACGGTTTTGCCTGACGAACCGACTTGGCGCGACTTCTCTAGCCACTTGGCATCGACGACCGGCCTCGAACAACTCACCGCCGCCCCCAGGACATCCGCCAGTTCTTGTGCGATGCCGACGTTGTCTTTGTCCTGAATGCCGCGGCCGATAGAGATCAGCACGTTGTGCTTGGTGATGTCGACGTCTCCGGCCTCGGCGACGAGTGTTTGCAGATAGCGCCGGGCGCTGGTCAGAGTCCCGAGTTCGCCTGACTTGTCGATCACAGACCCACTGACAAGCATGTTGTCTGCAGGCTTGAACGCACCTGGACGCACAGTGACCACAGCTCCGGAGGCAAGGTCACACCGAACGTGCGTGCTTACCTGTCCGCCGAATTCCTGACGCACTGCGTTCAGAGCTGAGCCTTCCACGCCTTCGAGCTGTACAACGTCCGAAACGAAGGCTGCGTTGAGCTTGATGGAAAGGCCGGGTGCCAGATCGATTCCGAAGTGATCATGTGGAACCAGCACAATGTTGTTCGAGGGCAACACTTTGAGCAGGGCCTTCCGAATCAATTCGGCATTGGGGTAAGCCAAATTATCGTGAGCGAGTTTCCACACTTCAGCATATGAAGAACGGAGTGACTCGCAGACTCTGTCAAACTCCGGGCCACAACCGGCGACGACGGCCGTTGGGCGCGTGATAGGGCTAATTGTTTTGGCAGCGGCTAGCAACTCCACCGCGCAGTCATCCGCGATGCCGTTCTTATGGCCGACGTAAACGAAGATTCGTGGCGTCATTGCAGACCTCCTTTGGCCGCAACCAGTTCGACCAGTCTGTCGATGTTTTCCTCGCGGCTGCCAGAAAGCATCTCGGCAGTCTTGCCAAGGGCAGGCACGTAGTAATCCACACGCTGTACCCGCGCGCCTGCTTTTCCAACGACGCTGGCATCCACGCCGAGATCCGAAGCGCCGTAGGTTGGAATGGTCAAGGACGCGACCGCGCGAATGCCGCGCATACCGACGTACCGAGGCTCGTTGATGCCGGTCTGAATCGAGAGCACGCAAGGCAAATCGATCTCGCTGATTTCTTTATTCCCGCCTTCGATCTCGCGGCTGACCTTTAGCGTCTTGCCGTCGAGAACCTCGATGGAATTCACGAGAGAGGCGAAGGGATAGTCGAGCATCGCCGCCAGCATTCCGCCAACCTGTGCGGCGCCGTCATCCGCTTGCACTCCAGTGAGGATGAGGTCGTAATGCCCTTGGGCGACGAAAGCCTTCAAGATCGAGGCAATGCCGCGTCCATCGGATCCTGTGAAGGCCGGGTCGGAAAGCAAAATGCCGTGGCTTGCGCCCATGGCCATCTCGCGGCGGAGGATTTCTTCGTCTTCCTCGCTGCCCACCGTAACCACCGTCACGCTTCCACCGGTTCGGTCGACAATCTGAAGAGCTTCCTCGACTGCGTAGTTGTCCGATTCGTTCACCGAGTAGACCAACTCCTCACGCTCGATGTCGTTGGTGGTGGAGTTGAGTGTGATCTCGTTTTCAGAAGTGTCGGGTACTCGTCGTGCACAGACTAGAATCTCCACGTTCAACCTCCAAAGTGCCGCTTGTTGCTGTAGCTGTTGAAATAGGACGGATCATTTGCCGATCCACCAACTCCGTGAGGTCAATGGCTGTCATCTTTCCCTCCAGACCTGCGACCTTGATCGCGTCTTCAATGTTGACCATGCAGAAGGGACAGGCGGTGACGATGACGTTGGCGCCTGCCTCGGCGGCCATCTGGACACGCTTCACCCCCATGCGCTGTTCTTCTTTCGGTTCGTAGAACAGCATCAGACCGCCGCCACCGCAGCAGAACGAGCGGTCGCGCGAGCGCTGCATCTCCACTCGCTTGAGGCCGGGGATCGCGTCGAGCACCTGACGCGGTGCGTCGTAGATTTGGTTGTGGCGACCGAGATAACAAGGATCGTGGTAGGTGTACACGTCGGTGGCGTTGCCTGCCGGATGGAATTTGATTTCCCCGGCGTCGACCGCGCGGGCCAGCAACTGGCTGACATGCTCGACTGGGGGAACATCTCGATAGTCGCGTTTCAGGGCATTGAAGGCGTGCGGATCGGCGGTAACGATCTTCTTCACGCCTGACGCCATGATGGCGTCCACGTTGCGAGCGCGCAGATCCATGAAGAGCGTCTCTTCTCCGAACCGGCGGACCTCGTGTCCGCTGTCTCGCTCAGCAGAGCCGAGGATTCCGAAATTCTCGTGAAGGTTGTCGAGGATTCTCGCCGTGGAGCGTGCGATCGACTGCATGCGGTCGTCATAGGACGTAATGCTGTCCACGAAGTAGAGTGTGCTGGCGCCATTCTTATCGAGAGTTCGCACTTTACAGGTCTGCTGAAAGTCCTTGGCGTTGGTCCAGTCGGCCCTCTTTTTCTCCAGCTTGCCGTACGGATTGCCGCGGCTCTCCAGCGCTTTCAGCGGTTTCTGCAATGATTGCGGAACGTTGCCATCGTCGATCATGCCTCGCCGCAGGTCGATGACCTTGTCGATGTACTCCACCAGGAGAGGGCATTCTTGTTCGCACGCGCCGCAAGTGGTGCAGGACCAGATCTCATCCTCGGAGTAGACGCTGCCCATCAGGGGCGTGCCGTTGCCTGCCTTGCCGAACATGGGATAGTGCCGGAAGGCATAGTCCCTCGCCTTAATGCTGAGGAAGCGCGGGGAGAGCGGACGCCCCACGGCATTGGCGGGACAGTTGTCCGAGCACCGACCACAATCGGCGCAGGAGTAGAAGTCGAGCATGTGCTTCCAGGTGAAGTCTTCAAACGTCTTCACCCCGAACGACTTCACCTGGTCAAGACGCTCGTCGCTGACGCCGTAGCGCACCGGCTTCAGCGTGCCCCTGTCCAGCTTCGCGAAATAGACGTTGAAGAGCGAGGTCTCTACGTGGAACTGAATACCGAACGGGCGATAGCAGAGCAGAAAATAGAACGTGATTTCGTGTAAGAGATAGGCTCCGAAACAGACCTTGCCGAGTGTCCCCACCGAAACAGAGGCGAGCGCGGACTGCAGCAACCAGGGCAGCGACAGTGCCGCGAGGTCTTGCGAGAATCCGGCTCTGACTTGCCCAGCAGCCACCGCTGCCGAAAAAAGGCCGTCGGCTGCCATCAGAACGGCAATCAGCCCAAGCAGGAAAATGGCGTCTGCGGTGTGTGCCTTCCCGTATCTCGCGGGAACTGCATAACGTGCCGGCCGGAAGATCACTCGGCGAGTGATGGCTACCAACATGCAGAGGAAGACTATGGTGGCGGCGTAGTCCGTGATGACACCGTACGTGTGCGCCGCTGTTCCCGGAAAGCCCGGCGAAAGGACATTGCTGGACACGCCGACAAGCAGGGTAGAAAACGAACGGATGACCAGGAGAATAAATCCTATAAAGATGAGGATGTGAAGAACGCCGGCGGTCTTGTAGCGCGGATGCTTCCACTGTCCGAACCAATACCTCACTACGTTGCCTAGCCGGGCCAGTGGATGGTCGAAGCGAGAATCGGACTGAGCGCGAAGGAGAGGCACCAGGCGACGCCAAACGATGTAGCCAAAGCAGGCGAGGCCTGCAAAGTGAATGACCAGGAAGACTCCGTACCCGGAATCCAGCCACGAACTCATCTGCGACACTGTCTGTCCGCTTTCCATCTCGGTCCCACCTGATCGGAGCTGTTCTTACGCGGTCTCCTGCAATACGGCCGGCTTCTCTTTTGCGACGGGATGCTTCGTTGCAGATGAATCCTCCGCTGGCTGTACCCGCGGAAGAGGAGTGGGTAGAAGTGCTGTTCCGTTAGTGGGGACTGCAGTTTTCGCGACAACACGCGGAACATCTACCGGTGGGCTTTTTTTTCTGGGCGTACGCCGCGGAGCTTTCTTCCGTCCGCAATTGAGTCCAGCTGCCTCGCGCAGTTCTTCGAAGCTCGCGCTCAGAAACTTCTCAAGCCGCGCCACGTCGGGCGCCGCATGCGCATCCCCGCTGAACCCGAAATAGATCATGCCATCGTAGCTGAGGATGGCGCAGTTCATAGCTAGCTCTCCGCCGATCGGCACGTAGGGATACCAGTGCGTCATCTTGTGCCCGAGCAAGTACAGCGGGTATTGCGGGCCGGGCACGTTGGTGCAGACCATGTTGAAGGGAGTGATGGGTAGCTGGCTGATCATCGGGCCGGCAAAGGATTGCATCACGCCAGGCAGAATGCCGAGCATCCCACCTGCCAGTCCCACCAACTCGGCGGCATGAGACTGTTTCAGAAATTCTGTTCTTCGATGGACCGCCGCGAGCAGCTTTCTTGCATTGCGGATGTCGAGAGGAATGGTGACTGGAACGAGAGAGATACGATTCCCGAGTTCGCCGGCGCTACCATTTCCCCGCAGATTGACCGGAACCATGATGCGCAGCAATCGCCCTTTGATTTGGTCACCATGAAGCTCCGCGTAACGCCGGACGGTCGCAGTCACGAGCGTGAGCAGGACATCATTAATGCTGGCGTCGCATGCCTGGCGGATGGCCTTTACATCGGCCAGTGAAATCTCTGTGCAAGCGAACTTCTGCGGCCCGCGATAAAGCACGTTGAAACACAAGCGCTGCGTGGGAGCTGTGATTTCAGGCAGCAGTTGCGCGAACTCTTCGTTGGAGGAAGCACCTCCATTCGCTAGAGTGCGCTGGGCCATACCCAGGACGTCGCCCCATGCCGATAGAATACGTTCCGTGAAATCGGCGCAAGAACTGGCCAGACCATCCATCACGGCAGTCATAGGGTCGCGGGGCCGCGGAACGCGAAAGCGCGTTTTGCCTTTGGCGATGGGCGCTGGAGTTGGAGAAACGTCCATGAGAGCGCTCATAATCTCCACCCCGGCGATCCCGTCGGCGAGGCAGTGATGCATGCGGGCAATCAGCGCGGTCTGCTTTCCTTTCAACTTGCGTACCAGGGTCAAGTCCCACAGCGGGCGCTGTCGGTCCATGACCTTGCCCAGTAATTTTCCGGCGAGAGCCTTCAACTCAGCGATCGAGCCGTGTTTGAGAACCACTTCGCGCACGTGCGTGCGAATGTCGAACGCGGGGTCGTATTCCCAGGTCGGCAACCCAGCATTCAGTGGAGGAGGCACCACGCGCATGAGATAACGGGGGATCAGCGGCAGACGCGACTCGACAAACCGGAGGTAGTCATCGAACACGATGTCGCCGTCGAACAGGCTGACGCAGGCCACGTTCAGCGGCATTCCGCTGCGCTCCAAATTCAGGAAGACGGTGTCTCCCCAGGAAAGACGCTCGCCGCCCAGATGGTTCCGCATCGCAGTCTCCCTCCTTTCTTGTCGTCAGCACACCCGCGCTTTCAGTTCAGGAAGCTGAATCGAGGGACTAACTTCACCAACTTAAGCACCTTGTAGATTTCGACGTTCACACCGCGCAGCCCGATCTTGACGTTCTTTTCGTCGGCAATCCGGGCCAGTTCTTCCATCGCGACGAGAGCCTTGGGATTGATCCGCGACACAGCAGAGAAATCCAAAGTTGTTTCAACCGGAGCGCCGTCCAACTTTGCGCCTGCCGCCTGCAAGTCACCAGCAACGTGTTCGGCGTCGATCTTGAGAAAGGCAGAAATTTTCGACATAGTCACACCACTCGTCACCGTGCCTTTGACTGAGGCACGACGACAGTTTTTCCGAGGGCGCGTCCTTCATAGGCGAGCCAGAACAATTCCACCAGTTCGCTCACCAAAGGCATGCGCGGGTTAGAGCGCCATGAAGGATCGTCAAAAGCAATCTTGGCCAACTCGGGCATGGCGGCTTCGAATTCTTCTCTCGAGATTCCAAGGTCCGCAATCGAGCGAGGAATCGCCAACTGGTCGAGCAGTTGCTCGGTGGCAGCCACCAACTTCTTCACCTTGTCGTCAACCGTATTGCCACCCAGGCCCAACAAATCAGCGATGGTCGCGTACTTCTTGTGAGCCACGTATCCCTTCTGGTTCGGTGACGGCATGAACTTGCTGGGCACGGATGCGTTATAAACCATGACGTGTGGCAACATGAGCGCGTTGGCGCGCCCATGGCTCACGCCGAAGCGCGCCCCGAAAGCATGCGCCAGGGCGTGATTCACGCCTACCGCAGCATTCGAAAACGCAATCGCTGCAATGCATGCTGCGTTGTGCATCATGCTGCGCGCCTCTTCATCGTGCGGGTGCGCATAGGACATCGGCAGGTACTTGAAGACCAGCCGAATCGCCTGCATGGCGCTGGAATCGGTATAGGGCGAGGCGTGAATCGAAACGGCCGCTTCCAGCGCATGCGTCAGGCAATCGATGCCGGTATCCGCCGTAAGAACCTTCGGCATCGACATGACAAACTGCGGATCCACGATCGCGATGTCCGGCGTAAGCGAATAATCTGCGAGAGTGACCTTTCGGCCGCGCGCTTTGTCGGTAAGGACCGCGAAGGGCGTGACCTCGCTACCGGTTCCGCTGGTTGTCGAAATGGCAATCAACCGCGCCCGGTGCACTTTCTCGGTCGGATATTCGACCACCCGCTTGCGGATATCCATGAAGGGCGCAGCCAGTTCTTCCAGGTCGGCATCCGGCGATTCGTACTTCAACTTCATGATTTTCGCGGCATCGATCACGGATCCGCCACCCAACGCGATGATCTGATCCGCCTTGTAGAAATTGAGTGTCTCCACGCCCTGCAGGATGGTCTTGACCTCAGGCTCAGCATCGGGAATGACAGACAAATGAACGAGAGTTTGTGGCGGAAGATGGCGGCGAACTACGTCCACATGCCCCATCTGCTCCATGGCAGGATTGGTGATGATGATGGTGGAGGACGATGCAACCTGGCGCAGATTCTCCACCGCGTTCAGATTGAAATAGATCTGGTTGGGGACGCGGAACCACATGTGTGCCTGAGTCCTTCGAGCCACTCGCTTGATGTTGAGGTAGTGATAGATGTTGACGTTGTCGGTGGTGGAGTTGCCGCCACCCGTCCCGCATCCGAACGAGAAGGTTGGCACCATGTCGTTGTAGACGCCTCCGAAGGCTCCGATCGATCCCGGCGAATTTACGATGATTCGCCCGGCATTAATTACGTCACTAAACTGGCGGATCACTTCGTCATTACGTGAGAACACGACTGCCGTGTGTCCGAGGCCTCCGGCATGATTTACGTCCACGCATACCTTGAGGGCTTCGCCGACCGATTTCGCCCGGTAGACGGAAAGAACCGGGAACAGCTTTTCGACCGACAGGGGATGCTCTCGACCGACACCGAGAATGGGCGCAATCAGCATCTTGGTGTCGGGCTTGACGAAAATTCCGACCATGCGGGCGATATCGGTAGCTTTCTGGCCGACCGCCTTCGGTTGCATGAAGCCCGTCGCAGGATCGATAACGGTGCGCTCCAGGATCTTTGTTTCTTTTTCGTTGCAGACGTGCGCGCCCAGATCCGTGAACTTCTTCAATACGAGGTCATAGATCTCGTCATCGATCACCACTGTTTGCTCTGAGGCGCAAATCGTTCCGTTGTCGAACGTCTTGGAGGTGAGGATGTCGACGACCGCCATGTTCAAGTCGGCGGTTTTTTCGAGATAGACCGGAGTGTTGCCCGCTCCCACGCCCAAGGCTGGCTTGCCGGAACTGTACGCAGCCTTCACCACGCCCGGCCCGCCGGTCGCGTCAATCAGACCGATGTCGCTGTGATGCATCAGGTAGGCGTTGTCTTCGAGGTCGTGCGATTCCAGGCACGAAAAGACCCCTTCGGGGGCGCCATGCTTGACCGCGGTCTCATACATGATTCTCACGGCTTCATGACAGCAACCCCATGCGTTCGGGTGTGGACTGAAGATCACGGCGTTCCGAGTCTTAATGGCCATGATGCATTTGAAGAGCACAGTAGAAGTGGGGTTCGTAATCGGGGTAAGCGAAAGGATGATGCCGATGGGTTCCGCGACCTCGACCAGACCGCGTTCCGGAAACTCGCGGATGGCGCCCACCGTACGCTTGTCTTTCACGTAGTTGTAGACGAACTCGGTCGCGACCATGTTCTTGAGCGCCTTGTCCTCCAGAACACCGAGTTTGGTTTCCTCCACCGCCAGGCGAGCCAGGTGCTGCGCCTGCTCCAATCCGGCCACGACCATGGGCTTTACGATTCGGTCTACATCTTGTTGTGTGTATTGGGTAAAAACGGCGGCGGCGTTTCTGGCTTTAGAGAGGAGTCCGTCCAGGTAAGCAGTTCGCTCGCTACTCAGGCCTTTGGTGGCCGGCGGCATTGGAACCGGTTGCTGCGCTGCGTCGCTGATGTGCATTGCCGCCCCCTCTTAACTAAGGTGGGGCGGGACCGTTCGTCGTACAGGAAGCGTGTCTTCCCGGACTCAGCCCTCTTCACTATGCGCAGGGTGGACCTTGCGATCTGCTTTAATTGCGACTTGCCTGGCTCGCGCTTTATGCGTAGTCGATTGGATGTGTCTCCAGCCAGTGTTCATCGCGCACCCTGCCAATATTCCTCCAGGCGCCGTTGGCTGCGCACGCTGTCAGTTCGCGGCTCTGCCAAGCAATGCCTAAACCGAGTCCGATCGCGCCACCGAGAAAACCAAACACAAGAGCCCTCTTCGCGGACTTGGGATGGTTTCCCGCAAAACTTCCTAACAGGCCGAGGATGGCTCCGACGGCTGCAGGGGTGGATGCGTTTCGAACTGTCTTGCCAAGAAAGGGAGTGAGGGGTCTACCATCGAGAAATGCTTCACGACCGGAACGTGCTCCCGCCAGCCCAGAATTTACAACCTTGCGACCGTACTCAACCTCGGACTCTGACCACTCGCGGAGATTCATAGCGACTTTCTCCTGTCCTGGTTGACCTGGGAACCTTGCACAACTTAAACATCTGTGGTGGCTCAAGTCCGTGGCGTGGGTCACGCATAGACGTGACATAGAGGGCCGCGGCGGGGCGCGAGATCACATCGGCCCTCAGTCTTGCTCGTCCGATCATCGGAAAAGAACGGACGGGCCCCGGTCGACCCCTCGTCGCGCAGCCCATCTGGGCTGTGTCCGAGACCCGTCCTCGCGATGCGGACCTAAGCGCGCGCCGGTCGCGACGAGCGCGAGGCTTTTTGGGGGACAGGCCCGGCCGCATCGTACATGTCTAAGAAAACTCCTCGACTAGGCCAGAACATACTTTCCGGCCTCAATCACCCGCTGTGAGATTACTTGTCCCAGTGCGACGCTGTTAAACGGTTCGTACTTGCATAGGCGTCGCAGGATCGCCATGTGTGTGCGCAGCAAGTCGCCTTCGCTCGCCCCGGCGAGCACGATCTTCGCGGCGCTTTCTATTCGGTCCATAGCGCTCATCAGGTAAACGCGTGTCATCGCGATAGGCAGCATGGCGGCCGTCTCACCCAGACGCGCCACCATCTTGCCAACACGCAACACTGCAGATTCCATGGCGTATGTTTCAATCGTCATGTTCGCGATGGCGCCCATGATTTCCTGCTCGTCCTGCAGCGCTTGCATGTATTTCTGGGTGGCAACTCCAGCCGCGAACAGCCCGATCTTCTTCGCGTTCGCCACCAGTTTCCGTTCTGCGGCCAAGGGACCGTCCACGCCATTGCTCTGCGGTCCTGACAGTACCTCATCCATGAGCTTCTTGATCGCCGGCATCAGCGGCAGGTGTCCCGACATCGCCCGCTTCAGCAGAAAGCCGGTGATGACTAGACGGTTGACTTCGTTTGTCCCTTCGAAAATGCGATTGATGCGCGAATCACGGTAGTTTCGTTCCGCTGGATACTCCTGCACGAATCCGTAGCCGCCGTAAATCTGGACCATTTCATCAACCACGTAGTCCAGAAATTCCGATCCCCACACCTTGAGGATCGAGCACTCGACCGCGTACTCGTCAATCACCTTGCGCACTTGCGTCATGTCCGCTTGTGCGTGTCCCAGCTTGGCAAGGGCCGCGTCCATCTGGCCGACGGTCCGATAGGCCATGGCTTCGCCGACGAAAATCCCGACGGCCATGTTGGCCAGCTTTTGGCGAACGAGTCCGAAATCGGCGATCACTTTGCCGAACGCCTTGCGCTGCTTGGCGTAAGCAATCGCGCTCTCGATACAGTTGCGCGCCGCTCCCACTGAGCCCGCACCCAGCTTGCAGCGGCCGACATTCAACACGTTGAATGCGATCGTGTGGCCCTTCCCGATCTCACCGAGCACGTTCTCCACTGGCACTCGGCAATCATTGAGAATGAGCGGGCAGGTGGAGGATCCGCGAATCCCCATCTTGTGCTCTTCGGCGCCGACCGAGAAACCCGGGAATGTGCGTTCCACGATGAAGGCCGTGAATTTCTCGCCGTCCACTTTGGCGAACACGATGAACAGGTCGGCAAAGCCCGCATTGGTGATCCACATCTTCTCGCCGTTGAGAACGTATTGCTTACCGTCGGGCGAAAGCTGGGCGCGCGCGCGACAGTGCAACGCATCGGATCCCGAGGAGGACTCGGACAGCGCGTAAGCGCCAACGATCTCGCCGCTGGCCAGTCCGGGAAGATATTTTTCTTTCTGCTTCTCAGTGCCGAAATAGATGATGGGCAGCGTCCCGATGCAGGTGTGTGCGCCCCAGGTCGCGCTGAAGCCACCGTATTTCGCGAGCCTATCGGCGATAAGAGCCGACGTGACTTTGTCCAGTTCCATACCGCCATACTGCTCGGGAACATCCGCTCCGCTCAAACCAAGTTCGCCCGCTTTCCGTACCAGTTCGCGCAAGAGAGGGAAATCCTTTTGTTCCAGTTTCTCGATGTTGGGGACGATTTCCTTGTTCGCAAATTCCTCCGCGGTTTGCGCGATCAAGAGATGTTGTTCGGTGAAGTCTTCGGGGGTAAACACTTCGGCGGGAGTACGCTCCTCAATCAGGAAGCTGCCGCCGGCGATATTGATCTTAGGCAGTGCAGTGATCGTGGCCATAGATCGCTCCTCTCGATCGGATGGAAGAAACGACTTGCTGTGCGGCTACGAAACCGCGGTTTTGTGGGTTGTCCAGTATCGCTGTCTCAACTCTCGTTTCAGGAATTTGCCCGTACCTGTTTTGGGGAGGCTCTCCAGGAACTCGATCGTGTGTGGGCACTTGTAGTGGGCCAAATGCGAGCGACAGAACTGGATCAGTTCCGCGGCGCTTGTTTGCGCTCCCAGTTTCAAGACAACCAGGGCTTTGGGCGCCTCGCCCCACTTTTGATCGGGAACTGGGATTACGACTACCTCGTACACGGCCGGGTGAGCCAGAAGAATCTTTTCCACTTCCAGGGACGAGATGTTTTCGCCCCCGCTGATGATGATGTCTTTCTTGCGATCCACAATGCGGAGGTAGTTGCTGTCATCGACGGTGGCGATGTCGCCGGTATGAAACCAACCACCGGCCATGGCCGTGCGCGTGGCATCGGACTGCCGCCAGTAGCCATCCATGACGACGTCCCCTCGCACAGTGATCTCGCCCATGGTTGTGGCATCATGCGGTACTTCATTCCCGTCACTATCGACCACCCGAAGCTCCACTCCTGGAATCGCAAACCCCGTCATAGCCTGGCGAAGATAGCGTTGCTCGCTGTCCCATTCGGAATCCGGCTTCGGGGCTGATTTCGCCACGGTCGGAGAAGTTTCGGTCAGCCCGTAGCCGGAGATGCATGCGCAACCCATCACCTGCTCGACTTCTTTGACCAGCGTCGGCGATGATGCTGCACCGCCGATTGTGATTAGCTGCAAACTGCTCAAGTCGAACTTCTGGCGTTCCGGAGAGTGAAGCAGTGCTGTGGCCATCGTCGGCACCATGGCACAGGCAGTGATGCGCTCTCGCTCGATCAGGCGAAACACTTCTGCCGGATTAAAGTGATGAAGCATGACGTGCGTGCCGCCAACCACCGTGATCGTGTGCGCCGTACCCCATCCATTGGCATGAAACAGGGGGATCGTATGCAACAACACCGACCGGCACGACATGTCATCCAGGGTGAGCGGAGAAGTTTGTCCGGCGGCAATGACGGACAACGCATGCAGATAGACGTTGCGATGGGTGAGCATCACACCTTTGGGACGGTCACTGCTGCCGCTGGTGTAAAACAGCTCGGCCACGGAGTCCTCGTCGATTTCCGTGAAGTCGCGCTCGCAAGGACTGGTTTCTTCCAGCAGGTCGTCGTAGTTGCAGGGCTTCAGCCAGTTGGTCTGCGGCTTGCCATCCAGGAGGATGAAAGACTCGATCGACGGGACAAAAGCTCGCAGTGACTCGACGAGAGGTAAGAAAGCGGATTCGATGAAAAGGAAACGTGCTTGGGCATCATCCAGAACGAATGCGAGTTCCTCCGGGCCCAGCCGGATGTTGAGCGGCAACAGAATGCAGCCAGCTTCGAGTACTCCATAATACGCTTCCAGCAGACGATGACAGTTGGCACTGAGGAAGGCAACTCGGTCGCCGGGTTGTGCGCCGGAGGCGATGAGTACTCCCGCCAGTCGTGCGGAGCGCTCAGCCAGTTCCTCGTAGGTGAAGCGTTGGTCGCCGCAGATGACTCCGACCTTGTTGGAAAATTGTTCGCGGGCGTAACGGAGGAATCGAATGGGAGTCAGAGGGATCTTCATACTCACCTCGCTCTTGGTGAGAGGTTGACTTAACCGAGTCGCATCGAAAGATGCGGCCAATACGTGTGACTGTCGGTAGCGTGTGAGTAACGGTAAGTTAGAAGGGATCACCCCGAAGGTTGACAGCTTTCAAGCGGCCAACGTTCCGGTGCGACAAGACTTCCATCTCGACATGGCCCGCGGCGGGCGCGGGCCATGTCCCCTCAGGATGGCAGCCTAGTCTTCTGAAGCGGTTACGATCAGGCGACAGCAGCCGCCATCTTCTTCGAACGCGCGTTTCGTTTTCCCAGATGCCGCGGCTTGGGCGCACGCTTGTGTTCACCAGCCGGTTTCACCATCACGTCCATAAGCGCGCGTTGCGCGTCGACATAGCTCTTCACGCCTTCCCGGGTCAGATCTGCCAGTGGAACGAACGGGAACGGCTTCAGCAATTCCAGAGCTTTGCCAGCGGTTTTCACGTTGGTGTTCATTTGTTGACCTGCCAGGTCAACCAACTTCTTCTGGGCATCGATGAAGGACTCCGTGGCCTCGCGCGCCAGCGCGGACAACTCGGTCTTCTTGATTTTCTTGTTGCCGTTCGCACGCTTCTGGCCGGTAGCATGCGCAGTTTCTTCCGCAATCACATCCATGAAATGTTTTTGCGCTTCGACAAATTTCTCCATGCCTTCGCGTGCCAACTCCACCAGGTCTTCGCTCTGATAGGGTTTCCCGGCCTTGGCTGCCGCCAGCCATGTGTGCGTCTGTTTGCCGGCGATCTTCAGAAATTCCTGTTGCATGCCAACGAAATTGTCGACGCTCCTTCGCACCATCTCTGTGACCGCCTGAGCGGCTGGCCAGTCGCCGATTCTTTCCTGCACGCCGGCCATCAGAATTTCGTTCTGCTTCTGTCCCAGCTCAAGAAGTACCTTCTGGCCTTCGATGAAATTCGTCACACCGTCTCCGGCCACTTCGCCAAGGATGGCGGCGGGAGAATGATGAGGATCGGACAGTTGTTGCCTTACCGAGTGCATGACACTGGCATTCTGGCGCATAGCCAGGTCAAGCAGGATCCGTTGCGTAGCAAAGAAGCTCTGTACTCCCTGTTGCGCCCAACCTGTTAAGAGAGATACAAAGGACGACTCGTGCGGATGAGTTCGGGAGGATTCTGGTTTTTCGGCTGCCCGCATGTGACACCTCCAACTTCCTGAGAATTGCTGCACTGCAGCATCAATTGAACTGTACGAACCCGCCGGTATTGTGTCAATATCGATTCGCGATTGTTGCGAGGCAGCATCGATTGCCAGTGCCGAAATGGAACCAGCCGCAGTTGTGATTAAGAAATACGGAAATCGGCGACTATACGATACGGCTGCCAGCCGCTACGTGAATCTCGACGAGATTGCTGGCTTTATTCGCGAAGGCAAGAACGTGCGAGTCGTGGACGCGAAGAGCGGGAAAGATCTAACGCGTGTCACACTTACCCAGATTATCACCGAAGACGCCAAGGACAAACCAACCGGGCTGCCGCTTGAGTTGCTGCGCCAACTAATCGTGGCGTCAGACGAGGTTCGGCAGGAGTTCGTGATGTGGTACCTGAAGTCCGCCTTCGAAGCCTATCAAAAGGTGCAGGACACCTTTCAGAGCCGTTTGGGAGATGTGCAATCGGCGATTGTGTCGCCGGTCGAAATGCTGAACAAGTTCCTGGGGACAACGCCTCCAACTTCGCGCGCTCCGTCAGAAAGTAAATCGGAGGTGGACGGCTTGCGCAGGCGGGTGGCGGAACTGGAAGAGCGGCTTGGGAAGCCCGCTCGCCAGAGGAGGAAAAAAAAAGGGCGCAGCTGAAAGTTTGCACATCAAAGCGATGCTGTGCCGAACTCGGATCCAGTGGCAACGCTGAATACGATTGTTGTATGGAGCGGCGCGGAGTCGCAGGGTATAATCCGCAGCGGAACGGCGCTACGCAAATGATTGCGGGCGCGCGTCGGAACCAGGGACAGGTGCAAGACTGAACTTGCTGAAGCACACGAAGGCCACCACACGACCGCAGCCGCAGGGGCGCAGGCGAACTCCAAAAGCTCACCTGGAGGGCAGCCTTTCACCTTGGACGGAAGCCCTGTTCGCGGCTGAGATTCTCCTGCTGCACGCTACCCCCGTCTATTACGGCTTGGGAGTCCCGCCCGGTGACGCCTCTGGCGTCGTGATCATCCCCGGGTTTCTTGGGACGGATCTCTATTTGATGGAACTCCACGGCTGGCTTGGGAGAATCGGTTACCAGCCGTACTTCTCG
>DASRDJ010000411.1:0-3864 GCA_035652655.1 Terriglobales bacterium
AGGGAACGCCTGCGTGATTAGTCCATCCTGCCCCGCTAGAATTCCGCAGCATTCCCGATGCGGCTGGCGGCGGGCATGGTCCAGGAGTTGCCCGTAAACTTTGCGGCGGCTTTGGACGGCTCGCTTCATTGCGAGAGTATATAACGAGGAGAATTCGTGAATCGACTGACTGCCCAGGAGATCGCCATTAAGACTGATTGACACCCAGACCGGGTTGGCTGACAGCGCCCTCACTCATCGATCCGTCCGAGACCTGCGGAGCGGTTTTGAGTCAAATGATTCCATAAACAATGTCGGCTCCCGGCCCGAGTAAACTTTGGAGGCGCAAACCAACCAAAGGGCTCGGAGGAAAGGAGCGAGACCCACCCCGTTGGGGTGGTTGTATAACTCAGAAACTGGGTGAGCAAAGGCGGGGTGAGTGCCAAGCAGCTTCCTGCAAATTAAAATCTGCCACACAACAAAGCTCGGCAGCTAAGGCCGCATATCGTCTCTGGCGCGTTTCTGCCCGACAAAGGAGCATGGCTCTGGTGCTGGCGATTGTGTAAATGGTGGCGGCGTTGCTCTGAAAAGAACAACCGTCCGACCCCGATGGAGAGACTGTGTAAGGTCGCCAACCGGGCCGAGCCGAGTTGAATTCACCGTGGGAAGACCAGCATGAAACCTAAGCAAGTGGAGAGCAACAAGAAAGCAAGCTGCCGCCCAACACCAACCCGCTGGCACAAAATGAACCACAAACAACGGCGGGAGATGCTACGGAAAATCCAGAGCGAAGATCTCAGTTTGGAAGTCGTGCATCCCGACGCCGCGGGGATTGATATCGGCAACGAATCGCACTACGTGGCTGTGCCAGGTGCACGAGATCGCCAATCAGTACGTCGCTTCGGTTGCACCACTGCCGAATTGAAGGCGATGGCCGATTGGCTGAAGCAATGCAAGATTCAGACCATCGCCATGCAATCGACGGGGGTGTATTGGGTCTCGGTTTACGACATCCTCGAAGAAGCTGGTTTCGAAGTCTATCTGGTCAATGCCAACGAGACGAAGAACTTACCAGGACGCAAAAGCGACGTGCAGGAAAGTCAATGGCTGATGAAGCTGCACACCTACGGTCTGTTGCGGAACTCTTTTCGGCCCTCTCAAGAAATCCGCACGATGCGAACTTATTGGCGGCAGCGCAATGATCTGGTGCGCGCAGCGGGGCGCCATATTCAGCGAATGCAGAAGGCGCTAACGCAAATGAATATCCAACTAGCCAACGTGTTAAGTGACGTGAGCGGAATGACGGGGCAGGCGATCGTCAACGCCATTCTAGCCGGCGAACGCGATCCCTATCAGCTAGCGGCGCTCCGAAACTGGAGGGTGAAGGCTAGCGAAGAAGAAATCGCGCGCAGTCTGGAAGGCAACTGGCAAGAAGAACATCTGTTTGTGCTGCAGCAGGAGCAAGATGGCTACCAGTTTTGCTTGAAGCAGATGGCCGAGTGCGATCAGCGGCTGCAGCAATATCTTCGGCAGCAAGAGGACCGAAGCCAGGGAGCCAGTCTGCCGGAAGAAAAGCGGAAGGAACGGCTCAGGAAGAAAAAGAAGGGGAATACGCCACAGTTCGACCTGCGCACAGAACTCTTTCGCATGACTGGAACCGATCTCACCCAAATCGACGGGATTGACGTCACCACGACCATGACCATTCTCAGTGAAGCAGGATGGGATATGAGCAAGTGGAAGACAGAACATCATTTTGTTTCCTGGCTACGACTGTGTCCAGACAATCGAATCAGTGGAGGCAAAATTATTGGGAAAGGGCGATTGCCCACCAACAACCGAGTCACGAATGCATTGAGGATGGCAGCTAGTACTCTACGTCTGAGCAACACCTATCTTGGAGCGCAGTTTCGCCGACTCAGAACTAAGCTCGGGGCTCCGGTTGCCATAAAAGCTATGGCAGCCAAGCTGGCTCGATTGGTGTATCGCATGCTGCGCTACGGGATGGCGTTCATCGACCGGGGTGCGGAGTTTTACGAAAGCCAGCACCGGAACCTGCAAATTAACTACCTCAAGCGCAAAGCCGCCACTCTTGGGTTCCAAATCATCGAAGCTCCGGCCGCGTAGTTTCTGGAGAGAGCCGAACGATGATCATTATAGGAGTAGATTTCCATCCCGAGTTTCAACAAATCGCTTTGCTCAACACCACGACCGGAGAGGTCGAGGAGAAACGGCTGGCACATCCCGACGAGGCGGAGAAGTATTACCGTGCTCTCGCGAGTGCGGGCGAGACCGTACGCATCGGCATGGAGGCCAGTGGGCACGGACGCTGGTTCGAGCGTCTCGCAGCCGAGTTGCAGTTTGATTTGTGGATCGGCGACGCGGCCGAGATCCGTGCCCGGCGGGGGCGGAAGCAGAAGACGGATCGCCAGGATGCGCAGCACATTCTGAAGCTGATGCTGAAGGATGACTTTCCGAAGATCTGGGTGCCGAGCTGGGAGAACCGGGATCTGCGGCAACTGCTGTGGCATCGCCATCGCATGGTGCAGGCGCGCACACGAGTCATGAATCAACTGCAAGCGGTGGCGTTGAACGAAGGTGTGCAGTGCAAGAAGAAGTTGTGGCGCGAGCGCGGACGGCAGCAGTTGGAGTCGTTCGCGCTGGCTCCGTGGGCGAGCCGGCGACGACGCGATCTGCTGGACTTGCTGGATCGCCTGAATCCACCGATTGCAGAGCTGACGCAGGCCATCGAACGCGAAGTGGAGAACTACCCTGCGGCGCAGCGGCTGAGAACACACCCTGGAGTGGGCGTGCTAACGGCGCTAGCGTTTGTGCTCATACTCGGCGACGCGGAACGCTTTCGCTGCGGCAAACAGGTAGCGAGTTATCTGGGCCTGGTGCCGCTGGAAGATTCCAGCGGGAATCGCCGGCGCCTGGGACACATCACCAAGCAGGGCAGTTCGATCGTGCGTTTTCTGCTGGTGGAGGCGGCGCAGGTGACGGTACGCAGCCTACCGGAGTGGCGCAGCAAATATTTTCATCTGGTGCTGCGACGCGGACGGAAGATTGCGAAAGTTGCGATGGCCCGCCGCTTGGCTGTGCAGCTGTTTTGGATGATGCGCAAGCAGTGGGATTACGAGCAGCTGAAAAAGTTCGGTTCGCACGCGGGACAGCCCGGAAATCGCCATGGTGTGCAGTAAAACATCGAGCTATTGATTGGGCGTCCCGCTCCTCTTGCAGAGAAGAGGAGTTCGAAGTAGTAATCATGATCGCAGTACGTGACCGAAGAGATGCATGGGTCGGACCGAAAGTCTGAACCTGAAAAACGATTACGAGCGAGCCTGTGGTTGGTACGGCCATTTCAACAAGAGCGAAATGGCGCTCTTCTCCGAGTGCACGGATAGGTACGCTCAAAAATTGCTTGACACCGCCGACATTGTCAGAGAGGCGATTTGTCAACAGTTACGTGCAGGATGGGCCGCTTGTCGTATTTCGCGGCCCGTCTCATCGATGCCGCTGCCGTTTAGATAGGACGAAACTGCTGCGTCGGTAACGACAATAAAATCAGCGACTGACCAGATTTCTTGAATTGCGTTACTCAGCTTTGCCTGCTCCCGCGTTAGCGGCGTACCGCCCTTCTCCCAAGGATAATAGTTCGATTCCTTGGGGTCACGAATGCCCATGTGCGTTCCGTCGTTTCCAGACCAGACATCAAGATGTACCCAAGAACGCTGCGACGGCTCGGAGCCGTCCCACCATGGCCCGACGCTGAGCGTTAGTCCGACACGCGGGCATTCCTCTTCGACATTCAGTAAAGCGTAGTAAATGGCGTGCGCGTCACCGTTCTTGGAGATAAAACCCCAGACGCGGTTCTTTTGTTTCCCG
>DASRDJ010000412.1:0-19652 GCA_035652655.1 Terriglobales bacterium
TAACATGAGTCCTTCATGCCTGATCCCTCTAGCTCCCTCAAAAAAGACGACTTATCCTCATCCAGACCGCGAGTCCGGTTCGCCCCTTCGCCCACAGGGTTCCTGCATGTGGGCAGTGCGCGCACGTTCATCTTCAACTGGCTCTACGCGCGCCGGAACGAAGGGACGATGGTGCTTCGGCTCGACGACACCGACGTTGAGCGAAATACGGATGCATCGGTCAACTCGATCTTCGAGGGCTTGAAGTGGCTCGGGCTCGGGTGGGACGAGGAATACAAGCAGTCGGAACGGCTGGCGCTTCATCAGAAAACTGCGTGGGCGATCTTTGAGAAGGGACTGGCGTACCGGGACTTCACGCCTGCGCATACTGGAGACGCCGAGAAGTCGGGCGCGCAAGGCACGTGGCTGTTCAATCCGGGGATGCGCGAGCTTTCGCGCGAGGAGAGTGACCGGCGGGCCGCGGCCGGAGAGCCGTTTGCGCTGCGCTTTCGCGTGCCTCGTGAGACGGGCGAGGAAGTGCGGTTTGCCGACGCCGTGTATGGGGAGCAGCGCAAGGCGGCAGCCGACATCGAGGACTTTGCCTTGCTGCGTTCTGACGGTATGCCGACGTATCACCTGGCGTCGTGCGCGGACGATGCCGATCTGCGCATTACGCACATCATTCGCGGGCAGGATCACCTGACCAACACGTTCAAGCATGTGCTGATTTTCGAAGCGGCCGGCGCGACTGCTCCGAAGTTTGCGCATCTGCCGCTGCTGGTGGCGCCCGACGGGACGAAGCTTTCAAAACGGCGACATGGGCCGGTGGTCAGTGTGACGACCTATCGCGACGCCGGTTTTCTCCCGGAGGCGTTCATCAATTTCCTATGCTTGCTGGGCTGGTCGCCGAAGAATGATCGGGAGCAGCTGTCGGTGACGGAGCTGCAGGAGCTGTTTTCTTTGGAGGGGATCAACCGGGCGAACGCGGTCGTGAATTTCAAGGAACCCGCGACGACGCCGGAAGAGACGTTTGATCCGAAAGCAGTATGGCTGAATGCCGAGCATATTCGGGCTCTGCCGGTGGAGGAGTTGAGTGCGCGCTTGTCGCCCATCGTGCGCGAGGCGGGACTTGGGGTGGATGCCGGTCAGATGCTGCGGATCACGCCACTGATTCGCGAGCGCATTAAGTTGTTGCGCGATGTGTTGACAGCGGCGGATTTCTTCTTCGTGGATCAGTTAGGGCCGTACGATCCGGCGGAATTGATCCCGCAAAAGGGCGATGCGGCCATGGCTAAGAAGGTGTTGGAGAAGGCGCGCGTCGTTTTGGCCGGGGTTGAATTCAAGCATGATCCGCTGGATCAGGCTCTGCGTGGGGCAGCGGCGGAACTTGGGATCAAGGCTGGACAGATGTTTCAGCCGATCCGCGTAGCGGTGTGCGGGCGGAAGAATGCGCCTCCGTTGTTTGAGACATTGGAAGTGTTGGGGCGTGAGAAGACCCTGGCGCGCGTCGAGCAGGCGGTGGGGAAGGTTGCCTAGTTTTTTCGTGAGTGCTCGCGGGCTCACGCCCGCGTCGTCCTAGAACTAATGTCCCATACGCTAAGTTAAGCAGAATTCCTTCCGGTCAGCCCCGTCACCTGTACGCAATCGGAGCTTGTGGCTTCCTGGAGCCCACGATCAGTGTGCTGGTTCCAAAACGATCTTTTGCACACGCCAGTTCAAGAGTTCGCCGACAAACAGTTCATTCTCTGAAGGACAAGCCATCTCGTGAATCCATCCGAACTGGCCTAACTGTTTTCCTGTCTTGCCGAACGTGCCCAGCACCTTTCCATCGAGGCTGAGCTTGTAGATTCGGCCCGGAAACGCATCCGAGCTGAACAGCACTTGATGTGGCGGTGGAGTAATGCAAATGGCCCAAGGAGAGCCGGGTGTTCTAGAACCGGATGGATGGTCTGTCTTATTGCCAATCGCGGGCCGTGCATGTGGCGGCACGGGAACATCGATAACGATCTGGCGGAGGAATTTACCGTCGCGGTCAAATACCTGAATTCGATGATTTCCTCGGTCGGCGACATAAACATTGTCCTGCGCGTCAACCGCAATGCTGTGCGGGGTATCGAATTGACCGGGCTTGTTCCCTGGTTCACCCCATGACTTCAGCCAATTGCCATCTTTATCCACTTTGGCAATTCTCGAATTGACGTAACCGTCACTGATATAGGTATTGCCGGCGGAATCCCAAGCCACATCTGTCACCTGTCTGAATAATCCATCTTCGGGCGGCAAAGGAGGCTGGACTTCTTTAAGCGGTCCAGTGCCTTCATCCGATGCTTCCTGCTTGCGCCCGAAAACCATGGAGACTTGTCCCGCGGGAGTGAACTTGACGATGACATCCGAACCCTTGTCAGTGACCCAGATATTGTCCTGCGGATCAACCTTGACCGTGTGGGCATAGGACCATGCATATAGGTTGTGACCAATCTCGCGCAGAAAGTTCCCCTCAGAGCCGAATTCCAGCAACTGCGCCGCAGCTGCCCCATACGCGGGACCAGTTGTATTGCCGCGAGAGAATACGAAGACGTGACCTTTCGAGTTCACCGCGACTCCCGTGACCTCGCCAAAATAGAGGTCGGCTGGCAGGTGCAAGAAATCGGGGACCGAGCGATATTGAATTTCGGGCACGGCGGATGTTTGAGCAGCGAGTGAACACGCCGCCAGAAGAAAAACGAAACCGAGCCATCTCATAGAGACCTCCGATGCAACATCACTTCAACTCGGGAAGCTTGGTATGCATCCCCCGCGTGGTTTCTGGGTGTTCCATCTCAAACTGAAGAGCAAAAGCATACACAACTGCCCGATAAACGCGCATCCCGTTATCGGTTAGTCGTCTGACCAGAAGTAGTTGCGACCTCAACTTCTCCCGCTTTGTCACGGAAGACTCCAAGCCGGCGCCCGGGGAACTGAGGGTTGGGCTTCGCGATAGTTGACATAGAGTACTTTGTATTGCAAAGTATATCGCATGAAAAACGCTGATCCTTGGCAGGAACCCCTCAGGAAGCGGTGGATGCCGTTGGAGATGTTGCATGCGCCCAGGCTCTGCGCGGACGCTGGCGCTGCGTCGGTTGAGCCGGGCTACTGTCTCATGATCAATCCGTTTTATGCCAAGGATGCCAACGCCAGCTTTGGCAAGCATGTGCTGACGCCTTCCCTGGCGATGACCAGCTTTGCGGCGACTACTCCGGCGCACTGGCGCTTGCAGTACTGGGACGAGAATCTGCTGGCTGGGCCTCCGCCCTGCCAGCCCATGCCGGAAGTCGTGGCCATCACAGTGCACCTTACGTTTGCGGGGCGGGCATTCGAGTTGGCCGAGTGGTATCGGGCGCGCGGGGCCAAGGTTGTGCTGGGCGGATTGCACGTGCTGTCGTGTCCGGAAGAATGTGCGCCACATGCCGATGCGCTGGCGCTTGGGGATGGTGTGCAACTGTGGCCGCGCATCTTGCGTGACATCGAAGCGGGGCAGTTGCAATCACGGTACGCGGCTACTTACGAAAATGACTATTCGGAGGATCCGGCACCGCGACGGTCGATTCTGCCGCGGCATGGGTTCCTCACGACCACCAGCCTTATCGCAACCCGCGGTTGCCACAATCGATGCGGCTTCTGCTATCTGGCTACCGACGGCTTGCGGATGCCCTACCGCATGCGACATCCAGAACAGGTTGCAGATGAGTTTGCAGCGAACGGCGAGCCCTACGCCGTGTTTATCGACAACAATCTCGGGTCGCGGCGAGACTACCTGCATGCTTTGTGTACCACGCTGCGGCCGCTGAACAAAATCTGGAGCGCGGCTGTGACGATCGATGTCACTGACGATCCGTCGCTCATCCGCAACATGGCGCTTGCGGGATGCACTGGAGTGTTCATCGGGTTCGAGTCTCTCAGCGATGACAACCTTTCCGACGCGCACAAGAAGACGCCGCAGACGGCCGACTACACTCGCCGCGTTCGGATGCTGCATGATGTGGGGATTCAGGTGAATGGATCGTTTGTGCTGGGATTCGATCATGACCGGAAAGACGTGTTCGCGCGCACGGCGCAGTGGGTGGAGGAGAACCGGTTGGAGTGCGCTACGTTCCACATTCTTACGCCATATCCGGCGACACCGTTGTTCCGGCAGATGGAAAGCGAGGGGCGGATTCTGCATCGAGATTGGTCGCAGTACGATACGTCGCACGCTGTCTTCCGGCCCCGGCACATGACGCCTGAGGAACTGGAACACGGGTACGGGTGGATTTATCAGCGGCTGTTTTCACATGCTTCGATCTGGCGGCGCAGGCCGGAAGATTGGCGCGCCGTGCAGCTGTATCTGGCGATGTCGTATCTGTACAAGCGTTCGAATCGCTTCTGGCATCTGTTGATCAAACACAATTTGGTGCACACGGTGTGGAGTCCGCTGGTGGAGTTGACTCGGTTGCGACACGTGCAGTTTCGGAAACAATTGGCCGACGGGTTGGAAGCGACTGCGTCGTACGGCCAGGTAGTTTCGCCGGGAGTCTAAGTGACGTCACGGTTCGCGCGCCCAACTCCCACCCTTCGAAAATCGCGAAGGGTGGGGCAGCCTTGGTTTGAAGCGTCCCGATGGCTCGGGTTATTGCGGAGGCGGTGTGCTGTTTGGATTTGCGGCGCGGCCCCCTGCTTTGTCTGCCGGATACTCGGGTGCGCGGTACTGCGTAGGTTTGTCGACGGACTTGTAGGCGGTGTTCTCGGTTGCGTTTTCGCCGGCGTTCAGAGGCTTCACGGCGACTACCTGGTAGGTACGCCGCTTTTTATCTCCGTCTGGAATCTTCAGGTACATGTAGTTCTTCTTGATCTTGAATTCGCCTTCCTGGCCCACGGGCAGGATCACGGGGTGCTTCTTGTCGGTCGGACGGATGTGGTACTCCATGTCGTCGGTGCGAAGCAGATATTGTGGGCAGAGCTTTTCTTCCGAATTCACCGCTTCAATGCCCGCAGAGGCGAATATGCTGCCCACACCGGTAAAGCCTCTTTGCTTCGCGCCGCATGGGACGGCTTCCATTCTTTCGAGCATGCCTCGTTCGGCACCCTTCTTCTTGTGCTTGTCGGCGGCTCCGGAAGGAATGACCGCCGCCAGAACGAGCGCGGGTATAAGAACCTTGCTGATCTTCATGACACCTCCGTTAAGCCAAGAATGCTGACAACGCAGAAACAGGAGGGCCGGTAACCCGACCCTCCTCGTACCAGCGCAAAGTGCATTACTGCTTTTGCGCGGGTTTTTCCACGGTTGGAGCCTTCGGCATGGGTTTGCCGGACTGCGGCACCGATTGCAGGAAGGCTTGCGGATTCTGTTTTAGCTCGGCCTGTGCTGCGGGGTGAGCCTTCAGATACTCCTGCAGTTCCGGATGGCTTTCCATGTACTCCTTGTTGTTAAGCAGCGATGGATCCTTCGAGATCTGCTGCGCGATGTTCGTGTGGCCACCGAGGAATTGTCCGAAGCTGGCTGCCTCGCGGTGTTCCGGATCGCGATCGAAGCCACCGTTGTTCCGGCCGTAGTCCTCCTGGCGGTCGTACCGCTGTTCCTGTCGCATGAACGCGTTCGGATTCTCGCTGATTTCCTGGCGGATGCCCGGATGCTGCTGCAGATAAGCCTGCAATTCCGGATGCTTGGCGATGAACTCTTTGTTGTTAACGAGCGACGGATCCTTGCGGAGCTGCTCGGCCGTCTCGGGATGGCTGTCGAGGAACCGATCCATATTGGCTACGGCGTAGCGATCATTGGCGCGATCGCGATCGCGGAAGTCTTCCTGCCGGTCAAAGCTTCGTTCCTGCTGCATAAACATGTTCGGATTCTGCCGCCACTGCTGTGCAACTCCGGCATGCGCGTCGAGGTACTCCTTCAGCGCGGGATGCTTCTCGACGAATTCCTTGTTATTCACGAGCGCGGGATTTTTGCGCACCTGCTCGGAGATCTCAGGATGGCTGTCGAGAAACTGGTCGAGGCTCGCCAATTCGCGGCGATCTCCTCGCTCTTCGAAGCGCTGCTCCCGATGCATGAAGGCGTTGGGATTCTCACGGATTTCTTCGCTCACTCCGGGATGGGCCTGGATGTATTCCTGCAAGGCCGGATGACTCTTCACGAATTCCTGGTTGCGAACCAGCGAAGGATCCTTGCGTATTTGTTCTGCGATCTCGGCATGGGCGTCCAGGAACATGTCGAAACTTGCCACGTCGCGAATGGTGGTGTCGTTGTCCCGAGTCGATTGTGCGCTGGCAGGGCTGCCCATGCAGAACAGAGCCGCCAGACTCAACAGCGCGAGCAAGTGCTTGTGATGCGGGAATCTCGATCGTCTCATGATGTGCAGGTTCCTCCTGAATGGGAATCTGCCTACGTAAGGTGCACGACCCGTGCCAACTACGAGAGCGATCGTCGGCAGGCCGACGCTTCAAGCAGTTAGGCACCCCTACAGGATCGTGCTCACGGGAAAATGCACACGGCGAAAGGAAATTCGCCATACGGGATCGACAGGAAGAAAATCTTTCTTCTTGGAATCCCATGGCTTGCACACTCGATGTGCAGTCGAAGCTGGAGTTGGATACTGCAAGCAGAAACGTGGTTGATCGTGACCAAGGGTGTGTCGCGAGCGTCCACATCGGAAGGTGGTGGCGAGTTGCTCATCATCTCCGCGAGACGTTCTGGGGACAAGCGCCGGAGGGCTAGCTCAGGGACTAACCAGACTCGAGTTTTCGAAAAAAACCTTCAAAAAGCCTTGACAAAGCCATACTGTGTGAAATACAGTATGCGTCGTACACTATATGACGAACGGTAAGCAGTCCGGCCCTGAGCTCTTCGAGAACCTGAAGTTGGAACTTCGGCGCGGCTGCCTGGTCGTGGCCGTCCTGGCTCAATTGCGGAAGGAGCAATACGGCTACACCTTGCGCAAGGCACTGGGGGATGACGGGCTGGAAATCGACGAAAGCACGCTTTACCCGTTGTTGCGCCGCTTGGAATCGCAGGGTTTGCTGATCAGCGAGTGGCGGGAAGAGGACAAGCGCAACAAGCGGTTCTACCGGTTGTCGCCGGTCGGCGAAGGGATCCTGACCCAATTGCTCGAGGAGTGGCAACGCATCAACGCATCGCTCGAAAAAATTCTTCAAGAGGCATAGTTATGACGAACACACCCAGCCGCAATCCCATGGAACTCATCGACCGCTACCTGCAGGCCGTGCGCTTCTGGCTGCCCAAGTCGCAGCACGACCTTGCCCTGGAACTTGCCGAGGACTTGCATTCGCAAGTGGAAGCGAAAGAAGCGGAGCTTGGGCGCCCGCTCGATGAAGGCGAAGTGTCGGCGATTCTGAAAGAGTGCGGAAGGCCGGTTGTCGTGGCGGGGCGGTTGCGGCCGCAAGACTATCTGATCGGGCCGACGATCTTTCCGGCGTACCGCTTCATTTTGAAGATGACCTTGCTCTGGATGATGCTGCCGATCTTCGTGTTCATCGTGGGGCCGGTGCAGTTTGCCACAACCGGGAGCCTGGGCGCGGCCATCGGGAGCACAATCGGCGCAATGTGGACCGGAGGCTTCATTGCGGCCGGCATCATCACACTGGTGTTCGTGATGATTGAGCGCACGCAGAACAAGCTGAGGACGGCGGACAAGTGGGATCCGCGTTCGTTGCCACCGCTCGAGAAACCTGAGCGCAAGGCGTCGGGTGGAAAAACAGCGTGCGAGCTGATTTTCAATCTGATGGCGTTGGCGTGGCTGTTGCTCGTGCCTTACAAACCCTTCTTGGTTCTTGGCCCGGCAGCGAACTTTCTGAACGCAGCTCCCATGTGGCATACGTTCTATGCGCCCGTACTGCTGCTGACGGTGGCTTCCATCCTGCGGCTGATCGTGATCCTGGTGCGGCCGGATTGGGTGCGCTTTCCGGTATGGAGCAAACTGCTGCAGACCGTGCTCAGCCTGGTGGTTGTGAATTACATGATTAAGGCTGCGGGACAGACGGCTGGTGCGGTGTGGCATCCGTTCGTGCTGGCTGCGCAGGGGGGCGAGCAAGCTGTGAAGATCGCCGCCGTCGTGAATGTGTCGATCCTGGTAAGCCTGGTGTGCACCTGGGTCGGGCTGTGTATTGCGGCGGTTGTTCAGACTTGGCAGTCGGTGAGGAGCTTTACTCAGACGGAAAGTTTCACGCCGGGCTCGGCTTCGCTACACGTGTTTTAGGATCCACCTTTAGATCCGTGCTCCATTGAGCGAAAGGCCGCGGGCGGGGGGGCGCCCGCGCTACATCTTGCGGAGCTTCGCTCAGCGTGCGGACACGGGTGTCCGCTCCACACGTTATAAAATACAAAGCTCATGACTCCGACTGATTCTTTGCCTGAGGGTGCAGCACCCGCGCCGGCGGAAGCGCGTCCGTCCAATTTCATCCGCGACATTATTCTTGAGGACCTCAAGACCAATAAATATCAGGGACGCGTGCAGACCCGCTTCCCTCCTGAGCCGAACGGCTACCTGCACATCGGGCATGCGAAGGCCATCTGCCTCGACTTCGGCCTGGCGGATGAGTTCCACGGACACACCAATCTTCGCTTTGACGACACAAACCCCGAGAAGGAAGAGACCGAGTACGTCGACTCGATCATGGCGGACGTGAAGTGGCTGGGCTTTCAGTGGGACGGTCTCTTCTACGCATCTGACTATTTCGACCAGATCCACGAGTGGGCGATCAAGCTGATCAAAGACGGCAAGGCGTACGTCGACGATCTCACGGCCGACGAGATCCGAAAACATCGCGGGACGCTGACCGAGCCCGGGAAGAACAGTCCGTATCGCGACCGCAGCGTTGATGAAAATCTCGCGCTGTTTGAGCGCATGAAGGCCGGAGAGTTCCCCGACGGCTCGCGCGTGCTGCGCGCCAAGATCGACATGTCGTCGCCCAACGTCAACATGCGCGATCCCGTGATGTACCGCATCCTGCATGCCGAGCATCACCGCACGGGAAACAAGTGGTGCATCTACCCGATGTACGACTTCGCGCACGGGCAGTCGGACTCGATCGAGAGGATCACCTACTCGATGTGCTCGCTGGAATTCGCCGATCACCAGCCGCTCTATAACTGGTTCATCCAGCAGCTTGGGATCTTCCCATCACAGCAAATTGAGTTCGACCGGCTGAGCCTGACTTACACCATCATGAGCAAGCGCAAGCTGCGCCGGCTGGTGGAAGAAGGCCATGTGAAGGGCTGGGATGATCCGCGCATGCCGACGTTGAGCGGCATGCGGCGGCGTGGCTACACGCCGGAAGCGATTCGAAACTTTGTTAGCGCGGCGGGAGTTTCGCGGACTAATGGCGTGGTTGAGCTCGCGATGCTCGAGCACTTTGTGCGCGAGGATCTGAACAAGCGTTCGCCGCGAGTGATGGCGGTGTTGCGGCCGCTGAAGGTGGTCATCGACAACTATCCCGAGCGCCAGGTCGAGGAGATGGACGCGGTCAACAATCCCGAGGATGCGAGCGCGGGTACGCGAAAGGTTCCGTTCTCGAAGGTGCTGTACATCGAGCAGGACGACTTCCGCGAGACTCCGCCGAAGGGGTACTACCGGCTTTCTCCGGGGCGGGAAGTCCGCTTGCGCTATGGATATCTGGTGACTGCCACCAGTGTTGTGAAGAACGATGCGGGTGAGGTCGTCGAGGTGCACTGCACGTACGATCCCGCGACTCGCGGCGGCAACACGCCCGACGGACGCAAGGTGAAGTCGACGATCCACTGGGTGTCGGCCGCGAGTGCCGTCGACGCCGAGGTACGCGTGTACGAGCACCTGTTCACGAAAGAAAATCCGGACGAGGCGGAGGAAGGGGACGATTTCATTTCGAATCTGAACCCGAATTCGCTCGAGGTGGTGGCGGCGAAGGTTGAGCCGTCGCTGGCGAATGTTTCGGCCGGGACTCGCTACCAGTTCGAGCGGCTGGGATATTTCTGCGTCGATCCGGACTCGAAACCGGGCAAGCCCGTGTTCAACCGGACGGTGGCGTTGAAGGATACCTGGGCCAAAGTCGAGAAGAAGCAGGGAAAGTGAGGGCAGGATGCGAACGGGACTCGCAATCGTTCTGGGGCTGATGCTATTGGCCCTCGGCGCCAGCGCGCAGAAAGGCGGGGCAAGGCCGCCCTCTCCTTGCAAGCATTGGAAGGCGTGGCAGGATTTGCAGCCGGGAACGAATCCGCCCACGTTGCACGTGACCGCGAGCTGCGAGTTTCCGACGGCGGGTTACACGGTGGAGCTGGTGCCGGTGCAGACTAAGAAAGCCGAGACGCATCCGGAGAATTACGTGTTGAGGCGCGTCGTGCACAAGCCCGACGGAATGGCGGCGCAGGTGATCACGGAACTGCCTCTCGACTACAAGGTCGAGACTTCTACCGAATATAAGGAAGTGAGGATCCGGCCGGATAAAGTGCGCGTGCGGGTGAAGAAGGTGCAGTAGCAATGGTCCCCGGCGGTCTCTGCCGAGAGATATTCCTGCTCTGCTTCGTCGCCGCGGTGCTAACCTTCTTCATTGCCGGTCTCCTTTTTATCTGTGCCTTGAGCACGTCGATAACTTGGGAGCGTACCCCGCATCCCGTCCGGAGACCGGCCTTCTCATCCCATCTGTTAACGTCTACCACCCAGCCGTTTCGGCCTATTGCCTAATCAGCATCCTATCCGTTGCGTAGCAATTGGCGTAAAGGCAGCAGCTCATAGTCAGACATTTTGGCTTTCGTTTCGGTACGCTCGAAATCCTCAAGAGCGTCTCGCATGTCGAGTATTCCCGTGAAGCTGCCTAAACAATACGTCGTTTCATCCAGATCAAGACGTCCGAGAATTTGGAAGGGATTGCTGGCTCGCACAAGCATGCGATGTTCAAGGCGAATCACGTGAGGACCAAAGGTGTAACCGCGCTTGTCCAGCGTCGAGGGAATCCGTCTGCCGTAGTAGCTCGCGGACGCAAAAGATGCAACTGTTGACGCAGTGTTCGGTCCCATAACCAGGACGGCATACTCACACTGGCCTCTGTATTCAAGTATCTTACAAACGACACCTCGATATACCTTTTCGCTGGCGGTGAATTGGACACAGTCCCCGACCGAATAGAGCTTGGTTCGAATTTTCAGGTACTTTTTTCGGGGTCTGGGCTTAGATCGAGGAGTTGAGATTTTGCGCAATAACCTAAGCAGCGCGGCTTTCCGAGATTTAGCAAGGCCCTCGTTTCCGGACTGTGCCCAGACCGCCAGGCTTGTCCCGCTCATTACTAGCCGAGATAATTGCGTTCCGAGCGTTGCAGGAAGGTGCCCGATCTCCCAATACGCCTTTGCGGAAGCCGCAAGGTAGATTTCTCGATCCAATTCGTTGAAGAACGACTCCTCGTAAGCAGCGATCCGGGTGCGCAACTCTGAGATTGGAGTCCCGGCGTCGTAAAGATCTAGGATCTCGTTATAAACATCGTGGGCGAGATCGCTATCAAGGATGCCCGGACCGTCGCTGGACATTTACATTCCTGAAATAATTTTCACGAATATACCATCGGGCTTTTCCACGAAGCGCGCAGTTGGCGAAAATCGCTATATCGCTCATTGGCCAGTTGCGGCATTTAGGCGGATAGCCCGTTGGTAACCCGAACCGCAACCTCTCCGCATCCTGCCGATCGGCGAGAATGCGACATTCCCGAATGACGGGCGAGGACGCCCGTCGCTCCATCGAGCGTTGAAAGTTGTGCGGCTATCTAGCGGTGCGCGTGCGGACTTTGGGCTGGGTTCTTTCCACCCACTACTGCGTTCTTCAGGACTTTCACTTCAAAATCCACCGGCAGATGTTTGGGCGGGTAGCAGGCGGCGTTGTCGCAGGCCTGGTATTTCAGGTCTCCGTGGATGGCGTACTTGCCCGGTGGGACGGTGTGCAGCGGGCGAATCGTCATCGAGACGGCGAAGTCCCCCGTGTAGACGTTCAGAGGCTCGTCGGGCGAGAACGGGAACGTCATTTCCTTGCCTGCGGGATAAGTCATCTTCGTAATCGCGATGTCGGTTGGCGCGTCCAGCTTCAAGGCCGTAGGGATCAGGAATTCTGATTTCGGCGTGTTCGAATTAATGTGATAGCCCGCGGGTACGCGAAAGTGGATGGTTACCGGGCCGCCTTGCCCACGGGTGACGCTGACCGTATCGACCGGAGCAACCGCGACCGCCGGCGTTTTTTTGCCCGAGCCCTGCGCGTAAGCCAGCGCTGTGAACAATGGGATTAGGACGAGCAGCGTTTTCAAGGTTCGCATGTTGTCAGATCACGGAAGCCGCTTCGAAGCCGGCTCTTTCAAGAAGCCATCGATCGGCACGTTCGCTAACAAGACGCGAAGATAGTAGACCGAATGGCCGCCCGCGCCTACGTTACTTTTGCGCCTGTACCGGGGTCCCCTGGGACAGCGATTTCTTGATGTTATCGACGAACAGGCTGCGGCTTTGTAGGCCAAATTCCCGGGCCACGATCTTGCCGTCGCGGTCGATGAAGAAAGTCGTGGGCAGCACGTTCACGCCGCCGTACTGATTGCCGACATCCTCCTTCCCAATCAGGATCGGGTAGTTGACGCCCATTTCCTTGACGAATTTCGCGATGTCTTCCTTGCTGGCGTCGTCCATGGCAACGCCGACAATCTGCAGACCTTGCGGCCCATATTCTTTCTGCAGTTCGACGAACCAGGGCATTTCGATCTTGCAGGGACCGCACCAGGTGGCCCAGAAGTTCAGCAGCACAGCCTGGCCTTTGTAGCCGCTGAGCTGGATGTTCTTGCCCTCGAGCGATTCGAGGGTGAAATCGGGAGCGGGCTTGCCGGCGACGTCCAGGCTGGCGTTATTGTTGCCGGCGGCCCCGCGAATGCCGTGCGATGCCACATAGAGCATGGCCGCCACCAGGACAGCCACAAAGAATAGTGCTGCAAAATTTCGTTTCACAGGTTCAACCTCACTAAAGCGCGAAGCGGTTCAGGAACGAGAAATAACGCGCGATCACGGTAAAGCGGCCCAACACCAACAGGCCGCCCAGCACGATCAGCAACGCACCGCTAGCGACTTCAAGCGCGTGCATGTGCGAGCGGAAACGGCTGTAAAACTTTAGAAAGCGTCCGATGCCAAGCGACGTCAGCAGGAAGGGGACGGCGAGTCCCAGCGAATAGATCGCCAGCAGGAAGATTCCCTTGGTGACGGAATTTTGCGTTGCGGCCAAGCCGAGGATGACGGCCAGGATCGGGCCGACGCAGGGCGTCCAGCCAAACGCGAACGCGAAGCCGATCACGAACGATCCCCAAGCCGTACTGCCGCCCTTCACGCTGTGCAGGCGCGCGTCCGTGTAGAGAGCTTTGATCTTGAAGACCCCGGTCAGATGAAGTCCAAACAGAATAATGATGACGCCCGCGACTTGCGCGAGAACCGACTTGTAGCGCGCGAGTACTTGGCCGACTTCGGTGGAGATCGCTCCCAGGGTCACGAACACGATGCTGAATCCGAGGATGAACGCGGCGGAATTCAGCATGACCTTGCGCAGGAGCTGGCCGTCGCTCGACTTGAGTTCCTCGACTCCGGCGCCGGAGATCAGAGAAACGTAGCCCGGAACCAGCGGCAAGACGCACGGCGAGAGGAACGAAATCAGTCCGGCGACGAAGGCCGCGATCGGTAATGGGAGTGTCGACATCCGAGGTTATTTTACCTGTCCTTCGCTGAAAATACGCTAATCCGGAACCTCTGGAGAGTTCAGCCATCAAAGCCCAAACTGCTGCGCAGACTACAGAGATGCGCAGTAAGGGCCGGATGTTACAAGCAGATAGTCATCCTCACGATTCTTTTACAACCTCGAAACAAAGCAGCTGTGACTTGTGCAGACCTGCAACGGCTGTTCATCTGCTTGGATCCATCAAGTCAGAACCTGAATAAATACGAAGCCTTCACGAAGAACTGACGGCTGTCGTTGATGTAGTCATTTTGTGTTGTGAGCAAGCCGGTTGGAGTCGGGATGAGGCGTCGGTCCAGGTTCTGAAGATTGCTGTTGTATCCCACATAGATGGCCGTGCCTGGACGCACCAGATAGGTCACGAGAAAGTCGGTGTTGAAGTTGCGGGTTGGGGAGAGAGAACTGATCAGCGGGTTCGAGAGCACACCCGTGTACTGGAAGATGACGCGCGCTGAAAGTTCCCGAGTGAACTGCCAGTTCCACTTGCTGCGAAAGATGTGGTTGGTCACCGCGGTGAGATGGGCTTCCCTCTCACGGATGTGTTCGAGCAGGTACGAATTGTCGACGCGCAGGCGGCCCGATGCGTGAATCGTCAGCGTGGCGTTGGCTTGGTCCTCATGCGCAATTAGCGGAATTCGTCCCGCCGATGGGTTGTAATTCACGCCGGCGCCAGAAACGTAGAACCAGCTGAAGTCGATCTGCTTCAGCCAGCTGGTTGCGCCTTCCACGCCCCAGAACGGCTGCGGATAACTTTTCACCGTGGTCAGTCCTGTGAAATCCTGCGGGCGCAAGAAGACGCCGTCATAGGCGATCGGATGAAAGTTGATCCACGTGGCGCGTGCCATGTCGAAGCGCAGACCCGGATAGGCGAAGTATTCGAGAGCCGTGCCGCTGTGGTCGAAAATGCTGAACTGCCGCAGCGTCGGTCCCCATGAGTTCAGGAACTTCCCTTCCGGCCGGAAGAAGTAGCTCGCATTCACATTCTGCTGCCGAATGTCGACGCGATTGACGAAGCCGGCCTCAGTGACGAAGCCCGGGCTGTAGTCGAGGTACAGCGACTGCAAGTTGAATTTGCGGCCCGAGCGCTCTAGGTCGACCTTATATCCCGGGCCGGCGGAGTGGGTGCCATCGACGTTCAGCGTGGAACTGGTCACGGCCGCGCCCTGAATGCGCCAGTTCTGGTCGAGTTTGAGGTTGGCGTCGATGCCGCCGACCCGGTTGTAGCCGCCCGCGAACTCGCGGTCCGTGAAAATCGCGCCGATGGTGGATTGGTCGAGGATGTCACGACTGACGCGCGCGATGGCAAAAGTGGCGTGCTTGCCGCTGTTGGGATCGGTCGGAGGCAGGATCTCGCCCGGAGCGCGATCGTCACTGGCCATTACCCCGACCGCCCAAGGGCCAGATTTTCCAGTGAGCCGGAGCCCGTATTCCGGATGACCTATCCGACGCGTGAATACCAGGTTGATTGGCGTCGTGAAGAAGTTGCTGTTCTCGAGAAAGAAGGGCCGCTTCTCGGGGAAGAAAACTTCGAAACGCTGGTTCACCGTGATCTGCGGCTGATCAGATTCGATCTGGCTGAAGTCAGGATTGACCGTGGCGTCGAGCACGAAGCGGCCATGCAGGATGAATTTTCCATCCAGACCTATATCCGGTTTAAAAGTGCGGCTTTCGAAGACGGGATGGTCGGGGTCGCGCTGGTCGATGCCGCGGAAGCTTCGAAAGAGTCCGTAGGGAATCAGTTGAATGTTCCGGCCGGGAGAGACGTGCTCCATCCCGCTGGCATTGGCGGCCTGGTTGAACCGTCCCTGAATGCGGTTGGAGATTCTCGGCCAGAAGATATTTTCATTGGTGCGCGGGATGCTGCGATTCAGGATGATGCCCCACTCCTGCTGGTCGGCCTCAGGGAAACGCAGGCTTTTGAATGGGATGGCAATCAACGCGAGGTAACCGCGCCCGGTCAGGTGTCCTTCGGAGTGCCAGACGGTGTCGAAAGAGGAGTCGAAGCCGCTGAAATCGCTGGCCGTCCCTGTGCCGATTGAGCCTTCGGTCCAGAGCGCGTCCCACTGAATGCCGAATGGGTTCACCGCGAACGCGTAGGCCCGGCGTGCGTCGTGGAAGGTGTCGATCATGATCTCGGCTGAGTCGTCGGAGAAGATATCTTCGCGGCGTGTCATGCGGGCGCGGATCTTCTCGGGTTCGGTATCCCAGCAGACGAACACGGCGTAGAGATTGCGCTCGTCGTAGCCGAGATATACATCGGTGTTCTGCGAGGGTTGGGTTCCATCGGCAGGTTCGCGCACGATGAAGCCGGTTACTTTCAACATGCTGCTGGCAACGCGGGGATTCGGCTCCATATCGCTGAAGTCGGCGAGCGTAGGCGGAGTGTGAATGCGGGGAATCTGGATGGAGGGCCCAACCGCTGCGAACAGATGGGGCGTCAGAAATAGCGCCAGCCCGAGAGCCGACGCCATATACACGCGCGAGTTTGCGTTGGTGAAGTGCCCAAGCAGCATAAGTGGTCGCGGCGACGGCTGGGAAAAACGCCCTGCATGCCAACTTTTGAACATGCTCCCGAGATTGCCCGACGGTTAGACGGACGAAACGATTTCCGGAAACCGAAGCAGCGCCATTTTATGCAAGTGAGGGATCGATTCTAGCGCGGTGTTTTTTGGGTGGCAGGAGTCTGCCCCGGGGGCGCGGACTTGCCGTCGTTCGGTGGTACGGGTCCGGCTTCGGTGGACGAGCCCTCCACTTGCGAAGCACCCACGACTTTTCGAAGGAAGCCGGGCGGGATGGCGGCAGTCAGGATCGAGCGCTCCCCATGTCTTTCAACTTGCAGGCTGTCGAAAAAAGCTTTCACGTCGGGATCGCTTCCGCCCGTTGCCACAGAGTTTTCGGCCGCGTGAAACAGGTTCACGAAGGTGGAAACCTTGTCGCTCAGGGTCTGGGCATCGTCTTCAGTTCCGGAGATGGCTTCGACTCGAAGGTGCAGAGTGGGCGAGTACACGGCGTAGTACGCGGAAACGACCAAGGATGCAGGTTTCGGAAACAGCATTGCCCATGGCCCGAGGTTCGCGGCCGCGGCGGGATCGATCCTTCCAATGAACCAAGCGAGCTTGAGTACCGGGAGCGTCTTGCTTACCACTGGCAATGTTTTGTAGTACTGGCGAAGCAACGCCGGTCCGGCGAAGGGCGAGGCAAGCTTTCGCGAGCGATCGACCATGCCGCGGATGACGGCGGGGTCGTCGTGGTTGGAGATTGCGACAGTATCGACGCTCAGAATTGCGACGCGCAGCGTGCGTGCATCGAGCGGAATGCTGTAGATGTCGGTCGAGTGATAGTTCTCCACGCCTGCAGAGACCTTGTGCAGGTAGTTGATGATGCGATCGCCCTGCAGCTTGCCGACGAAAATTTCCGAGAAGCGCGGTTCCGGGGCAGCGCCGCCCGTGCCGCCATTGCCCCACTTCGCGGGGTAGTGGACGGCAAAGGCTGCCTCGTCAAGATCGCGCTCGAACTGAAAGCCGGTTTCCTGAAGGAATCGCTCGTAGTCGGCATCGTGCGGCACAGGCGGCAGCTGGCCGATGGCTTTCAGCGTTCGCAACCACTTGAGGTTTACGTAAAAGAATCCGTCGGCTCCGGGAAGGAGACGCGCCGCTTCGGGAGGGGCTCGCCGCCGGAGCTGGACCACCGCAACTAGGGCCGCGGCCACCAGCAGGACCGCGAGCAAGACAGGGATTCTGCGTTTCAGGCGCACAGGAAGCGCATATGATAGCACTGAGACTGGCGGAAAACGGGCGATGGGCATCCACCCGCAGGGATTTTGGCTGGGATTTTCGGGGCAGCGAACCCGGACTCCCGCACGGTCAGCGGGAGGTAAACAGATTGTTTGCCAGCAATTTGGCGTTTATGGTACCTTTTAAAATTGTCCCGGTCATCTGAAAGGGATCCGTAGGAGATTTGCGCCTGAGAGGGCGCATTCCTCAGTTGCTGGCGTAGCTCAGTCGGTAGAGCATCTGATTTGTAATCAGAGGGTCAGGGGTTCAAATCCCTTCGCCAGCTCCAAGAACGAATTTTCCGGCAGGGCGGCGGAAGCGGTTTAGCGGCGCAACAGGTTTTCCAAACGCACTCCATTTAGGAATTTTTCCGACGTGTAGTGGTTTCCGTGCGCGAGTGTGTTCGCGCGATTCCTGTTTTTCTGTGTAGTTGCGAAGCCTGCAGATTTACTCCGCGTGTGTGATTCCCGTTGAGGGCTGTCGGAAAATAGAGCTTCCAGTAGGAAGCGAAAGCGTGGCGGTTTTTGCACAGGTGGGTGAGTGGTTAAAGCCAACAGACTGTAAATCTGTCCCTCCTAGCGAGGTACGAAGGTTCGAATCCTTCCCTGTGCACCAGAGTTGAGCCCCTTCGGCGCTTCGCCTGGCGAAGTTGCGAGGGATTGATGAATCGATTGTTTCTAGCATTCGCGGCGTTTGCAGTTCTGGGAGTTCTGGCGTACGTAACGCTACCCGACCCGCGAATTCGCGCGATGACGTTTGCGATCCTGGGCCTGTTTGCCGTGAGGACTTGGCTGCGTCGTGGGGAGTTGTTGCACCGCGATGACAAGGGCGAGGGGCCTGAGCAGTAGCGGGAGTGAGGGTCTGCTGAGTCGAAGTCAGATTGTGCTGAGGTCTAGCACTGACGACTGGTTTTTCGAGCCGATGTAGCTCAGTTGGTAGAGCACTCCCTTGGTAAGGGAGAGGTCACCAGTTCAATCCTGGTCATCGGCTCCAGAGTTGAGGTTAGCGAGTTACGAAGAAGTATGACGGGTTCGTGGCTCATCTTGAAGGGCGTGGGCACTGGGATAGTGGTTTCGTATCTGGTGCTCCTGCTCGTGGTGTTTTGGCAGTTGCGGCGGGAGCTATCGCGGCTGCGTTTTCGATGGGTCGCGCCCATTGTTGTAGGTAATTTTGTTGCGCTTACCCTGCCCTGGATTTTTGACAGTGTGCCTGCTCAGCGAGCGTGCTTGATTGTGGCAGACGCCATCTTTCTTGGTGGGATAGCGGTTTTGGTCAGGGATCTGGCTCGGCATGACGTAACTGCGGTGCGTGCAATAGTTGATGCAAGCCGGTAGCTAAATGCTAGTAGCGGGTTTCGCGGGAGTAACTCAGTGGTAGAGTCACAGCCTTCCAAGCTGTTGGTCGCGGGTTCGATTCCCGTCTCCCGCTCCAATATGGAAGCGCGCCAGACGCGCGAGTTAGCAATCTCGCAAAGGACGCGAGATTGATCGCGCGGCGCGCTTAGGTCCTTCGGCGACGAAAGGCATGTCGCCTCAGGATGACAAGGAATGAGCAAGTGAGTTACGAGCAGGCAACAATCAAGGTCGAGAAGGAAGCGCAGTTCGCGGAGTTGAAGGCTTCCGTCGAGCGCGCGTTTTCAGTCGGTGCTGTCGAAAAGATGCTGAAGCGGCTCGATAGCAAGAACACGCGAATTCGCGACTTTGACAGTGTGCTTGAGAAGCAAGTGATCGAGCATGTGGATGCGACTCTTCGAGAAGCTGGCAAGACCGCGAAGGGGCTGTACCAGGAATTGACGGTCACGGACCAGGGCCAGATGCGCGAGTTCTACTTGTCGAAGCTCGAGCAAGTGGAAGAGCCGCTGCGGCACAAGTTCCGCAAGATTTTCCAGTATTACTGAGGTTGAGGAAATTCCCACCCTCTCGCAAAAGGCGCGGGAAGGGTGGGGCACCCGCTCAAGAGGTTGAGCTAGAAGCTACAAGCTAGGAGCTAAGAGCTGAGTTATGGCGAAGGAAAAATTTGAGCGTAATAAGCCGCACTGCAACGTAGGGACGATTGGTCACATTGACCATGGCAAGACGACGTTGACGGCGGCCATCACGAAGGTGTTGTCGAAGCACAATCCGAAGATCCAGTTCCGCTCGTTTGACTCGATCGA
>DASRDJ010000413.1:0-35439 GCA_035652655.1 Terriglobales bacterium
CCCGCGTCATACACGACGTGGGTTCCCGTCGTCTTATAGCGGGTCGAGTCGGTTTCGATCACGTACCAGGAGAACAACGGGAAGACTTCGTTGAAGCCGGCGTTGCCATTCAGGTCCGTGCTGTTGAAGTTGGAGAAACTGCCGTCGCGGAAGCGGATGTTGGTTGGGACCAGAGCGAGTCCGGGCTCATTGCCGTCGCGGATGCCGTTGCCGTTCTGGTCGAAGTACGTCTGGGTATAGATATCCGCCTGCCACTGGTTCATGGCGATTTCGAGCGGCTTTGTGTTGCTGTCCACGCGAACCGGAGTGGAGAGACCGTCCACCAGCATGTCGTTCCACTGGTCGAACACGGTGATTCTCCAGTCGCCCGAAGGCAGGCCCGAGATTGAGAACTGTCCGTTGCCGTCGCACTTTGTGAACGCGAAGTCCTCGCCGTCCGGATCGCCAAAGCTCACGTAGCACTGGGTGAAGCCGAATGCACTGTAATCGCCGCTGCTGTAGAGCCTCTCATCAGGAGTGCGGCTCATACGTTCCGCGGTTACCTGGCCACTGACGGTGTGCGTGCAATCCTGACCGGTGATATTCGGGTCAGAGCCGTTGCAAACGCCCGCGAGGCGGCTGTTGATGATGGCCGGGTTGGCGAAGCCGATGGAGACGTGGTAACCGGCCGGACCGAACTCCTGGAAGTAGCTGGGCTCACCGACGCGCAGGAACGAGTCGTGGGCCTTTTGTCCGTCCAAGGTATTGGTCTGCAGCCATTCTTCACCGCGGCCAATGCGATCCGCAGCCGGCGTGGCCACGATGCCGTAACGTCCAGGCATCAGGTTCGCGACGACTACCTGACCACGGAGGGGCGAGTGCGTGACGCCGTCCGATTCAAATTCGGGGCAGGTCACGATCGTGCCCGTAATACCGGTCGGGCTCGGCTGGTTTGGAACCGGAGCGTCGCCGCTGGAGTCGATCGCCAGGCGCGCGCCCTTCGAGATCGGGCACGCATCCGCGCCGGTACTCGGGTCGACGGTTCCCGACAGAGCGTTGGCCAGCGGCATGTTGAACATGTCGTAGGTCATCTGCCCGGTCGCGTCGCCCGTTCCACCCGCGTCATCGAACATGGTGATGTTGAATCCACCAAGTCCGGGCTCCTGAGGTGAGAGGGTGTCCACGCCGCCGCCGGCGTCATTTTCGCCGTTGAGCGGGAAGTCATCTTCGAAGACAAAGACCGACAACTTCGCCGTGGGCATCGGAGTCGGGTTCACGAACACATTCACGCTTCCGTACGTCGTCGGACATGCCGTTGAACCGGCAGCGCAAAGAGCCGCGATCTGTGTTCCACCCATACCGTGGGCATGGCCGAGAGCCGGATCCGAAAGAGCATCGGCGCCGTCACCGGGCAGAACCGTCAGGTAGTAGCGCTTGGTCGGGTCGAGATGGACGCTGCCCGGCAAAACCGCAGTCTGTTGCGCACCTGGACGGCAAGCGCCGTTGCCAATGTCGCAAACGGCAGTCAGATGCTGGCCCGCGGTTGGACTGCAACCGACTGGATTATTCGGTGAAATGCACGCCGTGCCGGAATCGAACACGGTCTGGCCTGATTCGCAAGACAGGGTTCCAACGCAGCCCGTCGCCACGATCGGCATGTAGCTTGTGTGGAAGTTGGTACCGAAGGTTGGAACGATTCCGCTGGCCGAAGTCGGACAGCCGGCTGCCGGTGGGTTCGTTGTGCAAGCCGGATCGATGAAGAACGTTCGGTCTTCTTCGATGATCCAGCGATAGTCTGGCGAGCCGTTCACAGTGACTGCAGCATGGGTGGCACCGTCGAGCAAGTTCACACTCAGGTTGCTGCCCGCCGGGAAGACCAGCGTTATGGCAGCAGTCGAGGAACTTACGGTACCCTGCGTGTTCTGCGCCTTGTAGGTGAAGCTGTACATGCCGGCGGCGGTGACATAAGCGTTGAAGCCGCCATCTTTATCAAGAGCCACGCAAGGCGCAGTCGGCGTCGTGCCGCAAGGACCGATGCCCGTCGTTCCGGTCACGCTGCCAGCCGCCAGAGTCGCGGGCGCCACGGTCAACGGATATCCCGCACCGTCGGTGTCGAAGGCCAAGACGCCAGGTGACTTGATCGCCATGAACGTCTGCACGTTCGAATTGAACGTATGGTCGCCCATGGTGATGCCGCTGCCAGACTCGATCGTCGCACCGCCGAGGCTCACGGTGGCGCAGATCGTGGTCGTTCCGTTGGCGCAGTAGCTGAAAGAACCCGACGTCGCAGTCGCCGCGAAAGAGAACGTTCCGTCAGCATTCAGGGTCGGGGTGCCGCCCACTGGAGCTGGACTTGCAGCGAGCTGCACACCGTAGACATTGCTGTCGTTCGCGATGACGCCCTTGCCAGGGTCCGTCACTGAAAACGTCTGACCAGCAACGAGCGCATTGTAGAGGTCATTCCGCGCGAGAGCGGCCCCGATAGAAGGTGAACTGGGGAGTGCGCCGCCGTTCACGTTGATGTAGGCCAACATGCCAGCATCACGCTGCGAAGCGTTGCCCGACAAGCTGAGTTCGCGATCGAAGATCGGGAGCGCCGGCGCACCGACGGCCGGGGCGTTGATCAGGACGTCGTACGTCTTTCCTGCGGCCATGAAGACTTCGTTCTGCACGCGCGGTATGCCCGGAAGTACGTTGCCGTCTTCGGCGATCAACTGCATACCGGAGACAGCCGACGTACCGCCCGTTTGTGCACCGACGATAGACGGGACGTGCATGCGCAGTCCGGCGTTCACCAGGCGAACCAATACAGGAGCACCTGCAGCAATAGCGTTTGGCGTCACCGCGAACCGCGAGAGTCCGGCATTCGTCTTGTCGAACGCCACACCGTTAATGAGGTAGTAGCGCGGGCTGTAATTCACGGCCGGCGGATAGCATGCAGCCACAACGGCACCGGTCGCGTCGACGCAGGTATGAACGTTGTTAACGGTGGTCGCGTTGACCGGGATGGTCGCAGACTCAAGGAAGCCTGCGGTTCTAACGGCCACGTCAACTGCGTTGTTCTGCACCGGATCGATTTCGCTGAGCACCAACGGAACGTCAGCGGCGTAAGCCACTGCCGGGGTTGCTCCCGCTGCCGGATAGGCTGTGCCGGAGACTGCATCGGTCACGACAACTACTCCGTACAGACCCATGGGTCCTTGAATGGAGGGGTGCGTACCGGACTCCAACAGATACGTGCCTGCACGAGGAGCGGCCCACTTCAAGCTCGTGGTCGCGCCCGCCGCCACTTCCGTGGAGAAGGATTGCACGCGCGGCCCTTGCCCGGGAGCCGTGCCGGTGGTTCCAGGGTCCGGGATCGGCCAGGTCACACTCTGCGCATTAGAGTGATCAGGGGAGGGCGTGCTGGTCGCCGAATTTCCGAGGCCGCCACCCAGCTGGCCCACGATCACCAGCGATGTCGGAATCGTATTCGGAGTGCTGCCGAACGAAAGATTGTTCGTGAGGTTGATCTGCAAGTCCTGCCCGGTGGGCACGGTGATCACCACCGGAGACCAGCCGGCAGCTGCGGGATTGGACTTCGCGCAGGTCGCGCTCGATCCGACGACTGCCGTGCCGCAGCTGTAGCCCCACATGGGGACACTTGAGCCATCCGGGAGGATGAGGTTCGCGCCCGCGGCAGTGATGTTCACCGCCTGCTGGGCGAAGGAGACGCTGGCTCCGAGGAGGAGAACAGATATCGCCAGGACCGCTGTCTTCAAAGTTTTGACAAAGTTGGATCGCATTTGTGCTCTTCTCCTCAGTTAGTTCGACTCGTCAATCGGATATTCCCGGGAATCGACCAGCATCATCATCATCATTCCGCCCGGGAAGATATTGTTGGTAGTGATCTCGCGCTCGTTGTGCGAGTGCCACATGAATGCAAAGCCAGCTTCAGAAGTCGGGGAGTTGGCAATCGTGCCGGAAGGAGGAGTAGTTCCGGTGGGACCGACTGCGCGCCCCGTGGCATTCGGCCCGAGGTAGGCGCTGCCGCCGTACCAGGCACCATTGGTCAGGATGTTGGCATCGGGTAGCGTAGCTGGGCCCTTGCCCGCGACATCACCAAAGGGTGCAGTCTCCAAAGGCTTGTTGTGATCCTGGCACCACTCGTAATAGTTGATCGCGGTCGGGTCGCCCGTGTTGTAGCCATTCGAATCCGGATGGCAGGGAAGCTTGGCGACTGGATCCGACGAAGCCGGGTTGTGGGCATAGGGATCCCAATTCAGCCCCTTGCCACTCCAGTAGAAAATGCCATCCATCGCAACGCCCGGCGTGGTGGTGGTCGTGAACATAAGCGGACCAGCCAGCAGTTGTGCGTTGCTAGCACTGGTGATCAGGTTGCCGTCGCGCGCCAGAATGCGCACGTGGTTGCCGTGTTCGTGGAACGGATGCTGCCAACGTCCCTGACCGATAATCCGCAGCAGAACCTGATCGCCAGGATGCATGTGGGGATTGCCGTTGTAAGGCTGGTGGGGATACTGCTGCGCATAATTGCTGTCCATGTCATCCGGCATCGAGCGACCGTTGATCATGAAGTGGCAGGAACGTAGGGCTCAGTCGCGACTTCCAGACTGCAGCCCGGCGCTCCAGCGACGCAGCCAGCTTTCGCGGTGACTTGCGCCAGCGCCTGGCTATGGATCCGCGGGTCCATCTCGGAGAACTGGAAGAGATACTCACGGTCATAGCAGCTGCCCGCCACGCCGTAAGCGGCTCCAGTGGTCGAAAGGCGAAAATCCGATTCACCTCCCGCCAGCAGGGCTGTCGGATTCGCGGGGTCGACTGTCGCTGCAGTGTTACGGGCCGGGCAGCCGGGCGTTGGCGCCGCCGTAGGCAGCACAATGATCGCGCCGTACAGCCCCATCTCAACCTGTAGATCGCCTTGAGTGCCGCTGTAGTACGAGTGGGTTCCCGGAGTCGACGCGACAAACGAGTAAGTTACCGTGCCGCCATTCGCCGCTTCCTGGGTTAGCAGTCCAGCGACGCCACCGGTGGTGGTCACCTGGAAGCCCGGGAACAGAATGGAAGTATTGCCGGCTGCCGTCGGCAGACTATTGGTAAGCGTCACCGTGACCGTGGCGCCCTGTGTCACCACCAGGGTCGGCCCCGGAATCTGCATCACGTTGCAGAACGGGGATGTGGTCAGGTTGGCGGGCACGAACGTTGTGCCCGAGGTGCTCGTGCACCCATAGCCCCACGAGTAGACCATCTGCCCATCGGGTTGCGTGATGTAGGCCGGGGAAGCCGTCAAATTGAACGAACTTCCCTTGATACCCGGCGCAGCCGCGTACGCAGTAGCCGTCAGCAGCGTAGCCGCCACCATCAGCGCCGCAAAGAGTCGTGTAATGCTAGTAAGTTTTTTCATGTTCATCGCCCTCATGGCAGCGCTCCTAATTGACATGAACTTCGGTCATCAATCCGCCAAAGTTCTCCGCGTCGTTCGACAGGTGATCAAGATTGGGGGTGTAGAGGTAGAAAACGCTCTTGGCCGGATACTTCGTCTTGTCACTCGCATCAAGGATCACATCGATCGATTCGCCGCCGGCCAGCGTGATGGAGTTGGTGTTGTAGTACATGTTGTTGCCCGCCTGATCACGCAGCAGCTTGGCATTGAGGCCAATGACCTTCATCGGAATGCCCAGCGAAGCTAGCGTCTGATATTCGGTTACGTCCAGATCGGAAATCCGGAGCAGTGCTTTGCCACCCTCCGGAATGTTGATGATCGAAGGCAGGGGCTGCGAGTAGTGCATCGCGCCGTCGGTCGACATCGTTTGCAGCGGACCGGCTGTAACCGTGTCGGGGTAGCTGCGCCCGTTCAACAGGAAGTACTTGTCCTTCATTTCGGTGAAGGCTTCCGGGTTGAAGGTCATGCCGACAAAATGGAAGTTGGGATCGAAGCCGTGAATCTGTATCGGATACTCGACGTCGTAGGCGGTGGTACCGTCGCCATCGTTGTACGCGTATTTCCCCCCGCCGACGGCGCCCGTGTTCACCGCGGGTATCGGATTGCTGCAAAGTATGTCGGAGGTGTTGCACTTGGTGCGCGGATCACCCTGCTGTAGATTCAGCGCATCGTAGAGGCTTCCCGTGACACGATTCTGGCGTGGCCGCACATAAATCTGCCCGACCATTCCCATCTGCAAGTGTTCAGGCGGCGTGATGTGGCAATGCCAGAAGTAGGTACCGGCATCAGGGGCCAGATAGTAGTAGGTGAAGCTGCCGCCGATGTTAATCGCCACCGAAGCGTCCGGCACGCCGTCATAGAAGCCCGACGCGTTCGGGTATCCGTGGAAGTGGACCGTGTGCTGCTCGAACAAGTCGGGCCGCATGATCATGCCCACGTTGGTCAGGGTGAGAAAGAATTCGTCGTCTTCGTCGATAGCCATCAGAGGTGCTGGGATGTTGCCGTTCATCACGCCCACATCCATGATCTGGCGCGGATCGACGTGTCCGTCGATACCCGAAGCATTCGGGCACGATCCGGGCGTCTCTTTGTTGGCGGCCAGGCAATCCGCATTCACAATCTGGCCAATCGCGCCGTTGTATGAGAACGCGCTGGCGTTATTCGCGTCGTATGTTGCGGGATCTCCTGGCTGGAGAGTCGCGCCGGTGTACAGCGAATTGAATACGCTCGGGGACTGGGTGCCAGGCTTCCCATCACGGATATCGGCGAGTCCCGAAAGCGGACCGAACGAGAACATGTAGGTCTGCGTTCCGTCACCCATGGTCGCGTAACCGTCGCCGCCGGAAATCTGCTGGCACTTGATCGCGCCATTCACATTGCCAGTGGGCTTCTGGAAGTCGGTATTCGAAGGAGCACTCAACGTAGTCGGGCCGGTGTAGGCAGGTTCCGTGTTGTTGTCGTGGAGGGTCGACGGGTGGGTGACAGTGCTCGTCGGGCATTGCACGCGGAACGACTGGGCGTTCGCGGCGGCTGTCGCCAGGCAAACAAGCAAAATGGGCAACCAAATATGGTGCGACTTTCTCATGGCTGTGCGGCCTCCTTCGGGACCTGCCGGCGCTCGCAGCGCCTTTGTTGCGATGGGGGAGAGCTGATGTGAAGGAACTGAGGGTTGGCTGCCCACGCGCTGCTGACATCCAGAGACACGAATTTCGCCGCGTGTCATTGCAGTCCCGATGGACCGCAGTGCGCGGGCGAAGATGTCCTGTCCGTCAGGCAAACTGGCGCAGTTCAATGCCAAAGGGAATCCTCCACAGAACCCCACACCAAAAAGTGGAAATGTGCTTCGTGCACCAGGCGAGGGAGATATAACGCCCGTGCGTGCCATCCAAGTTGGGGGAGAGGCTTACCGCCAGGAGGGAGTCTGGCGCTTTAAGAACTTGAGGGAGATTAGGCGACTCCTCAGGACCTGTCTACGTCCACATGGATGATACGAACTCAAAATTCAAACGAAACCGCAGGCTTGGACGAAGAAATGCCTGCGTGAGAGGTCTTCATCTCTGGGGACCGATCGCGAAATCGCCGAATTCCATCCCATTTCGGCACTTCCCGCGCTGGACGCGGCAATTGACGGACGAGACTTCATCGTTCTCACGGCCTGAGTAACTCAGAAATTCAAATTCGCAGAGCCAGATCTTTCATCCGAAGATATGGGTCCAATGACCTTCAGGGATGGACGGCTTTGTCGGGAACGACGGGAACACGCTCTCTTTTATTAGTAGTGTTCAGAATGGCGGGGGGGTGATGGAGAGAGGACTATTTCAAACGAGGTCCAAGGCCGATGCTCTTGAGCAGGAGCGAAACCAGCTCGCCTTGCCGCCGGACACCCGTTTTCGCAAAGATGTTGCGTAGGTGCATGCGGGCGGTAGTGCGGCGGATGCCCATCGCGCGGCAGCAATCTTCCAGCGACAACCCTTCCATTAAATGATTGGCGAGGCGCGCCTCAGTAGCGGTAAAGCCGTATAGCTGTTTCAGTTCTGCTTCGGCAGTATCTACGGGCTGCGCGGAATCGAGAATCATCACCAGAACAGCAGCTTCATTCGGAGAAGGGGCATCGCTTTTCGGATTCACCGTGCGCACAAACAGGGTCAAGGGTCGCTTGCCAGCGGACCGCTGGACGGCAAATGCACTGTCCCGATGAACGACTCCCGGGGTCTGCGCTGTCTTGGCCACCGATCGAACCAAGTCCTTCAAGGACGCTTTCTCGTCGTGAGTAGTCGATAGAGTGCCGTCCGAACCAAGCGCAAGCCCATCCCGCGCCTGCAGTATTTGCTCTGCCGTCTGATTGGCGACGAGCAGTTCTGCGGACGCACTGCACACCAGCAGTCCGATGTTCAGCAGGTCGAGAGCTTCGAGTCCAGCAGAAAGCAGATCGCGCACCGTGTTGCCATCGTCGAGCGAAGGCAACGGTAGCGTCTGCGCCACACCAACTTCATCGGGAGACGATGCGTCTTCTGCATCAGGACTTCCTTTAGAAGCGGGCATCTGCTGGGGGCGCGACTTCGATCGGAGATGGATCGCCAACTTAGACCTCAGCACTTGCCGAGCGGCTGACGGCAAACGGGGTGGGAGCGCCAGCTTTCAGAATCCACGAACAGAAGGAGCATAGCATGAGGCAAACTCGCGTCAGAGCAGAGATCGCTATTGGAGATGAGGCGAAGGAACCGAGGGACGTTCCTTAAGATAACATCGCCAGCTGTACCTCCGAGGGGAGGGCTTTCAGAAATGCACCCTTGCCTGAAAAGCCGAACTGGATGGCCTGATTCACAGAGGTCTGGTCGCCTTTGTTATGATCGAAGCGTCTTATGCATTTCGAAGAAGAAGACATTCCACTGATTTCCGGAACGGGGGAGGCATTCATGGATGTGCCAGGCACTCCAGCCACAGGATCGCGTCGCGACGAAGATATCGCCCTTGATCTCATGAAATTCATTGCGATGACGACCGGGTACGGCCGGACCACTTCTGGTGGGGGCGGCGTAGGGTTCGAGAAAGGCGCCGGGGGGGCCGCCAAGCCTGAAGACTACGCTACGCATCTGCTCGAACTGTACGGTAAGTGTCTTTCGCGAGTGAGCAAGAAGTAGCCCATCCCCATGCAGTCCCCGGGTCATGGACCATGCCCGGGTGGCCCGGTTCTGGAACGCGGCGCGTGTCTCGTTTCGAGATTCCCGATCGCACCTTGCCCTACTTTCGCAGCCTCCACCCTTGCACTTCCCGGGCTCGTCTGCCACAATGCGCCGCACAAAGTACGACTACTTCCAGCTGAAGGTAGATCAGCGAGCTGTGGAAAGGGCATCTATGGCAACGGCTGTTCCGAACACGCTGGCATTGGTGAAACAGGGTTCCAAGTGGGGCATCATCTGGGGCGCGTTGCTGGTCATTCTGGGGACGCTGGCGATTGCGGAACCCTTCCTGGCGGCCATCGCGCTGGCCACATTTATTGCGTGGCTGCTGATCTTCGTGGGAATCGTGCACATGGCGGTCGCCTTTCACGCACATTCGGGAACCAGCATGGGATGGAAGTTCCTGGTCGGGTTGGCCTACATCTTCATCGGCGGATATTTGCTGTTTCGTCCGGTGGTGGGCGTGGCGACGCTCACACTAATGCTCGCTTTCCTCTTTCTGGTGGAAGGCGTGCTTGATTTCATGCTGTGGTGGAAGTCGCGATCGAGCCGGGGTGCGATTTGGATTCTGGTGGATTCGATCGTCACGCTAGTCCTGGGCGGAATGATTTACGTGCACTGGCCCTCGAGCTCCGTGTGGGCGATTGGAACCCTGGTGGGGATCAGCATGATCATGAGCGGCGTGACGCGCCTGATGCTTTCGCTGGCAGTGAGAAAATTCGCGACACAGATGGCGTAAGGGGTTGAGTGCGCTGAAGGCGCCCGTGAGTTTTACAGAACAACAAAAGCCGCGACTCTTATCGCGGCTTTTTCTTGTCTCTTGAGACGCGGTCGAGGGCGCCCGCGCCACAAAAACTAGCGGCGCTTTTTCTTCTTCGCGCTCTTTTTCTTGGCCGCTTTTTTGGCGGGCTTCTTCTTGGCTGCTTTCTTTGCGGGTTTTTTCTTCGCCGGCTTTTTCGCGGCTTTTTTCTTGGCTGCTTTCTTTGGAGCCTTCTTCTTTGCGGCTTTCTTTTTGGCGGGGGGCTTCCGTGCGCCGCCGCCACCCGCAGGCTTGGGAGGAACCGGGATGACTTCCTCCACTTCGACAATCGACTCGCCCACTACAGGCATGCCGGTTTCTTCTTCCTCTTCTTCCTCTTCTTCTTCCTCCAGGATCTCTTCCGGAGATTCGCCGTAGGCGCCGGTGTCCCCGTACTCATCCATCTCGTCGTCGAGTCCGTAGAGGGTTTCGTCGTGAAAGCTCATTGCTCCTCCTGGTGTTGCGGAATGGTTAGCGCGGGCACGAGGCCGAGTCCGGCACCGCGCACGGAAAAATGAAGACAACTGAAAAACTGCTTCGCGGCTGAACGGGGCGCGATTATAGCAGAGAAAATGCGGTTGGGCGCTAGGGGTTCGAGCACAGCTCAATGTGATTTTTGTACTACGCATTCGCGTGTACGAATTCACGGAAATTTCTTCTTACGGACGGATGACCAGAACCATTCCGGGCCGCAGAACGGCAACGTTCCGGTTATCCCGCTTGAGGGCATCGACCGTGGTTTTGTAGGTGGATGCGATCGAGAAGAGCGTTTCGCCTTGCTTGACTTTGTGGCGCACGACCGAGTCGCCGGCGCCTTTGGCTACCGTAACTGTCTTTTTATGCTTGGACTTAGAGCCGTCTGCAACGACCTCTCCCTGACCCGCGCCGGGGCTTACCGGCAGATGAACGTAGACGACGCTGCGACCGCGCAGGCTATCACCCTTCAGATGATTCCAGCGACGGACCATGGCAGGCGGCACGCCGAAGTTGTCCGCGATTCGCTGCACCGTGTCCCCTTTTCGCACACGATAGCGAGTCGCATGGCGCGCATAGGTCGCTTCCTCAGTGATCGCGCGCTTTCCCGGAGCGATTGGGATGGTCAGTTTGCTGTCGGGCGTTAGGACAACGTCATCCTCAAGATTGTTGGCTTCTGCGACCGCTTTGGGAGTGCTGCGATAGGTGCGAGCGATCGAGGCCAGCGTGTCTCCCGGTTGCACCTTGTGATAGCGCCACCAGACCCGCATGTCTTTTGGGATCGCTGCGATCGAGCTCTGGAACTTTTCTTTCGTCCCCGCGGGAAGATGGAGCTCAAATTCGTGATCTTTCGGCGTCGTCATCCGCAGCAGGCTGGGATTCAGATCCTCTAGATCCGTCAACGACGCATCCACGCACTCGGCGACCAGCCGGAGATCTACCGGGTAGTCAATCTTGACCGCGTCAAACGGCGTGGGTTGCGTCTTCTCCAGATGATCCAGCCCGTACTGGCCTGGATTCTTGGCCATGATAGTGACCGCAACGATGATGGGAACGTAGTTGCGGGTCTCTTTCGGCAGAACATTCCGGCGATACAGTTCCCAGAAATCAGCGTAGCCAGTCCGCTTCACCGCGCTTTGGACCGTTCCCGGGCCGGAGTTATAGGCCGCCATGGCCAGGTACCAGTCCCCGAACTGCTGATAAAGATCCTTCAGGTGGCGTGCTGCTGCTCGGGTGGCCTTCTCGGGATCCTGCCGGTCGTCGACCCACCAATCGCGCTGCAGTCCGTACCCTCTAGCGCGGCTTGCCATGAACTGCCAGATGCCGCGGGCGCCTACGCGGGATAGCGCGAGCGGGTGAAAGCCAGATTCCGCTTGCGCGAGATAAATCAGATCTTGCGGAACGCCCTCCTGTTTCAGGATGCGGCGAATCATGTCTTCATACCTGCCCGACCGAACAAGCGCGTTCTCCAGCGTGCCGCGCCCACGGCCGGAGAAGTACGTGATATATCCGGCAACCTGGTCGGTCATCATGAGCGGCAGATCAGAACGCGTGGATTTGATTTCCGCTTCGGCCTTGGCTTTGACGTTCGCGTCTACGGGAACGGCAGCTTCGTTCGCTTCGTCAATGGGTGCCGGTTCGGACTTCTGCTCGGTGAAGCCATCGCCCTGCTGCAGAGCCTGCATGTCGAAGCTGTTGACGCCTTCGACAATGCGATCAAATTCATTTTCCAGGCGCGGGTCGGAGTTGATTTCCAGATTGCTGCCGAGCAGCAGATCGAAGGCGCGGTCAAAGTTCTGACGGGCGGCATCGAGGTGGCCTGCTTTGTAATTGTCTTGACCGGCGGCGTATTCCTTTTCGACCGCCCCAATCAGGTCCGCAACCGGATCCGCGGAGGGCGGTGTCGCAGATGTCTGCGTCGTGGGCTGAGGCGCTGACTTTGTCGCGGGGGCTCGTGTTTCGACCGATGGTGGCGGCGTGGCCGCAGCAATCGCTGGGGGAGCGGATTGCTTTGCCGAAAGCAGGGGCGCCTGACGATGGGATTGGCACCCGCAACTTGCGAGCGCGGCCGCCAGGGGCGCAATCACGACATAGAGTTTCTGCAGTCTCATATTTCTCTATGAGTTACGCGCAACGACCCCCTTGCGTCTTGGATGCCGGAAACCTGCGGAATGGTAACCTCGGATCTTTTGCGGGGTCAATTCACAAAAGACCAATGCGTTCATTACTTTCGGCACGATACCCGGAGTGCTTCAGGCTGGAGCTACGGCTTTTCGCCCAACTGCGGGCGCGGACGCGCCCGCCATTCCACCAAAGAGTGAGCAGAGGCTAACGAACGAAGGACAGGCAAGCTTATCTAGGCAACACTTCCTTCAGAGCACCCTCAATCCGATCCAATTCCTCGCGGATAACGCGAATCGACTGCTGGTTGCGCGACGTGTGCGGGTGCGGCGAGAGGGCCTCGAGCGCTGCGCGGATCTGGTGGTTGCGATCCCAGATCAAGTGAAGTTTCGCGATGGTGCGGCGGCGGTGCTGGAACATGTTCCGCACGAACGACGTTGCGAGCCAGGCAAACACGAGCCCGAAAAAGGCTTCTATCGGGAGCCGGTCTTTGGCGCCATCATAGTCGGAGAACAGCAGTCTGTAGACGGCTTCGCCCATTCCAAGCGAGGCGAAAACTACCGCCACGCCGACAAAGAAAACGGGAAGCAAATCGAAGGTCTCACTGATCGACGGATAATTCTTAAGACGCGCTCTCACTAGCTCCAAAGCCATGCCACACCCGAGGTGTTCGTATTGACGCTTCCGCCAGAGGCCTCTGCGACGCCGACATGGTAAACCACTCGCGGCCCATGCGAAAGGCCTGTCGCGCAGGAATCTTGCGCTGGTGTAGTCTTTTCTGGCGGACTCTCACGATGGGCCAAACCGGTCGTGGGAACGGGGACTCGGCCAACTTGTCCTGAAAGTATGATCAACCTTCTGACCATCATCGGCGTGGGTTTTGTGCTGGGCATCCGGCATGCGACGGACCCAGATCACGTCATCGCCGTCACGACCATTGTCAGCCGCCAGCGAAGTATTCGACACGCCGGCGTCATCGGGATCCTGTGGGGATTGGGGCACACGATCACCATCGTCCTGGTTGGCACCGGGATCATCGTGTTCAACCTCGCCATTCCCGCGCGTCTTGGGCTCGCCATGGAACTCGCAGTCGGCATCATGCTGATCGTGCTGGGTGTCTTCAACCTCAGCGGAGTGACCCGCTGGATCACGGAACGCTTTACTCCCGAGCATGCCGCGGGCGTGGTGCACGCTCATGTACACCAGCACGGCGGCGAGTCGCACGTGCACACTCACATGCACGATGCCGATGCGCATCTAGGGCTCGACGAAAAGCCGCAAGGCCCATGCCAGCAATTCTTGCAGAAGGTGGGCTTGTATCAGTTGCTCAGGCCGCTGGCCGTAGGCATCGTGCATGGACTCGCGGGATCGGCTGCCGTTGCACTGCTGGTGCTGACCACCATTCGTGAGCCGAGATGGGCCGTGGCTTACCTGCTGGTCTTCGGGCTGGGCACGATCGCGGGCATGATGGTGATCACTATGCTGATGGGCGTCCCCTTCGCCTACACTGGCCATCGCTTCGCAAATTTCAACCGTGGATTGGGGATCGCCTCAGGCCTGATCAGCATCGCCTTCGGACTGTTCATAACATTCCAGATTGGTTTTGTTAACGGCCTCTTCACATCTCACCCCATCTGGACGCCGCACTGAGCCTCCTTGGACCCAGCACTCCCGTGTAATGGAGTTTTGTGACTGGCACGGGTTAGGATGGAGAAAGGCTCACAAAATTCCGCGGGAACCGGTTTTCAAGGAGTGCTCTATGCGAGGTTGGCAGTCCTGGGTGTTTGCAATCGCAGTGGCGGGCAGTTGTGTCTATGCGCAGGCCCAGGGGCCGGGCGTTGCGCCTCCTCCGCCACCCGGCGCGCCACCGCGGCGAAGCATGGAAGCCCTCAGTGAATTGCGCATGCTGACGCAGAATCTGAATCTGACAAATGATCAGCGCGAGAAGCTGCGGCCGATCATCACCGATGAAGGCGAACAGCTACACGTGGTACGCATCGACGAGCGCATGACGCCCGATCAGAAACGCGCCAAGGTCATCGAAATTCGCGAGACGTTCGCGCCCAAGATTTCCGCGGAACTCACCCCCGACCAGCAGGAGAAGTGGAAAAAACTGGAGGAAAGCCTGCTGGGCAAGCGGACGGACGGAGCCAAGGAACCCGCGGCACCCGCGACACCGCCGAAATAGAAAAACGCGAGTTGCACGAATACCACGGCAGCTTTCGGGCTGCCGTTTTCATTTCAGCCGCCCCTTACCGCGAGCATCGCCGGCACCCCGGGCGGATGGCACGCTATGATGAAGTCAGGAATTTCCTATGAAAGCGATCCAGGTGAAGCGCACCGGCGGTCCTGAAGTTCTGGAGTTGGCGGACCTCGCAGTTCCAGAGGCAAAAGGCAACGAAGCGGTCGTGAAGATCGCAGCGTCTGGCGTCAATTTTATCGACGTGTATTACCGGGAGGGCCGGTACAAAGCCGTGCTTCCGTTCGTGCCCGGGCAAGAAGGCGCGGGGCAGATCACTTCCGTCGGGCCCGACGTCAAGCAGTTGAAAGTCGGCGACCGCGTGGCCTACACGGCGATCATGGGCAGCTATGCCGAGTATGCCACGGTGCCCGAAGACCGACTGGTGAAGATCCCTCGGGGCGTGAACTATCAGCAGGCAGCAGCTGCGATGCTCCAGGGCATGACGGCCCATTACCTTTCGCACGACACGTATCCGTTGAAGAAGAGTGAGACTGCGCTGGTACATGCAGCGGCGGGAGGAGTTGGCCTGCTCCTGGTCCAGATGGCGAAAAACATCGGCGCTCGCGTCATCGGAACGGTTTCTACCGAGGAGAAGGCAAAGCTGGCGCGGGAAGCCGGCGCCGACGAAATCATCCTGTATACGCAATCTGACTTTGAGATTGAAACGCGCAAGCTCACCGACGGGCACGGCGTGGATGTCGTTTACGATTCCGTGGGAAAAACGACGTTCGAGAAGGGACTCAACGTGCTGCGTCCGCGTGGGTGCATGGTGCTGTTCGGCGGATCAAGCGGTGCGGTTCCGCCGTTCGACTTGATTCAGCTTTCGCAGAAGGGATCGTTGTACGTAACCAGACCGACGCTCGCGCATTACATCGCCACGAGCGAGGACTTGGAGCGGAGGTCTAGCGATGTCTTCGGCATGATCGCCGCGGGCAAGCTCAAGTTGCGGATCGAGCACTCCTATCCCCTGAAGGCCGCCGCGCAAGCCCATCGCGACTTGGAAGGCCGCAAGACAACCGGGAAATTGTTGCTGTTAAATTGACGGAGGATGAAATCTCGAATCGCCTCGTACAATCCGGCCGTCTCGTCCTGACAGCATTGTTCCTCGCGTCAACCGCTCTGCTGGCGCAGCCAACGTCGACCGCCTTGATGGTGGATCCGGCCAAGACCAGCGCTTCCATCACTCTGGACGCCACGCTGCACACGGTTCATGGAAAATTCCTGCTCCGCCGCGGGGATCTGCGCTTCGATCCAGTCAACGGAAAAGTTTCTGGCGAGATCGTCTTCGACGCCACCAGCGGCAAGACCGCCAACGACGGCCGCGATCACAAGATGCACAAGGATGTTCTCGAAAGTGCGAAATTTCCAGACATCAGCTTCCGGCCTGACCGCGTCGAAGGCAAGGTCTCGGACTCGGGCACGTCAACCGTGCAGGTGCACGGACAGTTTGGCATTCACGGTACAGAGCACGAACTCACGGTATCCGTCGAAGTCCATCTCGAACGCGATCATTGGAAAGCGTCGACTCACTTCGAGGTTCCTTACGTGAAGTGGGGAATGAAGAATCCGAGCAACCTGTTCTTGCACGTCGGCGATTCGGTGAAGGTTGAATTCGTGGGCGAGGGTGCGTTGCGGGCTCCCTCGTTCCCGCGTGTTCCTGATCCGCAACCCAATGTGGCGCCCGACAAGTGAGGCACGTTGGTAGTTTGAGGCGCGAGTCGCGGCGAGTCGCCATCCAACTTTAGGCCACTTCTCCGCCGCACCAACTGCTGACAATGCAAGCGAGCACCTTGGTCGCGGCGACCACTTCTTCCAGATCGACGTGCTCGTTCACCGTGTGCGCATCGAAGATGCTGCCAGGGCCGTACAGGACGGCGGGAATCCCGCCGTGATTTGTAAACAGGCGCAGATCGGACCCATAGGTGACGCCCTGCACGACAGGCGGCTTGCCGAAAATCTGCGCATGACCTTCAGCAATCGAGCACACGATCGGCGATTCCTGAGACGTCTCGCCAGATTCGAACTGACCTTCAAACCATTCGAGTATCGGCAGGTGTTCGGCCAGCCATAAATCCTGCTTCGCTGCGGCGATCAACGCGCTGGCCAGCGCCTGACGCGCAGTGTCCGTGGATTCGCCCGGCAGGACGCCGAACCGGCCTTCGACTACCAGTTCGTCGGGCACGGTGGACGGCCACTCCCCCGAATGGAGCTTGCCGAAATTTACCGGCGCGATGTTGTTCGGATCTTCGTAAAGCGGATTTTTATATTCCACATGACGACGCTGCTCGAGTTGCTGCACGGCCTGCAACAGCAGGTAGAACTTCTCGATTGCGCTTACCCCGTACGGCTTCATGCACGCGTGGATGGCACGTCCCGCAACTTTTATCCGAAACGTCAGCGCTCCGGACTGCACCGGGCACAAGTGGAGACGCGTGGGCTCGGTAATGATTGCGGCATCGGCCTTAAAACCTTTCACGATGGTTGTAAGCGTGCCAACTCCGCCGCTTTCCTCTCCGATCACACTTTCCACCAAAACGTCACCGGCAGGACGGGAACCCAGAGACTGCAACGCCTGGATTGCGAAGACATTGGCCGCAACACCGGCCTTCATATCGCAAGCCCCACGGCCGTAGAGTTGGCCATCGCGAATTGCACCGCTCCAGGGCGAGTCGGACCAGAGACTTTCCTTGCCCGTTGGAACCACGTCCATGTGGCCGTTCAGAATCAGCGACCGCCGATCGCCTGAGGCTGGAGTCTTTCCTGACCCTTTCCACCGGCCGATAACGTTCAACCGGTCGCGGAAAGGCACACCGTCATCGCAGAAGGCCGGATGATGCTTGAGATCATCAAGCTTGGATGAGACGACGTCAACGCTCAGGCCGAGAGCCTGCAGTTTCTCGGCCACAAGGTGCTGCGCTCGCTGTTCCTGTCCGGGCAGGCTGGGTGTCTGCACCAGCTTCTGCAGGAAGGCGATGAGATCGCCGCGCAGATTATCAACCGCAGAAGTGATTCTTGGGACAAGGTCGTTCATGGATTTTCCAGGCGAACTAGCTATGCCTTTTTCCTGGAATACGCGCTCGCATACCCGGGCACTGGAACGTCCGGCCCGCAGCGATCGTCGGGAATCGGGGCTTCGGCGGCCATGTGAAACGGCACCACCCCAGCCCAGGTACGGAAACTGTAGTCCTCTTCGTCGTCGATGGGAGGACCTTGCCGGACCTTCGCGGAAAATTCATTGATGGGCAGGCGGAGAGCGAAAGTGGCTTTGAGTTCACGCTCGTTCGGTTGCCGCGATTCAGCCCAGCGGCCCGGCAGAATGTGCTCTGACAGCCGGTGCAAAGCTTCGAACTTCTCCGCAGGCTCATCCACCAGCGTGGCCGTGCCCAGCACAACAACCGAGCGGTAGTTCATCGAGTGATTGAAAATCGAACGCGCCAGCACCAGGCCATCGATCAGCGTCACGGTGACGCACACCGGAACTCCCTTGTCGAGGTTGCGCAGCATGCGACTGGCGGCCGAGCCGTGAATGTAGAGACTGTCTCCCGCGCGGCCGTAAGAAGTGGGAATCACGAATGGCTGTCCGTCAACCACGAACCCGACGTGGCAGATGAAACCTTCATCAAGAATGCGGTAGATCGTTTCGCGATCATAGACACCCCGGTCCGGCTCGCGGACCACACGGGTGCGTTGAGTAGGTGAGGGGATTTCAGACATGAACGCGGCGCTCCAGCGGTCGTGAAGAGTGGAGAGAATCTTAGCAGCTTGAGGCTTTCGGCTCTAGGCTCTGGGTCTGGTTGTCGACGCTGTGTGAGTGCACGGGAGCGGCGATCACTGTCACCCACCTCACCCCAGCCATTCAGGATTTTGCACCGTGCTGTCGAAGTCATGCGATGTCTTGTAGCGCTCGAACTCACCTTTGGCAGCGGCAGTGGCCGTCTTCGCCAGCAGGGACGAAACTTCCGCCGCGCTCATCGGCTGAAAACTGCGGGCAGCATCGAGCGCCTGCTGCAGGATCTCCATTGAATCGCAACCCGTGATGACGACGCTCGTCGGCAAGTTCATCGCGTAATGCAGACACTCCACTGGTGTCACTGTCTTGCTGTTCAGAATCAACTTGTCACCCATCGACTTCATGCCAAGTACGCCGATCTGGTGTTTCACGAGCACCGGCAACACTCTTTTCTCGAAACTATCGAAGTGGGCGTCCATCACGTTCAGCGGCATCTGCACGGTGTCGAATGTGAAGCCGTGAGCGAAGGCGGTCTCCAGCATCTTCAGATGGATGTCGGGGCTCTTGTGGCCGGTGAACCCAATGTAGCGCAGCTTGCCTTGTTTCTTCGCTTCGACAACGGCTTCCATACCACCGCCTTCCGCGAAAACACGAGCCGGATCCGTATCGCGGATGACCTCGTGAAATTGCAGAAGGTCCACGTGATCAGTCTGCAAGCGGCGCAGTGATTCTTCGATCTGATCGACGGCGGCTTTCTTCGTGCGGCCGTCAATCTTCGTCATCAGAAAAGCCTTTTGCCGGTAGCCGTCGCGCAAAGCCTTGCCCATGCGGATTTCGCTCTGCCCGTTGTTGTAGTCCCAGGAGTTGTCGAGGAAATTGATTCCGCTGTCGAGCGCAGCGCGAATGATGCGGATACTTTCCTGCTCGTCCTTCTGCATGCCGAGGTGGTAGCCGCCAAGGCCGACCATCGATACCTTCTCGCCAGTGCGACCGAGCGGGCGCTTGGGAATGGTCGCCGTTTGAGCCTGGGCGTGATGGTTGCGAAGCGAAGTCACGAGAGCTGTTACAACGGCGGCGTGCAAGAAGCGACGGCGATTCATGAGAAAAAACCCTGCGCGCTCTTCGACGGGAGCACGCGATTCCTCAATCTAACCTGCGAGACTCCCTTGTGTTAGTACAGTAAGAACCCTATATCGGCATAAAACAACAGGACCGGCCTTCCAGAGAAAGCCGGTCTCAATCGGTGCGTGGTGCCGATCAGCAAGCTACCAGTTGATCTTCATCGCGAACTGGAACTGGCGTGGGTCGTACGCTGCGGTCGGCGTCCCCGCGTTCGTGAACAAGGGGCTAACAGCCGCGACGTTGTAGCGATTCGCGATGTTGAACATGTCGGCGATCAAGTCCATGTTGACACGTTCGCCGAAGTGGATGCGCTTGGCGACGCGCAGATCGTTGAAGACGGTCCAGGGGGAAACGCCCGTGTTGCGTCCCAGGTTGCCGTCGAGTGAAAGCAACGAGCCGTCAAAGTTGAAAAGGCAGCCCTCCTGGAAGACTCCGGTGGGCGAGAACTTGGAAGTCACGGGCGCTCCGCAGCTCGGATTGACGAACGTGTTTGGCCTCGACGTCAGAGAGGAGAGCTGAAGGTTGTTGCCGTTGCCGGTAATGATGTTGAACGGCCGCCCCGAGGCGACGTCAACGAGAGGAGCGAACGTCCAGTCACTAAGAAACTTGCTTCCGAATCCATCTCCACCGACTCTTCCCGTCTGGTAGACGCCGCTGAAGACGAAGCGATGCCGCTGATCAAACAAGGATGTTGACCGGTCGTAGCCGGGGTAGTAACTGTCCTGCGGTGTCAGCGTGGACTGCAAGTCGGTGGAGTCATCGATCGCGTGCGAGTAGGTGTACGAGCCGAGAAACTCGTAGTGGTGACCGAAGCGCTTGCGCAGGTTGGCGCTGAAGCCGTGATAGACGGAGCTTCCGTTGGAAAAATTGGCATCCATATCGCCAAACGGCACGCAGCCGGTGAAGTTGATTCCCTGCGGCCCGGGTGCGGGATTGCAGGCAGCGTTGAATCCGGGCAACGATGCCGCCAGCGCGGCCGCCTGCATTACGCAAGCCGGATCTCCCGGAATCCCGCTGACGTACTTACCGAGCGCAACAGACGGATTCAACCCGCCGGGTCGGAAGAAGTTCATCAAGGCTGCATCCACGTATGTCGCACCGCAACCTGAGACCGTAAAAGGACTCGCAAAAGCACCGCCAGTCTCGGTGTTTGCCGCGATGAAGTTCGCAGTGAGTAAGTCGCCGCGAATGGTATTCGCGTTGATGGGCCGGTTCAGATGATGGCCGCCGTTGAAGTTGTAGGCCAGGCTGAGAGCAAAGCCTCCACCAAGGTCACGTTCGAGCGTCAGATTTGCCTGCTGCGAGTAGGCGTATACGAAATTCTTGCCTTGCGGGTAGCCGAATGGCTGGAAGCCGAGAGGCAGGAACGTCGAAGCTCCTGGATTCGCCAGGTTCAAGTTCAGATAGTTCTGGCTGAGGAAAGTCGACTGCGGGAAATTCAGTGCTTGGAATCGCTGCTCGTTCGGCAGGTAGCCGAGATTGGTGTTGGCGAGCGGGAAGGGCGACGGAGAGCATCCAGGTGAATTGAGGGTTCCTTGGAAAATCGGAATGGCGTTGAGGTTCGTAGGATTGCCGTCGCCCGCGCAAAGTCCGGTACCGCCGAACGCCAACTGTCCGCTCGAAGAACCATCGGATGCATCACCCAGGAAATACAACCCGAGCAACGGGTGGTCGTAGAACATCCCGTACGACGCACGGATGACAGTCTTCCCATCTCCCTTCGGGTCGTAAGCCAAACCCACACGAGGTTGGAAATTGTTCTTGTCGGTCTGGATGCCCTTCTGCAAACCGAGCAAGTTGTATGCCGGCTGGGCCAAACCTTGCGGGGGAGTGAACTTGGGCGGGATCTCCACGTCATAGCGCACGCCAAAATTCAACGTCAGATTGGGACGCAAGCGCCAGGAATCCTGCCAGTACACACCAAGCGGCTTGTTGGAGAATGAATCGTGCGGACTGCCCAGTCCCTGTACGAAAGTCCCCGGAAGCCCGGCGCCGTAGGCTTGCACCGGATTCAGATCGGGGAAGACGGACGGGAATCCCAAGTTCGCAGCACTGAATGAGCCGAAGTCATACACGCCGCCGTAATTGACTGTAAAAGTCGCGTCGATCGGCAGGTAGTTGAAGTCGGCACCGAACTTCGTGTCGTGGCGACCGATGGTCCACGCGAAGTTGTCGGTGAACTGAAAGCGCTGCTCGGTTCGTTGAATATAGGAATACGGCTCGCGTCCGAAATACGCGATGCCGGTGATGTTGATCGCGGGAGCCGAGCCGTCGGGAATTTTCGTGTTGTAGAAGTACGACAGTCCACGGCGAGCGTACTGGAAGATGAACTGGTTCACCTTGTTGTTGCCCAGCGTCCACGTGTCTTGCACGGTCCCGGCAACGTCGCGATAAGTCTGCTCCGACGTACGCGAATAGGCGTTCTGCCCGAAGGGCTGCACCTGTCCGTTGACTTCGATGCCTGTGACCGTGCTCGGGCTGACGTTGCCACGAAGCATAAGGCGGTTGTTGTTGCTCAGATTGTGATCGAGGCGCAAGGAGTACAGGCTGGTTCCCTCAAAAACCGGGAAGTTGCCGATCTGTGAATTGACCCCGTGAAACGATAAGGGCAAGCCCGTGCAAGACGGAAAGAGCACGACGTTGCAGCTGGTTGCAAACTGAGAGGCGCCGGTCCCTGGCGGCGCGAATGGGATCAAGGAAAAGGCCTGCTGGTTCCCGGTTGTTCCCACCCAGGAAGAGGCTCCCACCAGCCATGTGTAGAACTGAACGGGTTGAGGCGCTGGGCCGGCAGCAGCGAACGGCGTTAAAAAAGCGATTTGCTGAGGGGTCGCAGGCATGGTGAATGTGCCGGCCGGCGCTAGAGGATTAAATATCCCGGTAGCGTCGAACGGCTGCAATCCAAACCCGTCTTGCCCGATGCTCGAGAACCCCGTCTCGTGCCGGCGCGTGATTTCGTAGGAGAAGTAGTAGTAGGTCTTGTCTTTCTTGATCGGACCGCCAAACGCAACTCCAGCTTGCACACGCGTGTAAGCCGGATTTTTCTCTGTGCTGAACGGATTCACCGCCTGGAAGTTGCGGTTCCGCAAGTAGCCGAACACGTCGCCGTGAAAATCGTTGGATCCAGATCGCGTAATGATGTTGACTACGCCACCCGACGCGCGACCGTACTCGGCCGCATACCCATTGGTGATGATTTGAAATTCCTGAACCGCTTCCTGCGACACGGTGGAGCGGACGCCGTTGATGGAATTGTCGGTGGCATCGGCGCCGTCAACGTTTACCAGATTCGAGCGGGCTCTCTGCCCACTGAAGTTTAGGCCGGAAGTCGGGGCCGCGCCGGTGTTGGGCGCGTTGTCGCGCACGACCTGGGAGTCGGTCTGCGCGAAGTTGATGTAGTTGCGTCCGTTGATCGGGAGATTGTCGATGCGCCGCTGGTCGATCGTGTTGGTCGTTGAGCTGCGCGAGGTTTCCACCAGTTCAGCTTCGGAGCTGACGTTCACGACCGTTTCAACCCCGCTGACGCTCAACGTGATCGGCAGTTCCTTGCTCTGGCCCACCGTCAGCGTCTGGTCCTTGGCTTCGGCCTTGGCGAATCCGGGAGCTTCGACCGTGATCGTGTACACGCCAGGCGGCAGCGAGACCAGTCGATATTCGCCGTCGGTGTTGGACGTGGTGGCGCGAACCGTGGCCTTTGCCTGTTCGCGCGCAGTCACCGTGGCGCTGGTCACTACGCTGCCCTTTTCGTCTTTCACGATCACGTGCAGATCACCGCTGGCGGAGCCCTGGCCAAAGGCAACGCCAATCGAGACAAAAGCGAACAGCAGGGCAGCTACGATCTTCGACGTGGAATGCATAGGGGTCTCCCAAAAATAGCCGCGCCAAACGGAAGCGGCGGCAGGGCAGCTTGCTTCGTTGAAAAGGTGGCGGAAACGCACGGTGCGGGACGCCGACGTCCCGGTGGTTTTTACATCAGGGTGTGCTGGGAAAGCAAGATAAATACGTGAGGCGAATAGGGTTAGTAAGCTTTGGGCGTTGAAGATTTACACGCCCGCCGACCGTTCGATACCGGAATCCTGTTTCTGTTTCGTTTGATAAGCCCATGCCATGCGCGGCGTGTTGTGCGAGATACCGAAACGGCCTCGAGAATCGAGCAGAATAATTCCGCCGTGGCCGTTCACGCGCGCTTTCAAATAGTTGATCGCTTCCTGCGAAGCCCACTCCGGCGCGTTGCCGGCAAGCACCCGGTCTACGGCCCACTTCGCAAGAACCACCTTCATGATCGGCTCGCCCCAGCCAGTGAGCGATGCGGCGGCACTTTCATTGTCGGCATAGCATCCGCACCCAATGAGTGATGAATCGCCCAGCCGCCCGGGAGCCTTGTTCAGTGTTCCGCCCGTCGAGGTTCCGGCGGCGATATTGCCTTCAGTGTCGAGGGCGACTGCTCCCACCGTGTCGTGCGAGATGGCAGGAGCAAACAAGTCGGGAGCGTTTTCGGCGGCGTGAGCCTGATAGCTGCTAAGACGTTCGACCTCGCGGGGAATTACCAGTTCGGAGTTGTCGCACAGGGCAATGCCATGTTCGGCGGCGAAACGTTCGGCGCCTTCTCCGACGAAGTACACATGCTGGCTCTCGCTGAGGATCTTGCGCGCCGCCCGGATCGGGTTGCGGATGCGCTCCACGCCGCCGACACCTCCGCCGCGCAGTGTGGATCCTTCCATGATGAACGCATCGAGTTGCACTTTGCCTTCGCGATTGAGGAAACTGCCACGGCCCGCGTCGAAGGTTTCGTCATCCTCAAGAATTACGATGGCCTCCTCGACGGCATCGAGCGCCGATCCGCCCTTGCTGAGCGCCAGCCATCCTGCCGCGAGTGCGTTGCGCACGCCGCGCAGGTGAGCTTCCACCATGTCGTCAGGAATCGCCCAGGCACCACCATGAACTACAAGGACCGGATCGGTTGGCACGTTTGCCCCTTCAGGAAAAATGCGAAAAGTAGTCTAGCACCGACACTCAGTGCGCCGGCAGCTTGCCCTCAGCGGCGGGCGAGGACGCCCGCCGGACTGCCGCCGAGACGGCGGCGCTACAATGCGCGCTTCGCCAACTTGGGGAATCTGGCTCCGTGGGTCAGTGCGACTCGCCAGGCGAAGCGGATCCAATCACAGGCACGCCCTCGTAGTCTCGAACCTCCACGGTTCCGATGGACAGCTTCTTGAGTTGCTCCTCAATTTTCGCGCGGTCACCGGCGCCAATCACGACAGCGCTCTCGGGATGGATGTATTTCTTAGCCACGCGCTCGACGTCTTGCGCGCTCACGGCATTGATACTGGCCGGTAGTTGCTCGTAGTAGTTGAGCGGGAGAGCGTATACGAATAACTCTCCAAGGGTATTGGCCGTTTGCTCCGCCGACTCAAAACGTCCGGCAAGGGATTGCGCGAATGCGCCCTTGGCCAGCTTGAGCTCTTGGTCCGTGGGGGCGGTGTTCCGGATGTTGTCCATCTCTTTAAGCAACTCATGCACTGCCGGCCCGGTCACATCCGTGCGCATGCCGCCGCCGGCTGCGAACATTCCTGAGGCGCGTTGATAAATAAAAAACGAAAATCCACCGTACGTGTAGCCGTGTTCTTCGCGGAGGTTCACGTTGATGTGGCTGGAGTTCAATCCGCCGAGGATGTTATTCATGACCTCGATCGGAACGTAATCCGCCGTTGAGCGCGCGACGCCTGCACTGCCAACCAGCACAAAGGTCTGCGCGGCCCCAGGCTTGTCGACAATCGCAACCCCGGCTTTCACCTGGCTCGTAACCGGCGGAGGTTCGTGTTTAGCCTGCGACCCCGTCCAACCACCAAAGTATTTTTCCGCCAGCGAGTGTGCCTCGGCAGGGGTCAGATCGCCGCTCAACACGAGTGCAGAGTTCGAAGGCGTATAGCCTGCTTGCCACATCTGCAGAAGATCCTGCCGCGTGGTCGACTGAATCGATGCAATCGTTCCTTCGTTGCGATAACCGTAAGGATGATCGGGGCCGTAAATCATCTTGTGCAGAACGCCAATGGCGAGTTGCTCGGGATCATCCTGGATTTGCAGAATGTCGGTCTCGCGCAACTTGCGAACTCGGTCGATCTCGGCAGGGTCGAATTTGGGGTGGAGCACGACGTCGGAGAGAAGATCGAATGCCGCGTTGGCGTTCGGTTTCAGCACCCGGATATCGACGAGGGAGTCATCGCCCGCCGTCACAGCACGCAGCGACGTTCCGATCTGTGCCGCATCATCGGAAACCTGCAAAGACGAACGCCGGTCGGTTCCTTCCGGAAGCATTTCGCTCGTAAACGCCGCAAGCCCAGGCTTGGCAACCGGGTTCGCATCGCTGCCATTGAGAACCAGCACGTGCGCGACGACGATTGGCAACTGATGCTGCTCGACTAGCAGAACGGTCAACCCATTCGATAGCTTGAAAGTCTGCGCCACCGGCAAGCTGAGCTTGCCCAGAGGTTGCGGCGCCGGAGCCTTAGCTCGCCAAGGTTCGTCGGGCATAGTGCCCTTGACGGCGCTGTTTTTCGCAGATGCCGTCTCAGTCGCTTTAGCCGGGTCATCGACAACGCGCTCTCCGGGCAAACCCCAGACCACCGCGCGCGCCGACGTCTTCAGCCTCTCCGACGCAATGCGTTTCACATCCGCAACCGTCACGCGGTGGTAGCGTTCGAGATCTTTGGGAAGATAGCCGGGATCGTGCAGGAACTGGTTGTACTGGTTCAACCGGTCGGCAAGGCCACCAAAGCCACCCAGCCGTTCCAATCCTGTGATCATGTGGGTCTCGATCTGGTTGCGGGCGCGGTCGAGTTCCGCCTGGCTGGGACCTTCGCTTTGGATCTTCTCCAGTTGCTCGTCGATTGCCTTTTCGAGATCCTCGGGCTTCACGCCGGGCTTGGCTGTGACTTGCAACTCAAGCACTGAGCCGAGCAACAGATTGCTGTTCTGCACCGATACGTCTTGTGCAATCTGCTTGTCGTACACCAGCGCTTTGTACAAACGGCTCGTCTTGCCTACACCCAGAATGTGCGCCAACAGATCGCTCTCGGCATCGCCCGGCTGAAAGATCGAGGGCATGATCCATCCCATGTAAATGCGAGGAAGTTCTACCTGGTCAGTAATCTGGGAGCGCCGCTCGGCCGTGATCTGTGGAGGCTGCGCCGTGATCTTGGGAACGGGGGGGCCAGATGGAATCGACCCAAAGTACTTTTCGACCCATGCCTTGGCCTGAGCGGGTTGGATGTCGCCGGTGATGGTCAGACTGGCGTTATGGGGAGAGTAGTACTGGCGAAAGAATTCCCGGACGTCAGCAAGCTGTGCGGCTTCGACATCTCGGTGTGAGCCAATCACGTCCGCGAAGTACGGGTGATTCTTGGGGAACAGCTGGTGAAACAGCTCTTCCTCGACGAGTCCATAAGGAGTGTTCTCGACAGATTGGCGACGCTCGTTGCGAACGACGTCACGCTGATTCGCCAACCGCTCCTGGTCGATCTTGCCTAACAGATATCCCATGCGATCGCTCTCGAGCCAGAGAGCGAGTTCGAGTTGATTCGAGGGAAGCGTCTCGAAATAATTCGTGCGATCGAAGTCGGTTGTGCCATTGATGTCGCTGGCGCCGGCCGCTTCCAGGTACCGGTCGTGCTCCTTCGAACCCACATGCAACGAGCCCTCAAACATCATGTGCTCGAAAAGATGCGCGAAGCCTGTGCGTCCGGCGCGCTCATTGGCTGGCCCCACGTGGTACCAGAGATCAACCGCGACCAGTGGTAGGCGATGGTCCTCAGCCAGGATCACTTCGAGGCCATTCTTGAGCGTGTATTTTTCATACTTGATTTGGGGAGCAACGACCCCCGATGCCGCCCAGGAATTCAAAGCGGTAACGCAGGCAAACAAAATGGCGGCGAACAATCCGAGCGGATGGCGGGAGCTACGCTTCTTCATTTGAGGACTTCTCCGCGGAACAAATTCTGTTTGATGGAGCAGCGGGCAACGCCTGCCTGCCGACGGGCGAGACGCCCGTCGCTCCATCAAAGCAAACTGTGTGCAACTTTAGACTGGCAGGCGAGCGCAAAGAAAGCGGCAAAGGGACTATCAGGCGGCCGTTCGGCCCGGCTGAGCGTGGGCTGGGTCGACTCGCTCGGTCTTTTGCCAGGTGTAGAAAATGCGGTGCGCCACTGTGATGGTGGAAAGCACGGCGATCACCCAAAGAACGGGCGCCATCCGGTTAAAGACTGCGCCGATGATGAGAAGCACCAACCGTTCGGGCCGCTCCATGAAGCCGACCTTGCAGGTATCAATCAGCGATTCGGCGCGGGCGCGTGTGTAGCTGACCATCACGGAACTGATCATCGCCAGCGCGGCCAGCACAACATAGAAGAAGCGGCCACCTCTGGAGTAATAGACCAGAAGACCAAAGAACAAAGCGGCGTCGCTATAGCGATCCACTACGGAATCAAAGAACGCGCCAAAACGCGTGACCTGGTTGCTGGCTCGCGCCACCCGGCCATCCACCAGATCGAAGAAGCCCGCTCCGAAGATCACCAGTCCCGCATAGAAGAACATGCGCGCCTGGTTATCGGCGTTTGCGTAGCCGAACAGAAACGCAGCCACCGTGTCGATCACCAGTCCGAGGAAGGTAAGAAAGTTCGGACTGATGCGCGCCAGCGCCATGCGGTTCACGATCGTCCGTAGCAGCTTGCCGCACGCGTTGCCGAAGGCGCTGGTCCAGGTCATTCGGGTCCCGCTCCAGTCTCGTCGTAGACCGTGGTCAGAGTGAGAATCTCCATTTCGCGATTTCCGTTAGGCGTGACAACGGTAGCCGTATCGCCGACCTTCTTGTTGAGCAGGGCGCGGCCGATCGGCGACGTGGTAGAAATCTTCCCAGATCCGACATCAGTCTCTTCACTGGTCACGAGCTTGTACTCGATCTCTTCTTCCTTTGCGTTGTCGTACACCTTAACCGTGGACCCAAGACCGACCTTGTCTTTCGGGATGTTGGCCATGTTGATCAGCGAGAGGTCCGCAAGGCGACGGCCCAGCTGGCGAATGCGTGCTTTTACGAACTCCTGGCGCTGCTTCGCCATGTGGTACTCGGCGTTCTCGCTCAGGTCGCCAAGAGCCACGGCTTTCTTTAGCTCTTTCGGCAATTCATGGCTAAGTTCATGCTCCAGTGCTGCGATCTCGTCCTGAAGCTTCTTCTTGAGTTGCTCAGTCATACGTCGGGGGATTATAAACCGCAAGCGCAGCAAAAGGCTTGCGGCTGACAGCTGTTAGCAGGCTGATGCAGCACAGCTATCTCTTCCCGCTTGCTCGGACGCGCAGGATTAGTCCCGGAGACGAAGCGGATATAACGCTCACGGCTTCATTCATTTGCAACTCCCACAGCTGCGAAACCCGCGTCAAAATTGCCTTTCACACGTACTTCAGGTAAACTAAGGATATTAGTGGGGCTTTCATAGGGTTTTCCGGCGCTCATAAGGTGTTCCTCATGATTGGTAGCGACGGTTTCCACATCGGCGACAAAGTTGTATACCCCAACCACGGCGTAGGTATTATCGAACAGATCAGCAGCCGGACGATCGGCGCCTCTGTCGAGAAGTTCTACCTCCTCAAGATCAAAGCCAGCAGCCTGAAGGTCATGATCCCGTTCAACAACGTGAACAGCGTTGGCCTGCGGCGGGTCGTCCGGAATGGCGAGATCCAGAAAATCCTCGAGTACCTTACAGATGGCGAGTGCTTGAGCAATGCCGACTGGAAGTACCGGTTCAAGGAAAACTCCGATCGCATGCGGACTGGATCGCTACTGGAAGTCGCTTCGGTCTTGAAGAGCCTGCTGATGCTGAACCAGTCGAAGCCGCTTTCGTTCCGCGAAAAGAAGATGCTGGAGCGCGCCCGCTACCTCTTGGTCAGCGAACTGGCAATGGCGAAAAATTGCGAGGAACAGCAGATCGAAGAAATGCTGACCAAGGCACTGGCGATCAAGCACAAGTTACGTTTCCCGGAAGCTTCGGAATTTGAAGCGTAACTAGTCGTCAGTCACTGGCCACTAGTCGTCAGCACGACCCGTCGGCCGTTTCTCCCACGCCTTAGGCCGACTTCCTTTCTGCGAGCTTTGGTCTCATCGAGTTGATGAGGCCGTTCAGCATTTTTCCCGTCTCCGCGATCGACGCCCTGAATAGTTGGTATGCCTTCTTCTCGAAGGTAGCCGAGGTTGTGAGGGTCATCCCAACCGGCAATGCCGGCAGACGACGCCCCGCTAGCGACTGGAGACTAGCGACTAGCCCTACTCCCCCAGCCACGTCCCCCAAGGCTTCAGCGACTCCACGTGGTCGAAGATGATCTTCGCGGCGGCGGTGATCGGGATGGCGAGCACCAGGCCGACGCCGCCCCAGAGCCATCCCCAGAAGAGAAGTGCCAGGGTGACTGCGAGGGGATTGATTTGCATCCGGTTGCCGAGGAACTTCGGGTAGAGGACATTCAAAGCGAAGAAGTGCAGGGCGGCGACCGCCATCGAGAGCGCGATCAGATCTTCCGATTGAAATTGTCCCAGGCCCACCATCAATGGCGGGCATAGAGCGAGCACGAGGCCGAGGTAGGGGACCAGGCTCAGAAATCCGCTGATGGCGCCGACCACCAGGAAAAATGGCAAGTGGAACGCGGCAAACACTGCGATGCTTACTCCCGCCATAAACAATCCGATCAGCAAATTCCCTACCATGAAGCTGCGGATCATTCGCGAGATCAGCCCCAGCGTCACGTAGGCGGTGTGGCGATGCTCCATGCGGAACAGCATCACGGTGGCGGAGCGCGCGTGCTGCTGCCAGCTGAGCATGAAGTACACGAGAAACGGCACGAAGGTCAGCGCGAAGACCAGTTGTGAGACGGATCCGAAGCCGCGGGTGACGAGGTCTTGGACCGGGCTGCTGGGCTGCACTTTCACGATGCTCTTATCGTCCGTGGCCGGGCGCAGCGGATTGAGGGACTCTGCGCGTTCGCGAAAAGTCATGACCGTCGTTCGAATCCGATCTGAATACTTCGGCAAAACCTGCGCGAACGTCGCTGCCTGGTTGTAAGAAAGATAGGTGATGGCATAGCCGAGCAACAGCAAGGTCAGGACCGCGACCAAGGATGCCAACCCGCGTGGTAAACGCCGGCGACTGAGGAAGTCCACAATCGGCGCCAAGATGAAGGCCAGTAGGGTCGATACTAGGATCACCACCAAAACCAACTCCGCCACGTAGCATAGGGTCAGGACCACGCCGATCGCGATGATGGTTTGTGGCCAGTCGCGCTTCGGGGCGCGGGTCGTGACTGGCTCGACGGCTTCCAGTTCCTCGGGCATGCCCCGATATCGTAGTCGAATCCTCAGAATTCAGCGCGACTTATAATCCCGGCATGCACCCCCTAGCGCACGATTCGACGCCTGCTCCAGTCCGCAGGGTACTTGGCCTGGATGTCGGATCGAAACGCATTGGGATCGCCGTCTCTGATCCGCTCGGAATCACGGCGCAAGGACTGGAAACTCTGCAACGTCAGAACAAGCGCCTCGATTTCGAAAAGCTCGAAAAGCTGGCGCGGGATTATTCGGTCGCCGAGGTAGTGGTCGGATTCCCGCTGCGTATGAGCGGCGCCGAAGGCGTGCAGGCTGAAAAGATGCATCGCTTCGCCGACGAACTGCGGGAGCGCCTGCAAATCCCAGTTCATCTGTGGGACGAGCGCCTCACCTCTGCGGAGGCCAACCGCCTTCTCCGGGAAACCGAGATGTCCATCCAACGCCGCGCCCAGGTGGTCGACCAGATGGCGGCGGTTTTGATCCTGCAGTCGTGGATGGAAAATCGCAGTCGCTAGTCGTCAGTCTCTAGCAACCCTTCTGTTCAGAGGGTACACATCGTCATACCCCGACTGACCTGGACGAGTCTCTTGTGCCCGCATTGAAAGGATTGGCCGTGGCTAGCAACCGACGGCCAGCGACTGGTTAAGTACTACGGTTCACCCACCATCGGTAATCAGAAAACTTTAAAAAGTCATCTAAACTACTGGCAACTTGCGCAAACTTCTCACATTTTTCCTGCTGCTTGCCTTGGCTTTTGGGGCATGGCTTGGCTGGGCATTGCTCGTACCTATAGCGCCCAGCGGTCAGAAGTTCGTCATGCTCCGCAGCGGGTACACGACGCGCCGAATCGCGAACGAACTCCGGTCAGCGGGGGTCATTCGCAGCGAGCGCGCGTTCTTGTTGTGGCACTACTTCCACCGCAGATCATCACTGAAAGCGGGCGAATACCTGTTTGAGAAACCGGCGACTCTGGTCAACGTTCACCACCGGCTCGCGCGGGGCGACATCTACACGCACACCGTTGTGATCCCCGAGGGCTACACGATGTTCGACGTCGCCCAGACGATCGAGCAGGCCGGACTCGGATCGAAGGAAGATTTTCTGAAGATCGCCCGGGGCGACACGGATTTGATTCATGACCTGGCGCCGGAAGCTACGACGCTGGAAGGCTATCTTTTCCCCGACACTTACGAGCTGACGCGAACCCAATCGATGCGCGACATCGCGACCGTGATGGTGCACCATTTCCGCCAGGTGGCATCCAGCATCGGGCTCGCTACCGACGTGCACCGTACGGTGACAATGGCTTCGATCGTGGAGAAAGAGACTGCGGCTCCCGAGGAGCGCCCATTGGTCGCCAGCGTCTACTACAACCGACTGACGAAGCGCATGGCACTCGATGCCGATCCCAGTGTCATCTACGCGGAATTGCTGGCGAACACCTACCAGGGTGCGCTGCACCACGACGACCTGCAGACCAGGTCTCCGTACAACACCTACAAATATCCGGGCCTGCCGCCTGGGCCGATCGCGAATCCCGGCCGCAGTTCGCTTGAAGCGGCCATGCATCCCGCCGTCAGTGATTACCTGTACTTCGTGAGCAACGGCAACGGCCATCACCGCTTCGCTTGCAGCCTTGAGGAACACAACCGCAACGTCACAGCCTTCCGCCACGCGCTACAGCACCGCCCCTAGGCATTCGAGCCCCCCGTCACTTCGCTGGTCACGCCCGAATTTCATGCAACGTCGGCACGATATACTCAATCTCAGCCAAGCAATGATCTGTCGCCGTCAAATTTGGGCGGTTTTTTTGTTCGTGGGCATTCTTCCGCTCACGGGATGCCTGTTCCGATCCCGCAAGGTCGAGCGGGTGCTGAGCAGTGCTCCGCTCAAGTCTGCAACACAGCAGGAACTGGTTGATGCCATTGACTCGCAAGCCGCCAGCATCCAGACCATGCAGGCGACGGTGGACATCGACACCTCGGTGGGCGGGGCCAACCGAGGCAAAGTTACCGACTATAAGGAAATTCGCGGTTACGTGCTGGCGCGCAAGCCTTCGATGTTGCGCATGATCGGCCTGCTGCCCATTGTCCGCAATCGCGCGTTCGATATGGTGAGCGACGGAAAGCAGTTCAAGCTGTGGATTCCTCCCAAGAATCGTTTCGTGATGGGGCGCAACGATGTGCTGAGCGCAAGCCCGAAAACGCCGCTGGAGAACGTTCGCCCGCAGAACATCTACGACGCGCTGCTGATCCGCGCCATTGATCCCGAACAGGAGATCGCCGTTCTCGAAAACGGCGTGGAACGAGTGCTCGACGCAAAACGGCGACCCTACGACCAGCCGGACTATGAGATTGTGGTTGTGCGCAAAGGAAAAGCGGGCTGGTATCTGTCGCGAAAGATTATCTTTAGCCGCACCGACCTCAAGCCTCATCGTCAACAGATCTACAACGAGAATGGCGTCCTTGCGACTGATGTTCACTACGGCGAGTACCGCGACTACGACGGAGTCAGTTTTCCGAAGCAAACCGAAATAGAGCGCCCGCAAGAGGAATACGACATCACGCTGAACATCGTGAAGCTCGAGTTGAACAAGCCCCTCAATGACGATCAGTTCGAACTCCAGCAGCCGGCCGGAGCTGAAGTTGTGCACCTTGGCCAGCAGTCTCCTCAATCGATCAGCCAGACACCCCATCCCGGTGGGGGCGACCCGAAATAGAGGAAGGCCCCGTCACGGGTGCCGCCAGCCGCCGTTTGTTAAACTGAAAAAGCTTTTGCTAGCGACTGACGACTGCTTCTCATGATGAATAAAATGATTGTCGGGAACCTCGCCCACCGCCCGGTCCGGTCGTTGATCAGCATTGTGGCGGTGGCGTTGGAGGTGACCCTGATTCTGCTGATCGTGGGTCTCTCCCTGGGGATGGTCAACGACTCCAAGGGACGCCAGGCGGGCATCGGCGCCGACGTTCTGGTCATGCCTCCCGGCTCGTCTTACATCGTGGGCCTCACGGGCGCTCCCATGCCGATTAAAATCGGCGACGTGCTTGCGAAACTGCCGCACGTGATTGCGGTAGCTCCGGTGATCACGCAAGTCTCGACCAATGGCACTCTTGAGGTAATTGCGGGCATCGACCTGAAAAGCTACGAGTCGCTGGCTCCATTTCACTTTATTCAAGGGGGATCATTTCAGGGGCCCGACGACGTCATCATCGATGACGTGCTCGCCAAAGCGAAACACATCCGCATCGGCGACAAGATGGAGATCCTGAACCATGACTTTCGCGTCGCCGGTATCGTAGCGGCCGGCAAGGGTGCGCGAAAGTTTCTGCAGATCGCCGTGCTGCAAGACCTGAACGGATCGAAAGATAAGGCCTCGGTCTTCTATTTGAAGCTCGATGACCCCAACAATGCCGACACGGTCGTAAACGAAATCAAGCAGGTGCCGGGCATGGAGCGCTACGTGGCCTACTCCATGAATTACTACCTCTCGATGCTCACGCCCGATAACTACCCAGGGCTGGGAACTTTCCTGAACGTGGTCATTGGAATTTCGGTGACGATCGGCTTCATCGTGATCTTCCAGGCGATGTACACCGCCGTCATGGAGCGCACGCGCGAAATCGGAATTCTTAAGTCGATCGGAGCGTCGAAGTTCTACATCGTGAATGTGATTCTCCGGGAGACGCTGATGCTGGCGTGCGGAGGCATTCTGCTGGGCATCGCCATCAGCTTGGCCGCGCGCACCGGAATCGCCCACAGACTCCCGACCTTGCGGGTAGTCGTCACGGGCGGATGGATCCTCAAGACGACGATCATCGCCATAGTGGGTGCCATGCTGGGCGCGCTCTACCCCGCGTACCGAGCGGCGCAGAAGGATCCGATCGAAGCTTTGGCTTATGAATAGAGGACTTACGCCTGCTCGGCAACATCGTCGATGCCTCCCGCCTGCGGCAAGTCGTTGACAATGCTTCGGAATCTAGGCTATCTTTAAGGCTTCGGAAGTCCTGTGGTTGCCCGCCTGATACCTCTGCGCCTTCAGCGCCTGGTGGCACTCAGCGGTCTTCATAAGCTGTTTTAATTTCTGGGAGAGTTCAGATGTCAACCTATTTCCCCAAAGAGGGGGAAATTGCGCGCAAGTGGTTTGTCGTGGATGCAACGGACCAGACTCTGGGCCGCTTGGCCTCGCAGGTCGCCCGCATCCTGATGGGCAAAGAAAACCCTCAGTACACGACATTCCTCGACACCGGCGATCACGTGATCGTGATCAACGCAGAAAAGATCCGCGTGACTGGCATGAAGGCGGAGCAGAAGGCGTATCACCGCTACACGGGTTATCCGGGCGGGTTGCGGTCGGAAGACTTCAACAAGCGCTTCGACCGCAAGCCGGAGCTGATCATCGAGGACGCGGTGTCGCGCATGCTCCCCAAAAATAAATTGGGCAAGCAGATGTTCACCAAGCTCAAGGTTTACCGCGGTGACAAGCACCCGCACGAAGC
>DASRDJ010000414.1:0-7371 GCA_035652655.1 Terriglobales bacterium
AAGGGATAGGGACAGTCATGCAATTTGCTTAACAGCCTTTATTCACGAGGAATGAACAGCTGAATGCTCTGCACAGATTCGGTGAAAGATCTGACCATTCATCCCGCCCTGGCCGACAGAATAACCACACAGAATATCGACTGCGTAGGCCTTGATGAGTTGATTCCCGAGTTTCTCCGTCGCAATTGCTGCCTCTGCATTGCCCCTCTTTCTCTCCCTTAGTTGTCACGAAGTTATATCTAGAGTCGGTTGTGTTGACGTCGGGGCATTTCTGACCGTGAGTTATCGCCGCGAATTGCGCGGGTATTTTCTACGGCGCCACATGAGACCTATGGGGCTACCTGAGTCAAGCGGATACCCACCTCTGGCAGTTAGAAGTGGAACTCCACTGTCGCCGAGACGGAATAGGCCCTGTACGACGGCTGGTCTACACCCAGAAACAGGTACCGCGCCGCCGATGTGTCACCCACCTGAAAGTAAGGATAAGACGAAATGGGACCGTTAGGGCTCAGGATCGGTGTAGGAGATGTCGTACTGTCAATTGTCTGAATCGGACATCCAGGTACAGGAGTAGTTGCCGAACTCATACAACCCAGATACTGCGTCATGGGTGAAGTCTGGAAATCCTTGTTGTCGAACTGTTGGTAGCGGAATTCAACCTTCGGCGTGATGTTTCGCGTCAGCTTGTATTTGAACACTGCGACAACTTCATGAGTGCGGCTGACGCTCTCCGGGTAGCTGGTAGCGGCCGTGGTGCCGACTAGAAGGAACCGACAAAAAGAAGTAGACGCGGAATTAGCACAGTCGGTGCCGGTACTGGGATTGATGCCGTTAATTCCCAAGAAACGTGACAAGGTGTCCGAGCGTCCCGCCGACAGCGAATAATAGGTGGTGAGATATATCTTTTTGCCGCTGTAGGTGTCGGCCCCAACTGTCCAGATGTCAACCTTCTCTGGAGTGGTGCTTTCCCAATCGTTATTGGCTGTATCGCAGCCAGCGCAGGTCAGGATGTCTTGGCCGGTGCCGGCAGGCGTGCGGTTCCGCGAGATCATTCTTCTATAGTTGTGCTCACGAGAGTACTCGGCAAACAACGACACCTGCTGCGAAAGCGTGAAGTCTGAGTCGACACCATAGTTGTAAGAGATGTCCTTCAGGATTCCGTAGAGATAGTAAGGACTGGTCGTGGCTGCCGCACCCGTAAGGAAATTTAAAGCGGTCGAGCTGTTGGTTTTGCCTCTTTGGTTGTAATCGTCCTGAGTGGTCCCCCCGAACGCGGAAAAGCTCAGCCTGTCAGAAACATCGTACTCGATCAGCCCGTCACCGCGGTTTCGTACCCGGTGTGACTCGTCGAATCTCCGGCTGCAGCGATGGTCAGCGGTGAAGGCTACGCTAGTGCTATCGCATGGGATCGGGGCACCTGTCCCTGGATCACTGGATTGATCATCCTGGTATGCATCAGGGTCGCGAACGGAATGTCGATATGAAAGCCGGAACAGGAGGTCCTTCCAGTGCGCCACGTCGACCGCTCCCAGAAACGTCTGCTCTATGGAATGTTCCACGTCGCGATGGGAGCGATCCATCCATTCCACCTGGTAGCCGAGCTTTGCTGAACTCTTCTTCGCAAAGAACCAGTTACCGGTCAACTCGAAATTCTTGCGATTGAAGCCAAAAGGGGTGTTCTCGTCTCCGCTCCCCGGATTTGAGGCATCACCTTCAGTCGGAGTGAACGTGTGAACTGGAGTATTGTTGTTGTAATCATAGTGACGGTAACCCGCTTTGATCTGAAAGTTCTTCCATGGCAGGCTGACGAGTGTGAAGTTCATCGCCAGGGTTTGCTTGCTGCCTTCCAGGTTTGATGCGGGCAGCGACGCCGTGGTAGTGCATGAAGCCCCCGGGGTGTTCCCACATCCGGTAATCGCTTCGTTGGTCGTGTACGGCAAGAACCGCTCATCCTGGCGTAACCAACCAGGGCTGATGACCGCCTGCAGGCGCATGTACTTAGTCAGGTTTGTTGCAGCGGCTAGGTCCAGATAGTGAGCCTGGTTGCTGGGATACAAGCTCGAGCGACCAGTTGTGGGGTTGGAGACTTCTGCGCCCACCGGTTGAGTGAGGATAAAAGGGTTATCCCACGTCATCGACGGAATATTCTCTTGCAGGAAGGACCCCTCGTAAGCTGCCTCAATGCCCCAATCACGTTTACCGTACTCGCCCCCAACGCGAACCAAATTGTTAAAGTAACTGATGGTCTCGGGGAGTTCGACTCCAAACCCGGAGGTGGCGCTCGCACTCGGACTGGAGTTCATGATCAGACCAATGGGGCGGTAGCCGTTCTGGCTCTCACGCCAGTACATTGCATTCAGATTGAAATTCGGAGTAAGGTCGTACGAGCCTGAAATCGTTCCTGCCTTGCGGGTGATGCTGGGAGTGATGAAGTTGAAATTTGTCACCACGCCTTGCTGTGCGTTCGTCCCAGTGCCGGCAATCAAGGATGGGAGGTCGGTAGACGGGCTGGCTTGTAGCGTCGATCGGATTGCTGCCGGAAAGCTCCAGACGCCAGGCGAGGTCGGAACAAACAGCGTCCGCGTCGTGTTGCTGTAGACGTGGGGAATTTCGTCGTATCGGAACTGGAACTTGAACTTGCCGTACTGCCCGAAGGTAACCAGGTAGCTTTGATCGCGATAGAGGGTCTTCTGCGATTGCATCCTGACATAATTGTGCGACCCGAGGAGATTATCGAACGTGGCATCGAGTTTACGGACGAAGAGGCCGTTGCGCAGATCGCGATATTCCTCATACTTCGAAGTGCTCAACAATGGATTGAACGCTGTTCCGCAACCCAGACAGCCGGGAGCGATCGACGGATTACCCGAAGCGGCAGGTCCCCCCGGGCCGAGCATTAAATCGGGACGTCCATAGACATCCCCCCATCGGTATCGCACACCGAACTCGACGACGTTCGCGCCGGAAGTTTTGTCTTCCGCGGGCTTTTCTGCGGCTGGTTTGTCCTGCGTAAGAACGGGAATCGAAAGCAGCAGGAGAGCGAGAATCAGATTCAGAGACGGACTGATCTTTTGCGATTTCATTTCGCTTTCCTTCCTCAGCGCAAGAACGCGTTCCCCGACGGGTGATTGGACCCGTGAATCGCGGAATGGCAGTTTGTACAGCCGCGATTGAAGTCGCGGACAGAATTAAGCAGGGTTGGAGTCGTGGGATGCCGACTGGTGACGTGGCAGGAATCGCACACTCGCGGCATCCGCATCTTTAGCAATTGCGGGTTGCTGGAGCCGTGCGCCTCGTGGCAGTTGACGCAACTCTCCATAACTGGGGGGTGTTCCCACAGGAACGGGCCTCGCCGTTCGGTATGGCAAGCCAGGCAATTCTCGTTCACGGTTGCCTGCCGAAGCTGGCTTGGATTGGGCGTGCCATGAGGGTTATGGCAACTGGTGCACGTCACTTTGCCTTCGCGGTATGGCATGTGAGAGGAGCGTTGCAACTGTGCTCGACGCATCTGGTGACACCGAAGGCAAAGTTCAGGTTGCATTTCTTTCAGACTTTCGTTTTCCGTAAGCGGTGAGTTGAAGCGCGCCTCATGGGACAATGGAGAATGAAGTTCCTGATGCGCCTGGTGGCAATCCACGCAAGCCATGGCGCGCGATTCGTGCGGGCTGCCTCTCCAGAAAAGCTGGTTTTTGCGGGAGTGACATTGTAGGCAGGCGAAATTTTTCTCGGCTACTGTGTTCTTGGAATCTTCAGTAAATCGGACCGGAATCGAATCCTTGGTACCGCCGGCGTCGACGTGTGCACGACCAGGGCCGTGACACGATTCGCAACCATGAGCCTCGTCCGGAGAGTGCGGATGCGCCATCGCTTTGCCCATGGCTGTTCTGTTGAAACGTCGGGCCTGCTCCTCATGACAGGTGACACACGTTTCGCTACCGACATAATCGCCATCAGCCTTGGTGTTATCTGTCTTAACCTGTTGAGCAGGTAAGGCCCCCTTATCCTGCATCTGGTTTGCGGGATCTGTTGCGGTCGCGTTCGATGGCGCAGGATTCGATTGCGCCGCCGTTGTAATGACCGCACAGGCCAGTGCAGCCGTGATCAATATTGCTCGCGTCCAAGTCATAGACCTAGCCTGCCTTCCTTCCGACGAAACAATGCACAAGATCAAGGAACACCTGAATGTACATTGCGTAAATTTCAATGCACAGCCGCTTTTCATCAGCAGGTAACCTACTTGAGCGTCTTCACAAACTCTGCTATGGCTTTCGCTTCCTCGTCATTCAGCCCTGCAATCGGTTTGTTGTGAGGCGGCTTGCTATTGGGTTCGCCTTTCGCGGTGTGTTCCACGATTTGGCTGGCTTCCAGCTTCGTTTCTTTGAGCGCAGGAGCTTTGACAGTAGGCTTGCCTTCTCCACTTCCACCGTGGCAGCCGGAACATTTCTTTTTGTAGAGCGCAGCACCATCTTCCGCAGCCAAAGACGCCGTGAATGCAACTACGAAGATTGCTATCCATGCCACCACATTCTTGCTATTCATACTGTTCTCCTTGATTTAACTCACTTTGCTCATTGTCTTGGCTATTTCGTATCGCCAAAATTATTGTTTCTGTATTTTCGACATCCGTTCTGCGATGCCGAGCGTTTTCAAGATCTCCGGTGACGCCTCATCCATTGCGAGTGGCTCATGGCAACTGTTGCAGTCCTGGGTGATCGTCTTACCCTCGCCGGATGTGTGCGAGCCATCATGACAACGAAAACATCCCGGAAAATCCATGTGGCCAAGGTTGTTCGGATAAGTACCCCATGAAACCTTCAGGTCTGGGAAGACGTTGCGGTTATAGATCGCAAGAACAGCTCGGCCAGCCTCACGAATGTCTTTGGATCGATTTGCGTATAGATCGGGATAGCTCTGCTGATAAAAACTGACTATCCCGGTCGGCAATTTCGCAGCCGCTTCCGCGCTTGTCGCATAGTTTGTCCTCAGCAACTCCAGACTCTTCCGCTTGACGTAGGGTAAGGTCACAGGAATGTCACCGAGGGCGAGCGCCTTGTCCAGGGCTCGTTCTGGCAACTCGAAGGTGTGCGTCGGGCGGTTATGACAGTCCACGCATTCCATGTCGAATTTCGGAAGACCCTTGGCCGAATCCGAAGGCATTTCGGGATTGACGAAGGTTCGGAAATCGCCCGTGTTCGTATTCCGGTATTCAACCCACGGGATAGTCTGACGCTTCGCGTCGGCCGCGGCAAAACGGATGTGAACTCCTGGACCAAAGTGCGCTCCGTGAATTCCGGAGATCCGGTTTCCACCCACCAACATCAGGAGAACGGTTTCCGATCGTGTGTTTGCTTCATCGTCGGCATACTTGCTGAATACGCGCAGACGCACGCCACCGAATTTCTGCGGCCAATGGCAGTTCTCGCAGGTTTCTCTCGCGGGTACGAGACGATTGCTTTCCAGAGCGGAAGGAATTGGTCTTGGATAGGTATTGAACACCGTCTCGACGAGCTGACGAATTCCGCTTGTCTTGCTGGTGATCCAACCGGCTGCACCTGGTGCCACATGACACTCGACGCATTCCACCCTCGCGTGAGGCGAATTCTGATAGGCGGCAAGTTCGGGATTCATCGTGTGGCAGGTTCCTCCACAGAATTGTGGTGTCTCCATGTGCTCGACGGCCCGATAGGTGACTTGGGTTCCAATCAGAATATTGAAGACAGTTGTGACACCGAAAAACCAGGCGACGCGCTTCAGCGCCAACTTGCGATCGAAGGTCGCTTCGGCCAGCTCTCCGCGAATCTGGCGCTTGCTCAGGTACACGCCGACAGGAATCAGGAGTAACCCAGTGAAGAAGATTGCTGGAATAACGAGAAACACGACAATCCCGACGTAGGGATTATCCACATGGCCGCGAATCTGCTGTGGCAGCACGAAGAGCCAGGAGATTAAAGCCGTCGCGACCAGGGCCGCACCCAGCAGACTCAGCCAGTGCTGAGTCAGCAGGAACCATGCCGGCCTTTTGCTTGTGTCATGCATAGATCATGGGACAACCCACATGTGAAGTGAAGGGAGTGTAAGTGGCGCTCGCGGGACAACCACACTGGCAAAACTGTCAGTTTCCGTCGCGGTCAGACACCGACTAGCATCACTGCACAAGATTGGGTTAACCCAGTGGCTCGAACGTGTCTTTAAGCGCAGCTGCCACACAACAATTACTGCTCGCAGACGTATGCGAGTGCACGACCTCGTGCGATTTCTGCTCGTGTGGGTGCGGCATGATCGCGGCCGTACGCGAAGGCAAGTTGATTTCAATGGAAGGCGACTACGACCACATCGGGAACCGCGGATCGCTGTGCGTCAAAGGCATCTCCATGTTCGCAACCCATGCCTCGCCGAACCGACTCACGACGCCCCGTTACGGGGCGCCGGGCAGCGACCAGTGGGAGGACATCTCGTGGGACGACGCGATCGCGCGGATCGCGCAGAAGACTCGGAAGACGCGCGATGCGATCGCCACTGAGAGGGCCGACGACAAGGAGGTTCCGGTCAATCGGACGGACCCAGAAAGTTGCTGGCCTCACAATGGATTTTTAGATTTGAACAGATACCTGCCAACTTTGAATTGGAGTCCCCTTGCAAGTCCCGATGCGACGAAATTGCCGTTCGAAGTGCGGTATACCGATTGAGGCCGGACTTCGACCAGTTCGGAACCTGTCACAAAGGAAACGGGGCCCAGGCCGCGGTCGGCTAGAGGTTGCCCAAAAACCCCGTTGCAATCGACCCCGCAAGACCTTGGTTTGACACAAGCCAGCTTTGATTTCTTAACTGCCCACAATCAGGTGTTTCTGCGCCGCTCGGTTCCGGTGCTGTCCTCGCAACGTTCGCTCGTCGGCCATGAGGCTATTTAGGGCTGGACAACGGGCCGGCAATACATCGAGAACAGGTTCCAACGGCCATCCGCATCCCCCGGCCCCTGATGCCAGGGCCTCCGCCGTTACGGCTCGCGCTCCTGCGCAGGTTGCGGTGGCACTGTAAGCATCAGGTTAATGAGTAGTTGCTCAAGGAAGCCTATTGTTAAACCATGCACCCAGCTGCGATACGCGGCGCATGGGGAAGCATAAATTAGCGCAGGTGTCAGGGTTCAGAGATCAGGAAACTAGAATCGGGACCTCCAAAATCCACACTTGACATCGACAGATAATTCACTACCATACGGTTGTGGATAAGTTGGATACAACATTTGCGGCTCTGTCTGATCCAACCCGCCGGGCGATGATCGAACGACTCTCCCATGGGCCTGCCTCTGTGCATGGATTGACGGAACCGTTTGCACTCTCGCAGCAGATGATTTCAAAACATATTGCCTACCTG
>DASRDJ010000415.1:0-8611 GCA_035652655.1 Terriglobales bacterium
CGCGCCGATCGTGAGCGCGGCGCCGGTCTCGAGGTGCTGCTCGAGCATGCGCCCGTAGTCCATCTTGTAGATGTGGTCGCCGGAAAGAATGAGTACGTGCTTGGGCTGCTCGGAACCGATGGAGTAGATGTTCTGGTAAACGGCGTCCGCGGTCCCCATGTACCAGTTTTCGCTGACGCGCTTCATGGGCGGCAGGATCTCGACAAACTCTCCCATCTCACGGGCTACGATGTTCCAGCCTTCGCGAATGTGGCGGTTGAGCGACAGCGCCTTGTACTGCGTGAGGATGTAAACCCGGCGCAGGTCGGAATTGACGCAGTTGGAGAGCGTGATGTCGATGATGCGGTAGATGCCGCCGAAGGTGACGGCCGGTTTTGCCCGGTCGCGGGTGAGGGGATAGAGCCTTTCGCCCGCACCTCCAGCCAGCAGAACTCCCAGCGTGTCTTTCATCCGAATTCCCGGTGAACGAGGTTGCTTACGGGTCTGACGATTGCGGCGGGCCTGGCAACTCTCCCGCTGCGCTTACGCTGCGGAAACGGTAGATGGTAGCACACGACTAGCGGTTGGTTGGGATGGGTGCCGCTGCTGGCTAGTGGCTGACGGCTGATAGCGAAAACGCTTTAACCGCAAACGGCGCGAAGAGCCGCCACGAAGGTCGCCAAGGAAGGCAGGAAGGAGGAGATTGGAGAGCAGGAGGGTACCATTGCGGCAATCCATCGGCCGCAAGCTAACAGCCACAAGCCATCAGCGATCAGCTATGAGCTACCAGCTAAGCAACGTCTTCGTCGACTTTAATGCGCAGCGACTTCAAGAACTTCAGATCCTGATCATTGACTTTGAAGGTGGGATTGGTAGTGAGCGTGGTTACGAGGGAGGTCTTGTCGTTCGATTTCTCGCCCTGCTTGCTGACGCCGATGGTAGCTTCGAGGACCAGGAAGATGTCGTAGCCGCCCTCTTTGATGCGCGACACGACCTCGGCAATGGAATCGGAATCGGCCAACGACTCGTTGATCGCTTCGCCCAGTTCTTTCATCAACTGTTTGAGTTGCTGGTCCACAGAGTCCCCCTTGAGGGAGCATCCGTCACACGGGGTTGTGACCGGGCTCCTCGCGTTGCGGATATTGTAACCCCGAACATTGATAAAATCGACCAGTGGCAGGCATCCCTTTAACTCGCAAATTGCGAATTCTCGCACAAGTGGCGGGACAGCACGCCGGCAGCAACCGGACGATGGGTGCGGTCTTCAAGGCCGGCCAAGTTACGCTGCGTTCCTTCGGGCGTGTTTTGCACCAGCTCTGGTTGGAAGTTACGGGCTTTGTTTTCCTTGTTTTGGCGGCGATCGGCGGCGTCGCACTGAATCGCGAGTACGCCAAATATCACGCCGGACACGGCGAACTTTTGCGCGTCGTGATCGCAGTCTGCTTCTGCGTGACCTTTGGTTATTTCGGCGTAAGCTCGTTCTGGCGCGTGCGGAGAAAAAAGCAGGGATAACTTCGAAAGAAATGCTGTAGGCGTAACCCCTAGGGGAACGGTTCCGCGACAGGGGATTCTATGAGCGACACGCTGAAGACCGTTGCGCATCCGAACACACCGCCGGCCGAGCCGGAGACCTCCTCGCACATTCCTGTGCGGCAACTCTACACGCCCGCCGACCTGAAGAAGTGGGACCAGGAGCGCGAAGCCGGATATCCAGGAGAGTATCCGTTTACGCGCGGGGTGCAGGCCACCATGTACCGCGGGCGTCTGTGGACCATGCGGCAATACGCCGGCATGGGCGACGCCGAGGAATCGAACAAACGCTACAAGTATCTGCTCGCCAACGGAACGACCGGCTTGTCGGTGGCGTTTGATTTGCCAACGCAGATCGGGCTCGATTCGGATAATCCGCTGGCCCTCGGCGAAGTCGGCAAGGTGGGCGTGGCGATCGATTCCGTGGAAGACATGGAGCGACTGTTTTCGGGAATCGATCTCACGAAGATCTCCACTTCGATGACCATCAACGCGACCGCGTCGATTCTGCTGGCGCTGTATGTAGCAGTGGCCCGAAGGCAGGGCGCCGACATCCGCAAGCTTTCCGGCACGGTGCAGAACGATGTACTCAAGGAGTACATCGCGCGGGGAACGTACATCTATCCGCCGAAGCAGGCGATGCGCATCATCACCGACATGTTTGCCTGGGCGAATGCAAACGTGCCCGACTGGAACACGATTTCAATTTCCGGCTATCACATGCGCGAGGCGGGATCGACCGCCGTGCAAGAAGTTGCTTTCACGCTGGGCGATGGCATGGCGTACGTGCAGGCGGCCATCGATTCGGGCCTGGATGTGGACAAGTTCGCGCCCCGACTCTCGTTCTTCTTCAATGCGCACAGCAATTTTCTGGAGGAAGTGGCAAAGTTCCGGGCGGCGCGCCGGATGTGGGCGCGCATCATGCGGGAACATTTTGGGGCGAAGAATCCCAAGTCCTGGATGCTACGCTTTCATACCCAAACGGCCGGATCGACCCTGACCGCGCAGCAGCCCGAGAACAATATCGTGAGGACCACCCTGCAGGCGTTGTCGGCCGTGCTGGGGGGGACCCAATCGCTGCATACGAATTCCTTCGACGAGGCGCTGGCTTTGCCGACAGAGCAATCGGCGCGCATCGCCTTGCGTACGCAGCAGATCATCGGGTACGAGTCGGGCGTGCCGCAAACGGTCGATCCGCTGGCCGGATCGTATTACATCGAGAGCCTGACCAATGAAATCGAGAAGCGGGCTGCGGAATATCTCGGCAAGATTGAAGTTCTGGGCGGGATGCTAAAGGCGATCGAGCGCGGGTTCGTGCAGCAGGAGATTCAGAACGCGGCCTACGACTACCAGAGGGCGGTGGACCATGGAGAAGCGGTGGTGGTGGGCGTCAACCGGTTCGAACTGGAAGAAGAGAAGCCCATCCCGATTCAGCGGATTGACGAGTCCTTAGAACCAAAGCAGGTGGAGCGCCTGCGTGCTTTGCGCGCGCGCCGGGATCGCGGGGCGTGGGAAGCGTCGCTGCGGGCGGTGGAAGGCGCGGCCCGGTCGGGCGACAATCTGATGCCGAGGATTCTGGCGGCGGTGGAAGCGTGCGCGACAGTGGGCGAGATCTCTGACACCATGCGGCGGGTATTTGGCGAATACCACGAAGCAGTAGTTCTCTGAGAGCGTGATTGTCCTGATTATTCGCAGTAGGAAATCCCGAACGCAGGGTCCCTCGACTCCGCGGAATTTCCTGCGGCAATTCCACTACGCTCGGGATGACATGAAGTAACGTCATTGCAGTCCTCTAAAGCTTTCCCAAAATTCCGTCGATACATGAAACAGGGACAGACGCCGGCAACGCGCTGCTGTCCCGGAGCGAAGGAAGGCGGAAGCTATGGCGGAGAATCTGTCGCAGAGTGCATCGCGTGGGGCGAGTTGGGATGTGCCGTCGGTGGGACCGGTAACCGCGCACGCAACGATCGGGGCATCGATTGTGATCAAGGGGGACGTCAGCGGGAAGGAACATCTTTTCATTGATGGAACGGTGGAGGGCTCGATTCATTTTCCGGAGCATCGAGTCACGATAGGCCGGAGCAGCAAGGTCAAGGCCGACGTCCATGCGCGTGAAGTTGTTGTGATGGGGATGGTGTATGGAGACATTCACTGCGCCGACTTGCTCGACATTCGCGCCGACAGTCATATTCAAGGCCAGATCGTCACGCGCCGAGTCCGGATCGACGATGGTGCGTTCCTGAAGGGCAGCGTGGAAATTCAGCGCGCGGAGAAGGAAGCTCGCGAGGCTACCAAGGCAGCTGCGGTTCCGTCGAAACCTGAATTTGTGGTAGAACCTGCACCCACGGCGCCAGTTCCATCGGCAATGGCGGCGGCAGCGACCGCGGAATCCGCAAAAGCCGAATCCTCAAACATACAAAAGCTGGCGGAAACGCTGGCGCGGAAAGTTGCCGGATCGGGTGTTCTTTTGAAGCCGGTGCGCTAAATCGAGTGACGCCGGCATCGGCCGGTCGCTCAAGACTAGAAAGCCCGTCCCAGGGACGGGCTTTTTGTGTCACAGGTACGACAACCACCAATCTCTCCGCTCTCTCTTCAATTCTGCGAACCACCGGCACGGGAGATACAAAAGCAAGACCGCCGTCGTCAACATCAAGTAGACGAATGGAAGGCCGTATCCGTAACCGGGCGGAGTCTCGCCGAAAATTCCTCCGTGCAGGAGCCAGTGCAGCGGCTGGCCGCGCGCGGCTGAAACCACGATGGCGAGAGTATGGATCACGTAGAGGTGAAGGATGTAGAAGAACATCGGCACGCGGCCGAACGTCCAGAGTGCCGAAAGACCGCTCGGCACCGAGTCGCGATCGAGCCAGGCGAGCAGCAGCAAGGAGGGTCCGATGGTCATCAGCAGAAACTGCAGCGAGGGCGGATACTTCTCGACGTCGAGGAACAAGATGATGGTTTTCGAGAGCGTGGGCTGCAAGTGGAAGTCGCCCTGCGAAACGCCGTCCGGTCCAGCTACAGGGTTTCCATAGAGATTGGTCAGGCGCAAAGCGACGAAGAGCGCGATCATTCCGATTCCGAGGCGCGTGAGCCACTGCTTGCGATGCTCGCGGTCGAGGGTGTAGAGGGAGCCGAGCACGTAGCCGGCTGCCATCACTCCTACCAGGGGGATGAGAGGGAACAAAACGAACTGGCGCACGCCGAAGGGGAGCAGCACACCGCCGCGATTGTGCAGGAGATCCCAGAGCCAGGCTAGTGCTCCGAATTGCGAGGGGCGTACCCGGTCGAGTAAATCGTGGAAGAAAATCATGGTGGCGGCGAACGCAGCGATCCAGCCCATGGGGAGGCGAACGATCGCGGCCATCAGAATCATCGAAGCGCCCAGAGCCCAGATCACACCGAAGAAGCCGAAAGGAATCTGGAACGACCAGGCCGTTCCCACAATCGTGAATTCGAGAACGATCAGCCACACGCCGCGCGTCCAGAGAAACCGAGTGAGTTCATTCGGCGTGCGCCGATGCCCGTACAGATAGGCGCCGGTTCCGGCCAGCAGAAAAAACATGGGCGCGCAGAAATGGGTGATCCAGCGCGTGAAAAACAGGGCGGGCCAGGTTTTCGCTAGTGTCTCGGGCTCAAAAGGGACGTTGGTGAAGAAATCGCGCGTGTGATCGAGTGCCATGACGACCATGATCAGCCCACGAAAGATGTCGAGCGAGACCATGCGCGAGGAAGGAATCGAACTGACAGGTGACACCGCCCGTACAACTGTCGGCGCAGTGCTGGACATACTTGCCCTCTCCGGAATACTCGAAGAGACGAGCCAAGGAATGGAAAGTTAGCCCTTAGAGAGGAAGCAATGGCTCAAGCAGATTAGCCGGGCTGCGCCTGGGGAGTCGGGCTTCTGCCGGGCCGCCAGAGACTTCTAGCTGCCGACTGTGTACCCGCAGGCTTCGCGGCAAGCGCCGCAGTACCAAAGGCCATCGGTGCAGAGACGAACGTCCAATTGACTCTGACAGAATACACAGTACTTTTCGCACTCGCAGCGCTCTTCGATCTGATCGCACTGGCTACAGCGGACTTTGACCTTGGTGGTGCTCATGGGGGAACTGTAGCGCTGCAGGGAAGACGGGGAAAGTTCCGTTGGTAACTGAGAACAGGCTTCTGGCTTTAGGCTCTCGGCTCTGGGCTTTGGCAAAATCGTCAATTCTCGGTGCGAAAAGTTCAACCAGCAGCTTGCAGCGAAAATTAGAGCCTAAGTCCCCAAAGCCCAAAGCCCAGCGCCTGCTCTCCCCCGTTTGACCCCACAAAAAACAGCGTGATAGGGTTATGAGTTCCACGACTCCGCAGCCCAGCCAACTGCGCATCTGATTGAGGAGTTTGCTTGCCTGCCGTCGAGGCGACCACGCCGACCATCCGCAAGACCGCGCTGAACGCCGTCCATCGCCAGATGGGCGCCAAGATGGTCGAATTCAACGGCTGGGACATGCCGGTTGAATATCCATCCGCCGGCGGCATCATGGCAGAGCACAATGCTGTGCGGACCGGCGTCGGCATCTTTGACGTCAGCCACATGGGCGACATCCGCCTGGCGGGGCCCCAGGCTTTGGCAGCGGTGCAGCATATTTCGATGAATGACGCCTCGCGTCTCGCCATCGGGCAGGCCCAGTATTCGGCGCTACTCTATCCGGAAGGGACGTTTGTGGATGACGTGATCGTCCACCGGTTAGGCGAGGACGAGTACCTGCTCGTGATCAACGCGGGGACGCGTGAGAAAGATTTCAACTGGGTGCGCGACAACACCCCCCAGTTCGACTGCAAAGTCGAACATCTGTCTGACGATTTCACGCAGATCGCCATCCAGGGGCCGAAGGCCGTGAACCTGCTGCAAAAGCTCACGGACGCCGATCTCTCCGCAGTAAAGTTCTACTGGGTCACGCGCGGCACGATCAATCTGTTGAAAGCAAAGCCGCGTCGGTACCTGTCTGACATCCTTATCGCGCGCACCGGCTACACCGCCGAGGACGGCTTCGAAATCTACATTCCCGCCGACGAAGTGACCAGCGCCCGGGTCTGGAACGAAATCCTTGAAGCAGGCAAGGAATTCGGTGTCGTTCCGTGCGGCCTGGGTTCAAGAAATACACTGCGGCTGGAAGGAAAGCTTCCGCTTTACGGGCACGAGATTTCCGACACCATCAATGTGTGGGAAGCCGGACTGGATCGCTTCATCAAGATGGAGAAGCCCGACTTCATCGGGCGCGCCGCGCTGGAGAACGCAAAGGCCGTAGGTTTCAAAAGGACACTGGTTGGTCTGGAAATGGTGGAGCGCGGCATTGCACGCGACGGCTACAAGGTGCTGGACGAAGCCGGCAAGGAAGTTGGCTACGTGACCAGCGGCTCGCCGGCTCCATTCTTGAAGAAGAACATCGCGCTGGCGTACGTTCCCCCTGCGTTGGCGGAAGTCGGGACGAGGTTAAAGGTGGAAATTCGCGGGCAAGGGGTAGGCGCGCAGGTGGTGCCGACACCGTTTTATAAGAGACCGAAGAAGAACTAGGAAAAAATTTCACGCTCACAGCTCGGAGTTCAGTCGCTCGGAGCCAATCGCTACAAGCCAGGAGCCAGAAGCTAAATGTCCTATCCAGCCGACCTGAAATACACCAAAGAACACGAGTGGATTAAAGTCGACGGTTCAAACGCAACGATCGGCATTACCGACTACGCGCAGGCGTCGCTGGGCGATATCGTGTTTGTCGATCTGCCGAAGCCCGGGTCAGAGATCACAGCGGGGAAGACGTTCGGCACGGTAGAGTCGGTGAAGGCGGTCTCGGATCTGTATGCGCCCGCGTCGGGCACCGTGAACGAGGTGAATGGCGAACTCGCCACAGTGCCTGAGAAGATTAATAAGGAAGCGAACACCACGTGGATGGTGAGGGTTACGCTGAAAAATCCGGAGGAGCTAAAGAACCTGCTTTCGGCGGCTGATTACGAGAAGTTCGTGAATGAAGAAGGTGGCCACTAAATGGGATCAGCTGATAGCTGATGGCTGATAGCCAATGGCTGCGGATCGTTCAGTTGCAATCATCCAAGCAGTTTGCGTCATCTATATAACTTCCTATGCGTTATTTACCCAAGTCTCCCGCCGACCGCGAAGCCATGCTGAAGGCGATTGGCGCGCGCTCGATTGACGACCTGTTTGCACCCATTCCTGCCGAGTACCGGCTGAGCCGTGACCTCAAGGTTCCGCGCCAGATGGCCGAATCGGAAATCGTGGACTGGTTCCGGCAACGCTCCAAGGAAAATGGCATCGAGTATGCGAGCTTCTTGGGCGCGGGAGCTTATATGCACTACCGCCCCGTGATCATTGATTCGCTGATCTCGCGGGGCGAATTTCTTACCGCCTACACGCCCTACCAGGCGGAGATTTCGCAGGGAACGCTGCAGGCGATTTTCGAATTCCAGACCATGATCTGCGAGTTGACGGGCATGGAGGTGGCAAATGCTTCCATGTACGACGGCTCGACCGCTGCGGCTGAGGCCGCGATGATGGCGGTGCGCGTGACAGGGCGCAATTCGGTGGTGGTCGCAAATAGCCTGCATGCGGAATATCGCGAGGTGCTCGCGACCTATGCGCATCATCAGGGCATGCCGCTGGCGAGCGCCGGATACAGCGACTCCGGCCGGATTGATCTGAAGCAACTGGAGAAGGCTATCGGCCCCGATACGGCGTGCGTGCTGATTCAGTCGCCGAACTTCTTTGGGACAATTGAAGACATCACGGCGATTGCTGACATCGCGCATAAGAACGGTTCACTGCTGGTGGTGTCGATTGCGGAGGCGGTTTCGCTCGGTATCGTTGAGCCGCCGCGAGAGGCTGACATCGTTGCCATGGAGGCGCAGTCGTTCGGCGTGCCTGTGGGCTTCGGCGGGCCGTACTGCGGAGTGATTGCGACCAAGGAGAAATTCGTTCGCCAGATGCCGGGACGTCTTGCGGGCCAGACCACCGACCGCAAGGGCAAGCGCGGTTTTGTGCTGACGCTGGCGACCCGCGAGCAACATATCCGGCGCGAGAAGGCGACCTCGAATATCTGCACCAACCAGGCGCTGGTGG
>DASRDJ010000416.1:0-32539 GCA_035652655.1 Terriglobales bacterium
TCCGGCGAAAGTCTGGGCATCCACATGCCTTGTGAACCGTTCACGGTCGTGAGTTGGTTGGTCTTCAAGTTGAGCTGATAGATGGCACTCGCAGGAACGTCCGCCGAATCAGTTGGCCCATTTCCGAAGAACAGTGAATCACCGTCCCCCGACCAGGTGGGGAACATTTCATCGCGCTCGCCGTGGGAAACTTCTTCAAGAGCTCCACCATCTGCCGACACGATGTAGACGTGCAACGGCTTGCCGGACATGTTGGCACAGAACGCAATACGCTTTCCGTCAGGCGACCATTGCGGCATCTGACCACCCATCGAGGAAGAAGTGAGTTGAAGGCGCTGCGTGCCATCGAGTCTGCTGCGCCACAGCATTCCGTCCGGGTAGCTCGTATAAGCAACCCATTGCCCATCCTTTGAAAAACCCAAATGAATGGCTGAGATTCCAGAAAGATATGGTAAGAACTGTTGAGAGTTGCCGTCGTACCGCACAAGTTGGCCAAGGGGATCACCCTTGATCGCAAAGAGCTTCTTTCCGTCCCGGCTCGGCACCGGGCTGTTCATGTTGCTTGGACCCGTAGTCAACTGGATTGGTTCCGGTTTGTAGCTGCGTAGAAATTCACGCTTTTCTCGAATAGTCCAAAGGCTATTCATGTAGGCACCGTGTGGGGACTGAAAGACAAAGTAACTCCCGTCAGGAGTCCAGTTGCCACAGCACTCCGATGGCGGATTGCTCCAACCCCGCAGCAAGGGACGCAGGCCGGTCCCGTCAGAGGCAACTTCCCACAGTGACTGCCCACCCCTTTTCGAATCGTCCATGGTGAACCGCAATACCTTTCCGTCAGGAGACCAACGCGGCCAGGAAGCGGTGCCGCTTAACGTAACGAGCCGGCGAGAGTCACTTCCGTCAGGCTTTGCCAGGAACAGTTCGTTACCGTGTGCATACACGATTTGCTCTCCATTCGGAGACCAACTGGCATCATGAGCGAGAATGCTCCCCACCCGCCGTGGCAAACCGGCGGGTAGTGGCAAAATGTAGATAGCGTCATCCGGCGAAGCAAATTGCCCAACCAACAGCTCCGACCCATTCGGCGAAATATCCGTTATTTGAATGTCATCGAAGTGCGAGTCAATGGCGGCCGTTTCCCCACCCGAGGTGGAGACTTCCGCAATTGTCCAACCCTTCTTCTTGGGCATCATGAAGTAAAGGCGCGAGCCATCGGTCACCAAAGGAGGATACTTCCGATCCCTATCGTGGGTTAGAGGCGTATAGCTGAGCACTTTCGGGTCTGGCAGAGGCGCCCGAAACCAGAGCCCTAACGCCACAATCCCGCTCACAAACAGGCCCAGCAGGGCGAGCCATCGTAGTTGCAGCCACGGATGCGCCTCAGCAGTTTCGGATCTGGGCACGGCCACGGATGGCTGCGATGCGCTTTGCCGCTTGAGGCGCTTCAGGTCGGCACGCATCTCTGCTGCGCTCTGATAGCGCATATCGCGATCTTTTTCGAGTGCCTTGTCAACTATCTCGACAAATTTCTCGAGCAGTTCAGGACGGTGTAGAGGAGGCGGGTTCCTGTTTAGAATCGCTTCAAAAATTACCGCAGAACTCTTGCCGGTGAATGGGGGCTGGCCCGTTGCCATTTCGTATAGAACAGCCCCAAAGGAGAACAGGTCAGTTCGAGAATCGAGTTCTTCCGCCCGTGCCTGTTCGGGAGACATGTAGGCTATGGTGCCCATGGTCATGCCCGGGCTGGTGAGGTTCCCATCTCCCATGCTACGCGTCAGCGAGGCGGCATCGCTACCAGTAGGAGCCGCCAGTGGGGGATCGATCCTTTTGGCCAGCCCGAAATCAAGAATCTTCACCTGGTTCCGGGTGGTAATGAAAATGTTGGCAGGCTTGATGTCACGATGGAAGATACCTTTCGAATGTGCAGCATCGAGTGCATCCGCAATCTGAATCGCCAAATCCAGGAGTTCTTCATCTCCAACCGGTTTTCCTGCAACACGACCCTGAAGAGTTTGCCCCTCCAGTAGTTCCATAGCGATGAAGGGCTGGCCTTCGTGGTCGTTGACCTCGTAAATCGTGCAGATATTTGGATGGTTCAGGCCAGAGGCCGCCCGAGCCTCGCGTTGAAAACGCTCAAGCGCCTGGTGATCGCGCACAAGTCCTTCGGGCAGGAATTTCAGGGCGACTCTACGAAGCAGCTTCGTATCCTCGGCCTCATAAACCACACCCATGCCGCCACTGCCCAGCTCTCGCAGAATGCTGTAATGGGAGATGGTTCGGCCGATCATGCTCGCGGATGTTAGGCCTAGGTAGACTGCAAGTCAATGCAGGAAAGGCGGATACTCAAGCCCTTGCGCGAAAATGGACTTCGCATGACACAGCGAACCTCAGCGTTTAAAAGACGTGCGTGCTTCAGTAGGCCTCAGCTCGACTCGACGTCATCCGCTACCCAAGGCACGCTGCAATCTGTGTTTTCCCGCAGACCGCAAGTACAATTTCTCAACCATGTGAACTTCCTGCCTTAACCGGAAGAATGAGTGTTATAGTCAAGATCCACGCTAAGTGAGGGGTCCAGCGCATAGTTCTTCGAGATCAGGAGTTGGACCTCACGCCGGTTCTCATTTTGGCGCCGACTGGTCCTCAATCCTCCCGGGCAGAGGGGCCATGGCTAACCGGGTGCTTCACGGCGCTTTCATCCTGGCGTTGATCGCCTTCGGCCTCCCAGCATCATCCCAAGTGCAAAACGGTGAATTCACGGGTCTGATTACTGATCCTTCCGGCGCCGTCATCAACCAGGCGCGCGTGCTGATCCACAATCTGGGAACGGGCTTGACGCTAGAGGTACGTAGCAATGGGGACGGGATCTATATGGGCCGAGAGCTGATCGTGGGCCAATACCAGATCTCCGTAGAGATGTCGGGCTTCCGAACCAGCACCAGCGGCGCCTTGATATTAAACGTTGGCACAGTGGTACGCGCCGACTTTGAGCTGCAGGTGGGAGCTGCGGACGAAACCATCGAGGTAAACGAGTCGACGGTGGCGGTGAACACGGAGAATGCCCGGCTCTCCCAGACCGTGGATTCCACCATGATTGCGAACCTGCCGCTAAACGGAAGGAACGTATATGACCTGATCCAATATGCTCCAGGGGCGACTAACGTACGTGGAGTGATGTTCGAGAACGGCGCCAACACGGTGGTCAACGGTGTGCGGGAAAACTTCAACGGGTTTCTTATCAACGGTGTGTCGAACAAGGGTCTAAGTGGCGGCCCAGTTAACCAACCTATCCAGGACACGGTTCAGGAGTTTCAACTGGTAACGCTGAACAATTCAGCCGAATTCAGCAATAGCGCCGGAGCCATCACCAGCCTCGTCACGAAGTCCGGCACCAACCTGTTGCACGGCAGCGCATGGGAATATTTCCGCAACGATGCTCTTGATGCCAATTTTTTCTTTGCGAATCGTGATCCAGATCCAGCCAATCGCCGGAAAATCCCTCTGCACCTGAACCAGTTCGGCGGAACCGTCGGCGGACCGATCGTGAAAAACAAGCTCTTTTTCTTTGGCGCTTACCAGGGAGATCGTTTTCTGACGTCGAGCGCGGGGCCGGTGCAGGTGGAGTCGCAGCAATTCCGCAGTGCCGCCACTGCAGCGTTTCCCGGCTCCGTAGCAGCGCTTTTGTACAAGAACTTCCCGCCCTCAACCCGGGGAACGCCACTGATGACGCTTCGGGGTTACGTGACCGGTCCCCACGACCCGTTCTCGGAGTCGGGTTTTTCCAGTTTCCCGGAGTATCTGTGTCCCGGTAGCCTCGACCCACGCTCCTTCAATCCTGCCGCCGCGGCTGCTCTGGCGAACCGGTTTGCGCAGTTGTTTGGAGTGGAGCAGGCCGACATTGACCAGATGAATGGACCGCCGAACCATGGAGGCTGTGAAGGAGGCTCACCTTTTGCAGTGCCCCAGGCTGGTGCCTTCAACCGCGACGATACGTTCCTGGAACAGGCGATCAGTGTCAGCAAGTCACAAGTGGAAGGAAACCTGTTCAACGGCAACGAAGCCTCACTGCGTCTGGACTTCAACCCGGGTTCGAAGGATCGACTGTTCAGCCAGTTCAACTGGGCTAGGTCGGCGGATCAGTACACCGGCAGTGATTTACTTCGCGGCTTCCTGAATCCTTCTAAGATGACAACACCTAACTTCCAGTTTAGCTACATCCATATTTTTGGCCCAACCGTCCTCAATGAGTTTCGCGCAGGATACGCAGGGAATGGAAACGATGTCGTCGTGGATCTGCCCGGTGTACCCGCGGTTGATTTTGGCGACAACACGCTGGGGTTCGGTTCTTCCGACGGCTACCCGCAGACGTTTCACGAGAACATTTATACATATGCCGACATGGTGTCGCTCAACCATGGCAAGCACAACCTGAAGGCAGGCGTGGACGTGCGCCGCAACATAGAGAATGGCGATTTCAATGTGGCGCGACCTGATTACGCATTCTTCGACTCTCTGTTCTTCGCGAGCGACGCACCCTACTCCGAATCTGCCGGAGTCAATCCAGAATTCACTGGAAATACGCTAGCCCACCTGGAAACCAATATCCGGCACTGGCGCAACTGGGAGGTAGGCGCTTACGTTCAGGACGATTGGAAAGTCAGCCGGCAACTGACGCTGAGTCTCGGCCTCCGCTATGATCTCTTCACTCGCCACACTGAACTGAACGGTCTGACCACGACTTTCCTGAAGGGGCCGGGGAAGAACTTGATCGACAACATCACTACCGGCGCCGGCCAGATCAAGGATGCCAGCACTCCGTGTCCCGGGAATCCGAGGGCGCCGCTGGCTGGGGCGTGTGGTCTTGGCGGTTTCGCACCCTCTTCAACACTGGGACGTGGCGATCACAATAATTTTGGGCCGAGAATTGGCTTTGCCTGGGACGTCTTCGGAGATGGCCGGGCTTCCTTGCGCGGTGGCTTTGGGCTTTCCTACGAGGGGACGCTCTACAACCCGCTTTCCAATACCCGTTGGAACCCGCCCTACTACTCCTTGGACAGCGTCACAAACTTTCTGGGTGGTGACGTCAACCAGGTTGTGTACGGACCTGTCGGAGGCGGACCTGCCAGGTTCGCGGGGCCGGCTCCCCCGGAGCAGCATTCCGGGAGCGGGGTCCAGGCCACGGGAAACGTATCGGGTTGGGATCCTTCGAATCCCCATATCGCGGCCGAGACGGCCATCGTGTTTCCAGAGGGGATTCGAGACCCCTATGTCGAGAACTGGTTTTTCGGAGTTCAGCATCAAATCCGCGCTCGAATCGTCGTTCAACTCAACTATGTAGGAACGGCCGGCCACAAACTGTTTCGAGCAGAAGCGGTAAATCGCATCCCAGGAGCGCGGCTGCCGGAAGGAACGTGCGTCACCGACACCTTTGGCAGGAAGCTATGTAGCCAGGTCAACACCAGTCGGGACGCGAACGGATTTGTAATCAATCCAGATGGGCGACTCAACCCTAATCAAGGATTTCTTCGGGTTTGGGAGAACGCGGGGAACTCCATCTATCATGGCCTGCAACTGTCTGTGCAGAAGGGCATGAGCCACGGGTTACAAATTGGTGGGAACTATACCTGGAGCCACGCGATTGATTCCGGATCGACATGGCGCAACGGAGCAACGTCGCTGAACGGCTTTGCAGCGGGCGATGGCGTGAGTACAGACCCGACGCTTCCAGGTTTGGACCGTGGAAACTCCGTGTTCGACATCCGCCAACGGCTCACATTCAACTATGTGTGGGAGTTGCCGTTCTTCCAGAAGACTCAAGGAGCGCTGGGTACGGTTCTGGGCGGATGGCAATGGAACGGAATCTGGTCGTTCCAGAGCGGTGCCCACTGGTCACCGTTTGTAGGTGGCCCGTTTGCCACCCCCAGATTTGCTGACCAGGGGCACACAGGAGCTTGCGCTCTGGCTGCCTTCGATCCGATCTATTGTGTAAATGTGGGAGCGGACTACAACCTGGACGGGGTAGCGAATGACCGTCCGAACGCGATTGTGAACCATGTGAATGCGACGCACGCTCAATGGGCCGACGGATTCAATCTTCCTAAGGGGTTCTTTACCGCACCCTGCCTGGGTTGTGTTGCCGATCTGGGTCGCAACACTTTTGTGGGGCCTGGATACTGGGCAGTGGATACTTCCATCTTCAAGACCTTCCAGCTTTCCGACCGGTTCGACTTGCAATTCCGCGCAGAAGCGTTCAACGTTTTCAATCACACCAACTTCCAACTGGGCGGAGCGATGGGCTCGACGGGCTTCAACAAAGTGAACAACAATCTACAATTCGGCCAGGCCAGCGGCACGTTCAACCCACGTCAGCTGCAGTTCGGACTGAAGCTCAGCTTCTAAGGGGGGGGATATTTTCGCAACATCGATGTCCATCAATTTATGTTAAGATCCCTGCGGCTGCCAATCGACGAATGCTAACGTCGACATCTATCGATTTAAATAAGCTTGTGGTTTGGCCAATCGTTAACTCCAACCTGTTGGGGGGTGCATCTCCCTCCCGTCATGTTCTCACCCCGTCAAACTGACTAGGGGGTGAAACTGCCGACGGAAATCCTATTTTTCCTCTGGCGGTCGACGCAGGCAGTTTCGCAGCTGTTCATCGTCGAACAGGGTAATCAGCTGCCGAACAAGAACGAACAACCTCTCAGGATCCGTCTCTTGCTGAATTCTTTGTGCCAGTTGGCGCCACTCTGCATAGGAGGGTGGGTCCTCCCTGGACGCAGCCGCAGTTCCATCTTTGGAAGTTGAATTGTGCTCGGGAACTTTGTCGGGCTCCGGTTCTTTGGAGTCGTTCATTTTTAACTGCTCTTCCTCGCGGGCATAGCAATCCATTCGCCCCTTGGAGAAGAGAACCCAGGGAAGGGCAGGACTAGGATAGCTAGAGAGAATGAATCGCGTCGTTGCGCTAGCGCACGTAATGAAAATAATTTTGAACGGACGGCAGGGACCTACTAGCGGTGTTACTAGTCAACCATGAGGGCTACGGGGGAATGTAGAAGGATCCATCTGCGCCCTTTGGTAATCGTTCCCGAGCCCACCCCAATCGCTGAGGGCGCGGCTAGCGGTGAATCGGCTGATATCCGCCAATCCGCTCAGTTCATCGTTCGTAGTGCGGATTTCCACTCCATCGGGATGAACCTCGCCGGACTCGTGGCCGAGCTTCAGTAAGGTTTTCGCCAGCCTCTCGATCGCAGTCTCTGTGACCAGTCCAACATGGCGATCGACATAGTTCCGCAAATAGTCAAGATCGATGCGCAAACCGTTTTCTGCCAGCTGCGGATGTAGCGACGCAAAGCGGCGTATAAGGCTGCGATCCCAGACCAAAAGTTGACAATCCGATGTTGGCCCAGTTGGGCAGACGTTGTCGGCCTATTAACTCTTCTGAAAGGTCCGCAACTCCATCCCGTCATGTTCTCACCCCCTCAAACGAAGCTGGGGGGTGAGAACCTAAGTGCGAGGGGTTCCCGGTCACGCTTAGGTTTACAGTTGAACGATACGCGATCGACTGTCCCGAATCGGTAAAGGTCGCTTCCCGCGACGAAACTACTGGCATCAGCGAGGGCCATGCTTTCGCAGCGTTGGTGATAGCGGCGCACCGGAGTGCCTCTCCCTGCTAGGTTCAAGATTTTCTTGCCCACTCCCATCCAACTAAGGATAATAGTTGGTCCGGTTAGCGCCACGAGGCCCCATGAAACTTAGTAACTTCTGGATCCCTGTCTACCTGGTGTTTTTGGTTCCTATCTTCCTGGTAACACAAGCCCGCGCCGATTGGCCCGCCATTGATCCAGAAGATCGAAAGATGACCGACATCGCAGAACAGAAAGGCGCACCCGCGGTCGTTCTTCTCCGCGAGGAAGTCGCCGACGATCCAAACAACAATCACTCGGTTTACATGAGAATCAAGGTTCTCACCGAAACCGGCAAACGTTACGCCGACGTGGAGATTCCATATTCCAAGCGGGGATTCAGAGTAGACAGTGTCAGCGGACGCACCGTTCATGCCGACGGATCCATTGTCCCCTTTAATGGGAGAGTCTTCGATAAGGTGGTAGTAAAGGGCAAACGAGGAAGAGGCAATGAAATCCGGGTGCACGTGAAGTCCTTCACCCTACCCGACGTACAGGTCGGCAGCATCCTGGATTTTCGCTACTCGCTGCGCTACGACGATCACAGCTTTTATCCGCCGGAATGGATTGTTCAAAACGAACTCTTTCAGAAGAGCGCGACGTTCAAGTTTGTTCCTTACCCCGGCGACCTCATCATGGCACACGAACGGGTTGGACGGGGAAGTGCCTGGACATCGTATCTTCCGAGCAACGGACCAAAACCGCAGTGGCATCGCTTGATGACGAGCAGCGTCGCGACTTCTCGCACAGCGACCCAATACGTCGATCTTGCGCTTACGAATGTTCCTCCCCTGCAAGAAGAGCCTTACATGCCTCCGGCGAACATGCTGCGTTACCGGGTGCAGTTCTACTACACCATCGATTCCAGCGCCGATGCGTTCTGGAAACAGGAAGGCAAGTTCTGGAGCAAAGACGTCGAGAAGTTTCTTGATCACAGGGGTGGAATCCAGGACCTCGTAGCCAAGACGGTAGCAGCCGCAGATACTCCCGAGCAGAAACTCCGCAAGCTCTACGCGTTTGTGACTACTCTCGAAAACCAAAGCTTCATTCCCAAGCGGCAGGAAGAGGAAGAAAAAGCCATCAGCCTCAAGCCGAATGAAAGCGCCGAAGATGTTCTTCGGCAGCGGAGCGGCACGCACGACGACTTGAACCGCTTGTTTGCGGCCATGGCGCGAGCAGCCGGGTTCCCAGCATGGATGATGTGGGTGCCGACTCGAGACGACACCTTTTTCCAGCACGAACTCCTGTCCACTCATCAGTTGAGCAACGAGATCACTATCGTCCAACTTAACGGGAAGGATGTATTCCTCGATCCCGGAACAAAGTACTGCCCGTATGGCCTGATGGACTGGCGTTATTCGGGCTCACAGGGGCTGCGACAGAAGTCAGAGAAGGAAACCGAGTTTATAGAGAGTCCGCTGTCCGGTTACAACCAGGCCCAGATCCAGCGCTTGGCGCGCGTCCAGCTAAGCGAAGATGGCAAGGTTGAGGGTACGGTCAAAATCGGCTTCTACGGATTGGAAGCGATGGATCGCCGTCAGAAGGGGAGCCTGACCGACGCGGAAGGCCGCAAGAAACTCCTGGAAGACGAAGTACGTGGCTGGCTTCCCGCCGATAGCGAAGTAACTCTCGTCGGTTCTCCTAACTGGGACGATACCGAAGTCCACCTCGCGGCTGATTTCAAGATATCCGCGCCCATGGCGGTCGGCGCGGGCAAGCGACTACTGATTCCCCTCCACATCTTTCAGGTCAACAACAAACCGGTTTTCTCCTCATCCGAGCGCATCAATCCCATTTACTTCTGGAACCTCACGCGCGAGATTGACGAGGTCCACATTGCCCTGCCGGCGACCCTCGAAGTCGAGAGCCTTCCGGCCGACGATACCCTGAAGCTGGACTACGCCCTGTACGCGACGAACCAAAAGCGGGAGACACCAAACACGATCTCGGCGCGCCGTGATCTGATTATGGGCGGCATGGCCTTCCCTGTCGCGGAGTACAAAAATCTCAAAGGCTTCTTCGACAAGGTGAAGACGGGAGACGATCAGCAGATGATCGCCCGAGGGGCGGCCCATGCGGATGCGAAGTAAAACCTACTTCTTCTTGGTTCTTGGATTGCTGCTTGTAAGCATCGCGCATGCGAGCAGCGCCGCTCCCGATTGGGTTCGACAGGCCGCGTCCTCCACTCTGCCCACCTACGAACCTGACACGAAAGCGGTAGTCCTGCTTGATGAGGTGAGAATCGCCATCTCCGGTCCGGCCGAATACCGCGAGCACTATCGTCGCGTTGTCAAGATCCTTCGTCCGGAGGGGCGCGAGGAAGCTGACCTGGCGGTATACGTGAGAGACAAGGAGAAACTTCACCAGGTTCATTGCTGGTCGATCGATCGCTCCGGTAAGGAGTTCGAACTTAAGGATAAGGACTTCGCCGAGCGCGGCGCCTTTTTCGGATACGACTTGTACAACGATCTTCGTCTCAGGACCGCCACTTGCCCTGGAGCGGATCCCGGCGCAGTCATTGCCTTCGAGTACGAAGTCCAACGCCGGGAGTGGGTGAACGAACTGGAGTGGGGCTTTCAGGAATCGGTCCCCGTGCACGAAGCCCGAGTGACGGTGCTGCTTCCGCCAGGGTGGGAGTTCAAGACACTTTGGGCGAACGGAGATCCAGTCGAACCTTCCCGGGCCGGCGATGGAACGTGGGAATGGACTCTACGCGATCTGCCGGCCATCGAGCACGAGCCCATGAGCCCTTCGCCTTGGTCACTGTCCCGCAGACTGGGACTGATTTACTTTCCGCCGGGGTCTGGCCCCTCGAACGCGGGATCATGGGAAGCGCTGGGCCGCTGGTACACACAGCTTACTGCCGACCGACGTACCCCCACGCTCGAACTTTCGCAGAAGGCGCAGCAATTAGTCTCCGGAAAGTCGGACTTCGATGGAAAAGTCCAAGCCCTAGCGTCCTTTATGCAATCCGACGTGCGCTACGTGGCGATCGAGATCGGAATTGGCGGCTACCAACCGCATCCGGCAGCCGACATTTTTCGTGCGCGCTACGGCGACTGCAAAGACAAAGCTACCTTGCTTAGCACGATGCTTCGTGAAGTCGGCATCGCTTCAGACTACGTACTCATCGATACGCATCGGGGAAACGTTACACCCGCGCTCTCCTCTCCGCACTTCAACCACGCCATTCTCGCCATCGAATTGCCGCCGACGACCGACGCGAGTCGGTACCGATCGGTTGTGACCAGTAAGTCGGGAGTGCGCTTTTTGATCTTTGATCCAACCGACCCTTACACACCTGTGGGAGACCTGCGGGGAGACTTGCAGGACAGCTACGCACTCCTGATGGCTGGGGGCAGCGGGGAACTGATTCATACCCCTCTCGCACCACCGGAGGCGAACCTGCTTTCTCGCAGCGGCCACTTCACGCTGAGCGCGGAGGGCGTTCTCTCTGGAGAGATAGTGGAGAGCCGCAGTGGAGATCACGCATTTCACGAACGGGCCTCACTCATGCACGCCAGTCAGCAGGAGCGCACCCAGCAGTTGGAGCACCGGCTGAGTCGCTCGCTAAGGGGATTCAATCTAGAAAATGCCGACATTCAGCAGCTCGACCACAGTCAGCAGAATCTCCAGATCGTCTTTAAATTGACGGATCCGGGGTATGCCCAAATCCGCGGACCTCTCATGTTGGTACGCCCGCGCGTGATGGGTGAGAAAGCACTAGTCTTAGAGCGCAAGCCGCGCCGCTTGCCATTTCAATTCGAAGATGCCAGCCGCGAAACCGATGTATACGAATTCGATCTCCCCAAAGAGTACGCAATCGATGACGTTCCTGAACCCGTTAAAGTAGACATGGGTTTCGCCACCTATGAGAGCAAAATAGAAATCACTGGAACGAAGCTGAGATATTCCCGCGAATTTGTGCGCCGTGAAGTGCTTCTCAAGCCTGACCAAACAGAAGCGCTCCGGAAAATGCAAGGGATTATTGGCGCCGACGAAAGTGTCGCCGTGGTCTTGAAGCGGGTTCCTTAAGGGCCTTCCTTGCCTTTACTGACCCACAATAAAGGCACTCTGCGACAGCACGCGAGCAGCATCTTTGCTCGTGATTTTCAGCGGGTGTATGCCGCTCGGTAGATCCCGCGGCACGAACGTGACAATGTACTGTCCGTTCAGCTGATTCGCGATAGAAGCAATCGCGTCGGGAAAATTTTTTTTGGTGCTCCAGTAGGTGGCCCCGCCCGTTTCCGAAGCCAGACGCTCAACATTGGATTTACCCGCATCGTAGGCGTGCTTGCGTTCTTTCTCCATCTCCAGGTCGAACGAACGACCAGCAGAGCCCGCCCCACCGTCGTCTCCGGCATGCAGGGAGGTGTAAATCTTCCCGATGTTGTTGTCGGTGATACCGTTAAACTGTTGATCTTCCAACCCGACCACGAATGTAGCGATATGAGCCTCTTGGCCGGCAGCGATTACCCGCGCCATCCTACCTTCCACGAACGTATTGGCTCGGCGGCCAAAGCCAGGGCTATGAGCCCATGGTTCTCTAAACATCACGACCACTCGCCGGGAAGGACGAGGATCGGAATTCATCATCGAGTAGACGACATCGAACACGCTGACTCCATTGCCCGCGACGGTCTGCAAAGAACTGCGGCCGGCGTTCTCGTCAAAGGAAGTTTCGGCGGTTTGTAAGTCGAAGTTGAAGGCATCCCAAAAACCCGCGTTCGGATCGAGGCCTTTGATCGTCGACGTCAGCACTGCTGGATCCTGCTTCCACTCCAGGCGTTCGCCCGGCCACGGACGTTTTCCGCGTGCGGCGATAACGAAACCTTCGTCAACGCCAGGCCGGATCACCTTATTGATCAGGTCGATGGCCGCGGCTTGCTGCTGGGCAAAGGTGCGCGGCGTGCACAGCAGCACGATGCCTAGATGCAGCGGAAGATCTGTGCCCTTGTAAATCTGCAGCGGGGGGACTGAGAGGTTTGCATCCAGCACCGTCACCTGATCTTTTGTGAGATCCAGGACTGGATTGCCGCGGCTATCCGTGGCGGAGATCAGCACTGGAACAAAATGTGGCGCTCGAGCGGGTGCCGGGGCGCTGCTGGTGGTCGCCGCTCCGGCGGCGGCAGCCGGGCTGCTCAAATTGGACTGAGGAACAGAATTTTCTTGTCCGCAAACAACGGTGGCCAGAGTTAAAACAGCAAACAGACTTGTGGCGGCGGTGATGAGCGTTTTCATGGGCCCTCGCGCCGAAGATATTAGCCCACAAATATTCGTCCAGCAACGGTTCTTACATAGAGAGTTCTAAATCGGGACTATGTGCAGTTAGTTGCAGCATGGGACTACTGACCGCTTACACCCCAAACCTCTTGCGATACGCGCTCGGTGCGACTCCGGTGTGTCGCTCGAATAACTCGCGGAAAAAGGCTACGTCCTGGTAACCGACGGCGCCGCTGATTTCCTGGACGCTGCGGTGGTCGCCCTCGAGCAGGCGCTTGGCAGTGGCAATGCGGAGCTTTTGAAGGTAGATCAGAGGGCTGTCACCGGTCGCCTGCTTGAAGCGGCGCACGAAGTTGCGCACGCTCATGGCCACCTTTTGGGCGACGAATTCGAGCGGGAATTCGCGGTGGAAGTTCTCGTGCAGCCATTCCTGGGCTCGCGAGATGGCGTCGTCGGTGTGGTCAGTCTTCAAAGGCACGATTGCGAAGCCCGATTGCCACGCGCGCGGCGTATCGATGAGCAATGCCTTCGAGGTCTGCACGGCGACTTCGTGTCCACAGAACTTCTCCACTAAGTAAAGACTGAGATCGAGCGCGGCATGCACTCCGCCACCACAGTAGAAGCCGCGATCTTCCGTCACCATCAACTCCGGCATCCACTTCACTTTTGGGTATTTCTTCCGGAAGGTCTCGGCCAGCCCCCAATGCGTAGTGGCGCGCTTGCCATCGAGCATCCCGGTCGCCGCCAGCAGCCCAACTCCCGAACAGACGGCTGCGATGGACGCACCCCGCTTGTGCCAGCGGCATAGCCAGGGCAGGACAGGGGCATACAGTTCACCAAGGTTGTCCAGGTTCAGTCCCGTCGTGGGGATGAAGATCAGCTCCGTGCGGCGGATACTGCTGATCGCCGCTGCGGGATGAATACGAATGCCGCCATCGCAACTCACTGCCCGACCGTCCGCCGACACGGTGGTCACGCGGAAGTTGGGCGATGGCTGCACCCCGGTCAAGTAATTCCACAGCGACCCCGCGTGCCGGAAGACTTCCATTGGGCCGATCGCGGTCGACGAAAATGTGTCGTTCAAGAGCAGTACAGTGACATCAATCATTCGGCCCCTTCGACTACGTAATGAGTGTTGGCTGGATCACCCACCTATAATGGCAAATCTGCCATCTTGTCCGCAAGCCTTCGGGCCGCTATTTTCAAGACATCGAAAAACTTCCTGAAAAGGATCGGAGAATGTCATGAAGAAATACGTGATTGAGCGTGAAATCCCCAAGGTGGGAGATCTGCAGGGGGAGCAGCTGCGGCAGGCGGCGGCCACGTCGAACAAAGCGCTCGCGCAAGTCGGAAGCGGGGAGATCCAGTGGGTTGAATCCTACGTTGCCGAAGATAAGACCTTCTGCGTTTACCTGGCGAAGGATGAATCCGCGATTCGCAAGCATGCCGAACTCAGCGGGTTCCCTGCGAACAAGATCACCGAGATCGGAAAGGTAATCAGTCCCAAGACTGCCGACGAACTCTGCTAAGTGGTGAACGTTGCGAACTAGGCTACGCGGGGACTGCTAACCCCGCCATGCCCTCCGAGTCTATGAACTCCGACGGCGGAACCCCGTGCGGGATCCGCCGACGGAGGTACACATGCAACTTCTGTCTGCCCTTTTGCTCCCAACCACCGGTCTCTGCTTGTTCGCGCAGGCGACCCTTCCCAAGCCTGCTTACGATATGTCACTCCCGCGGACGCAGAAGATCACACTTGCCAAAAGTGCCGCTCCGCCGGAGATTTCCGACAAAGCGACCGTCTATGTGCTGGACTCGACCGGCTATGTGAAAGTGCAAGACGGCAGCAACGGCTTCTCGTGCTTTGTGGATCGACAGACTCCGCTCAACCAGGAACCGACGTGCTTCGACGCCGAAGGCAGCACGACCACGCTTCCCACCCGGTTGTTCGCAGAGGAACAGCGCGCGAAGGGCAGGACCGAAGGTCAGATCAAAGCCGACATCGACGCGGGGTACAAGGATGGACAATTTCTGGCACCCAGGAAGCCGGGGATTGTGTACATGCTCTCGGATTCCATCTATCTCTTTATTGCGCAGAACAATCAGCTGGTACACGCTCCAGGGCACTTGATGTTCTACGCACCATACGCGACCGAGAAGGATCTTGGATCGCCTGCACCTGGAATGAATATGCCTCGACTGATTCGTGCCAGGCAGCCGGACGCGGTCATGATCGTGTTTCCAGCTCAAAAAACCAACGCCACTCATTGAGTGGCGTTAGTTGATCTATTTGCCGCGGACCCGGTTTATTCCTTCTTCGAATCTGCGAGCTTGCGGGCAATTTCTTCCACGATCTTGGGGCGCAATTCGGCGAGCACACTGTCGACGATATTCGCGATCGAGGTCGGATCGCTGGCCTTGAACTGACGTGTGCTCGGCTCAAGGGGCGCTACAGAGTTGGGTTCGACCGGCGCTGGCTCGACGTCGCGAAATTCTTCCTTCGTTGCAGCAGGTTTTGCCGCTGCTCCAGCGATCGAGTCACGTATGTTCTTCCAACTGGCAGCCATAACTTCTCCTTCGATGGTGTGAATCGCTTCCGCAACTGGCTCTGCTGTGGAGGATGCAGCAGCGCTGTGCACTTCGGAAGTCGAGGTCGTAATTTCAGCAGGCTGTTCGGTGGTCAAGGACTCTGGGGATGCCTGCACGCTCACCGTTGAATAGGCGGACGCTCCTTCGCCGACAGCGGCCGCTGAGGCCAGTGCCTCCACTCCGGGCGGTTCGAAGGGTTCGGGCTCGGGTTCGGGTGCCGGTGCGGCCACGGTCACTTCGGCCTGCGCAACGCTGGGTTCGGCCGTCGCAGTGTCGGCGGAATGCGCCGCTTGTCCTGAGAACGTGCTGTAAGCCGTTGCCATCTCCTGTTCGAGCGAGATGGTTGCTTCGTCGACTGCAAGGCCAACCTCTTCGGCGACCCAGCGCGGATGGGCAGAGTGGGCGGGATAGGTAGTGCCCGTTCCGTTGGAAGGATCGACTGTGGCAACCGCGGCGGTCTCGGAGCTTGGAATCAGCGTCTGCAGAGCGGCCATCACTTCGTCGTCGGAGGTGCTGGCAGCTGAGGACTGAGTTGCGGCGACTTCAGCAGCGGGTTCAGGTATCGCAGGTGCCGAAGGCACATCCGCCACGGCGGTTTCGGGCGCCGCAATGACGGGCATAACAGCGCGCGATTCGTCTGCCTCAGCGACTGGAACCGGGGCTACTTCTTCTACCGATGCCTCGACCGGGCTCACTTCGGGGCGTGCAGTTGGAGAAATCGCTGGCTCTTCCACGACGGCTTCCATCGGTGGGACCGTCGCGCTGGGGATCTCAGGGTTGGCCCCCGTCGGCGTCTCGACCAGTTCTGCGGCTACGGTCTCAGCGACAGCCTCTGGCTGAGCCGAATCCAAATGGGATACGGCTGCCGTCTGCACATCGCTTGCGTCATCAACCGGGTCCGCGAGTGCGGGAGAGCTTGCGAAAGTTACCGGATCGTTATCCTGCGCGACAACTTCTTGAGCAGTTTCGGCAACAGTGCTTTCGGGAATGTGGGTTTCGTGAGGCTCGACATCGGGTGCGGTAGCTGTTCCGTTCAACTGAGCCGCGGCAGCCGTGATAGCTGCAATCTCTTCCGGTGTAATGTCGTGCGGAATCCCGCTGGGCAGCGGACGCTCGGGCATAGGAGCAACAACCGGAGGCGCCGGTGCATTTTTCTTCGTTGCCGTCTCGGGTAAATCGCGGAATCCTTTGCCCTGCGTCGACGCGTAGTCCGGATCAGGCTCCGTATCTTTCTCCTTCGGCTTACCGGTTGGAATCCGTAGGCGCGCTTTCCAACCGCCTTCGGAGTCGCCGAACTTTTCGCCGTCGGGTTCCTGATCCACCGAAGCGATCGCCTTAGCAAATCTTCCCTGCTTGTAAGGCTCAGCGCCAGGGATAATCTTGTCTTCGAGTTTCGTAAGGGCCGAGAGCAATTCGCTCGCCTCAAACGGCTTCACCACAAACGCGTCGGCACGGGCGCGGCGCGCCTCTTCCGGCTTGAAGGGCTCAAGCTTTCCGACGGTCAGCAGGATCGGGATACGCGCGGTCTCGCGATTCTCTTTGATGCGCTGGCACACTTCCAGACCGCTATAGCCGGGCATGTAGACGTCGAGGACGATCAGGTCAGGCTTGCCCTCGGCGATCTTCTTGAGAGCTGCCGAGCCGTTGTTGACCGTTACTACTTCATAACCAGCGTCAGTAAGGATCTTCCGGCCCATGTTTTGGGCGGTGACGCTGTCGTCGGCGAGCAGAATCTTGCGAGCCAAGGGTGTCCTTTGGTGAAGGGGGAGATACCGCGAAGTTAACCTGTGCCTGTTTTGAAGTCAATTGGGGAAGGCGGTTACGGGAGGTTACTAGGGGTCATGGCTGGTTGAGATTGGCACAAAAGAAGGCTAAGCGCGGGGGAACGTTCGCATTTCCAGGGAGATGAGTGCGGGTGGATTTCAGCCCGCACTCCACATCACGGTGCCGTTTTAGAACGGATTTAGCTTTCCTAGCCCCTTTTTCTTCTTTTTCTTGCTGGTGGAGGCTTTGCCTGTAGGCGTATCTGAAGAGCTCGAGCTGCTGTCGGCGGCAGCCGCAGGCGCTGCGCCATTCTGGATCTCATTTACTTGGGCTGGGGGTGGCACGGCAGTACCGGCTTCGGCTGGATCCACCTTAAGCTCGTTCGGATCGGGAGGAGCGTTCGGTTGCAGTTCATTCGAACTGGGGGCAGGCGGCGGAGCGCTGCCTTCCGCGGGAGCTGGCGCGGGAGCTCCGGCGATGGCTGGGCTGTCGGACCGAGGCGCTGGCTCGTTGGGTGGAGGCGGCGCCGAGCCATCCGTGGGCACGACGGTAACGGACTTCTCGCCACCCGGCGGATGTGGCATCAAAGCAGCCTGGACTTCTTGGCTGAACTCGGTCGCGCTCATACCCTTAGGATCCGTCAGGGGCGGCTCACCGACTTTCGTGGCCTTCGCTACATCGGGATGCTTTTTGAAACCCGCCATTACGTGACTGACCATGCCCGTAGTTCGGCGGCTATCTTCTTCTGCTTTATTCTGCGCGATCGCTTCTTTGGTGGGCGTGGGGATAGTCTGGTGCAGAGCTTCCAGCCGTTTCTTGGCGTCCTCGGTGCGATCTGTCAGTGGATAGCGAGTGAGGATCTTGTCGTATGCTTCGGCGGATTTCTTCGTGAATTCCTCGATCACGCGTGCTTTCAAGGCTTCCGGAATCGGCTTGGCTCGCACTGCGGTAATTTCGCCTTCATAGCACTGACCAAGCAGATAGAGCGTCTCATCGGCACCGCTATAAAGCGGGTAGCGATCCACGAGCGAACTCAGGCGTGCAATGGCGGCGGGGTAGGACTGACGCAGATAGTAGAAACGTCCAATCTCGAATTCCCGCTCCCCCAGAACTTCCTGCACTTCAAGCAAACGCTGCTTGGCTTCCGGAAGAAGCTTCGAGTCCGGATACTGCAGAATCAGGTTGCGATACTCGTCTTCGGCGCGCTTGGCGTGCGTGTAGTCGCGATCCGGCTTCTCCATCTGCTGGTAGTGGATGTTCGCGATTTTGAGCTGCGCCTCGGCGGCTTCCGGCATGTTGGGGAAGAACGTCTCGAAGTCCTTGTACTCGATTTCGGCCTGCGACAGCGCGGCCGTGCCGCCTTCCGCGTACCAGGAATCGCCGACGGCCAGTTTGGCGCGGGCAATGAATTCCGAATCCGGGTAAGTGTTGATCAGGGTCTGCAGGGTCATGCGGGCGACGTCGAAGCGGTTATGCTTCATCGCGTCCATGGCGCGGTCGAAGAGAACCTTGTCAGGCTGCTTGGAGCCGACGTTGGCCAACGGATTGTTGACCTTCTTGTTGGTGCAGCCGATGCTGAACGCAAGCGCGCCAAGCAAAACGATTGTGGGGAAACTACGCGACATAAGGACCTCTTTGTTTGGATCAGAGCCTGGATGCTGCGGAATGCACCTCAGGCGCCGAAGCGCTACGTTCTTAACAACTGATCGGCACGACCGAGGTCGTGCCCTTCCCAAAACCTGCCGCGAACTTGAAAGCCATCACACCTTCTGCAGCGTGGCTTCGGTCGCTGCTTTCAACAATTTCTCGGCATTTGTCTTTGGATCACCCTTACCGAACACCGCGTTGCCTGCGACCAGAATTTCTGCGCCTGCCCGAACAATCTCGGCTACCGTATCGAGGGCAACGCCTCCGTCGACTTCGATCCGAAAATTCAATCCGCGCCGCGCCCGGATCTCGCTGAGTTGTCGCATCTTATGCAGGGAATTGGGCAGAAACTTCTGTCCACCGAAACCCGGGTTCACCGACATGACCAGAACGTAATCCACGACATCGAGAACTTCCGAAAGCATGTCGACCGGGGTCGCCGGATTGATCACCACGCCTGCCAGAGCACCGTGCTCCCGAATATGGTGCAGCGTGCGATCCAGATGAACGCATGCTTCCTGATGAACGGAAACCCAATTGGCGCCCGCCTCCACAAACGCCGGGATAAACTCGTCGGCATTCTCGATCATCAGGTGGCAATCGAGCGGGAGGTCGGTCGCTTTGCGCAGAGACTTCACGACCGGAGGCCCGATGGTCAGGTTCGGAACGAAATGGCCGTCCATGATGTCGACGTGAACCACGGTTGCGCCGCCTTCGACGGCACGGGCAACCTGCTCGCCGAGGTGGGCGAAGTCTGCCGAGAGTATAGAAGGCGCTAGTTCGATCAAATCTGGGTCTCGCGAAATAGATTCCTTCCGCAAATTCTAACACGCGACTTTGGGCTCCAAACCCCAAATCTAGCAGTAGTTTAGAGCATCTTCGCCCGAGAGTGGGCCTACTCGGTGTTCAAGCTGCCGCGCGAAGGGTACGGCTTCGTATCAGTGCGAGGTTTCAGGAGCGTAACAAAAGAGGCCGTTAGCTCCGAACGGGAAAACGGCGAGAGCGCACAGACCCGGTGCCGGTGGACCGACGTGACGTACGTCACAGTCATCGTGTGATAAGGCCGCTAGTCTTGGCTCGTGGTGAGGCAAGGCGATGGCGAGCCAACTTCATAGCGAAGTCTTCAATTCAGTTCGGCCGGGGTTACTCGAGGGAGCGCTCGCAATGTGCGAGGGCAGTCAGACCGAGTCGACCCACGAAGCACGGTCCAAGGGAAAGGCCGAAAAAAAGAAGCTGATCCGGCGGACGGACCGTGATTATTCGCAGGCCCTGCGCCGTGGATACCAGTTTGCGTTTGTCCTGATGAATGTCTGGTTGGGTGGCCAGTTCTACCTGTGGGTGCGGCATTACGAGACGGCGGGTGCGTCGGCTTACGTGTCGCGTCCAGCGGGTGTCGAGGGCTGGCTGCCCATCGCAGGCATGATGAATTTCAAATATTTTCTGCTGACGGGGCGCGTGCCTGAGCTGCATCCGGCGGCGATGTTTCTACTGGTGACGTTTGTCGCGATTTCATTCTTGTTCCGCAAGGCTTTCTGCAGTTGGCTGTGTCCGGTGGGAACTGTTTCGGAGTATCTCGGGAAGTTGGGGAAGAAGATCTTCGGGAGGAATTTTCATTTGCCGCAGTGGGTGGATATTCCGCTGCGCGGATTGAAGTATCTGCTGCTGGGATTCTTTGTGTGGGCGGTATCGAGCATGTCGGCACAGGCGATCACGGGATTCATGCAGAGCCCGTATGGCATCGTGGCCGATGTAAAGATGTTGAACTTCTTCCGATTCATCGGATCGACCGGGTTGATTGTGCTGGGCGTTCTCGCGGTGGCCTCGTTGTTTATGCAGAACTTCTGGTGCCGGTATGTGTGTCCCTATGGAGCTCTGCTGGGATTGTCGTCGGTGTTCAGCCCGTTTCGCATTCGGCGGAATGAGTCGGCGTGCATCGATTGTGCGAAGTGTGCGAAAGCATGTCCTTCAGCATTGCCAGTGGACAAACTAGTGACGATCAAATCGGCGGAGTGTACGGGATGTTTGGAGTGCCTGGCAGTTTGTCCGGCGGAAGGCGCGTTGCAGATGGCGTTGCCGCGATTGATTCCCGCGCCGCGCAAGATGCCGACATGGGCGTTTGCGGCGGGCGTGGCGGTAATGTTCTTCGGGATTGTGGGATTCGCGAAGACGACCGGGTATTGGAAGTCGGACGTGCCGAGCGCGGTGTACAAGCAACTCGTGCCGCACGCGAATGAGGCGAGTCATCCGATGCCGGGGGATCCGGCGTTGCAGTAGGGTTCGTGGTAGTCCCAGGTTAGCGTCCAAAGAGCGGACGCGAACCTGGGGCGCCGAAGCTTCACAAATTCGTTATGGTTTGAGTTCGGTTTGCTGGCTGGCTACACATTGCCAAAGGCCGCCTGGCATGCGGACCCATGTATCGGTCCAGCGTTCGTGGCGGTCGACTTTTGTGCCGTCGCCATCTACTCCTTTGCCTGCCCAACTTCCAGTGGCGATGGCAACGTGCCCGAATACGGTTACCCTCACGCCACTGATCGCGTTGTGCTCCCATTTGCCGCCTTTCAAGTTCGCGAGCAGGTCCTTCTTGCCGGTGACCTTGGCGTCGGTATCGGTGTTAACGAACTGATCGGCCAGCAATGGGTCGACTACGTCGGGTTTGCCGTCTTTCTGAGCTTCCGCCCATTTCTGCTCCAGGTCGGTGATGGCTTTCTCGACGTCGGGAGAGACCTGCGCCATTGCGGGAAGAGCGGATGCCAAGGCAAGAGCGAATAGACACCCAAGGACTAGAGATCGTTTCATGGATTTTCCTCGAGCGGTAATGTAGACCGTGCGAGGGAATGCTGCAAATGGAAAGGGCGCGATTGCTCGCGCCCTCGGAGTAGTTTGAACGTTACTGGAGCAGCGAACCGTTGCCATTGCCCGGCGCTTCGTCGGGCGGGATGACTACGGCGGCGGCCACGCGATCGCCGGGTTCGAGGTTCAGGAGACGGACGCCTTGTGCGGAGCGGCCGGATTCTCGGATGGTCTTCGAGTCCATACGTATGATCTTGCCGTACTGGCTGATCAGCATGACTTGCGAATCTTCGGAGACTTGGGCAATGGTGGAGACCTTGCCGTTACGCTCGGTCGTCTTCACATTGATCACGCCCTTGCCACCGCGATTGGTTAAACGGTACTCGTCGGCGGGGGTCCGCTTGCCGTAGCCGTTTTCGGTGACGGAAAGAATCAGCGAGCCTTTTTCGGGCACGAGATCCTCGTCGCCTTCCTTTTTCTCGACTTTCACACCCGGCTTGGGAGTGGTAGCCATGCCGACGATGTAGTCCTTGTCGGCCAAGTTCATGCCGCGAACCCCGGTGGCGTTGCGGCCCATGGAGCGAACGTCATCTTCTTCGAAACGCACAGCCTGTCCTTCATGCGAGGCGAGGAAGATGATCTGCAGGCCATCGGTGAGCGTAGCTGCGACCAGTTCGTCGCCCTGCTCGATGTTGATGGCGATAATGCCGCGGGACATCACGTGCGAGAAGTCCTTGAGTTCAGTCTTCTTCACCGTGCCGTTGCGAGTGACGAAGAAGACGTACTTGTTGGCTTCCTCCAGATCGCGGACGGCGAGCATGGTGCGCACGGTCTCGCCGGCCTGCAGCGAGATGAGGTTGCCCATGTGCTTACCCTTGCCGGCGGGACCGACGTCGGGAATCTCGTAGACCTTCAGCCAGTAGACGCGTCCGGCGCTGGTGAAGATCAGGATGTAGGCGTGGGTCGAGGCGACGAAGAGCTGCTCGACGAAATCTTCGTCGCGCGTCTTCATGCCGGTGCGGCCGGTGCCACCGCGGCGCTGCATGCGGTAGGTGGAGATGGGAGTGCGCTTCAGGTAGCCGGAGTGGCTGACCGTAACGGCGACCTGCTCGTCGGCGATTAAGTCTTCGAGATGGATCTCGGCAGCCTCGTCTTCGATGACAGTCTTGCGCGCGTCGCCGTATTGCTCCTTGACCTCCTCCAATTCTTTGATGATGACGCCGCGCAGTTTCTTTTCCGAGCCGAGGATGGATTGGTACTCAGTAATGCGATCGCGGATTTCCTTCAGCTCGTTCGAGATTTCATCGATGGAGAGCTTGGTCAGGCGATGCAGTTGCAGTTCGAGGATGGCATCGGCCTGCTTCGCGGTGAAGGGCTTCTCGGGATCGAGCTTGGGCGCGCGGCCGGTGGTGTTGATGTCGATCTTCTTGCCACCGAAGTAGGCGACCAAGTTTTCGCGGGCATCGGAGCGGTTGGCGCTGGCGCGAATGATGGTGATCACGTTGTCGAGGTGATCGAGTGCGGTCAGGTAGCCTTCGAGGATGTGCTCGCGATCCTGCGCTTTGGCCAGCAGGTAGGCAGTACGCCGGCGAACGACTTCCACCCGGTGGTTGATGAAGTATTGGAGCGCCTGGATGATGCCCATCTCACGGGGCTGTCCGTGGGCGATGGCCAGCAGGATCATGCTGAAGCCCTGCTGCATCTCGGTGTGCTTGAAGAGTTGGTTCAGGACGATCTGGGCTTCTGCGCCACGCTTGAGTTCGACGACGATGCGCATGCCGTCGCGATCACTTTCGTCGCGGATGTCGGAAATGTCGTCGATGACCTTGTCGTTCACCAGTTCGGCAATACGCGCGACCAGGCGGGCCTTGTTCACCTGGAAGGGGATTTCGGTGACGATGATGGCCTGCTTGTCTTTGGTGAGCGTCTCGATGGCGGCACGGGCGCGCATCATGAAACGGCCGCGGCCAGTTTTGTAGGCGTCGACGATTCCCGCGCGCCCGTGGATGATGCCGGCGGTCGGGAAATCGGGGCCTTGGACGAACTTGAGAATCTCCGCCAGTTGGGCATGGGGATTGTTGACCAGCGTGATCGTGGCGTCGACGATCTCTGTGAGGTTGTGCGGCGGAATTTTCGTGGCCATGCCGACGGCGATTCCGTCGGAGCCGTTGACGAGAAGATTCGGGATGCGCGCCGGGAGAACTTCGGGCTCGACTTCGCTATCGTCGTAGTTGGGACGGAAGTCGACGGTCTCCTTGTCGAGATCTTCAAGGAGCGCGGTCGCGACCTGCGCAAGCTTGGCTTCGGTGTAACGGTCGGCTGCCGGAGGATCTCCATCGACGGAGCCGAAGTTGCCCTGTCCGAATACCAGTGGGTAGCGCATGCTCCAGGTTTGAGCAAGGCGCACGAGGGCGTCATAGACGGCGAGGTTGCCGTGCGGATGGTATTTGCCCATCACGTCGCCGACGATGCGAGCGCACTTGCGGGTGGCGCGGTTGGGTGCCAGACCCATCTGCTGCATGGTGTAGAGAATGCGGCGATGCACCGGCTTCAATCCGTCGCGCACGTCGGGGAGCGCGCGGCCGATGATGACCGACATCGAATAGTCGAGATACGACCGGCGCATCTCGTCTTCGATATTGACCGGTTGAATATTCAGGGCGCCGGGAGAGCCGCCTTCGCCCGGAGGCGGTGGGGGTAACGGGAGTTCGGGATTCTGATCGTCTGCCATGAAAATCTGCTCTTAACCGCTAGCTTCTGGCTGCCAGCTTTTGTGAATTTGGACGCGCAATTTGGGCTTGGCCTTCGAAGGGTTGAGTCTTCCCTAAAGCGTTGTATTTACAGGGTGTTAATGAACCTTGGATCAAACGAAATTATACCACGCATTGGGGTGTTTTGGGTGGGGAAGGGGTTACTGATCAGCCTCCCGATTTGGGTGGGAGACAGCGCCTGAAGGCGAGTTTTTCGCTTCGTTCTACGGCACACCTGAAGGCTTGCCCTTATACGCCCCCGCGGTGCTATCAGTGAACACCAGCAGCCGTGCTCTGCGCTTTTATGAACACGGCTGCGACGGCTGCGCTGGCGATGGATAGGGCGGCGCAGCAGAGGGCAATGAGGCGGAATGCGTAGACAAACGAGTGGGCGATTGTCGCTTTCAGTTCACGGGAGGATTCGGCAGCTGGGGAATTCTGTACGGGTGAAGAATTGGCACTTGCGTTTGCCGATACTTCGATCGCGGCCAGCTTCGTGCGGTCGGAATGAATTCGTTCGCGGATCGGTTGCGGGATGTTCAGACGCGAGAGTTCCTGGTCGAGGTGGGTAGCGAAGGCGCTGACCATGACGATGCCAAAGACTGCGACCGCGAGCAAACCGGCTACCCGCGCGACCGCGTTGTTGATGCCCGACGCTGTGCCCGAGTGGTCGCGATCGACTGCCGTCATCACCGTGGTTGTGAGGGGAGCAACGCTGACCGCCATACCGAATCCGAGGATGACGAATGCCGGGAAGAAGGTGGTCCAATACGATCCGCCGACAGAGGGCAACGTGAACATCAAAAATCCCGCAGCGGCGATCAGTGGACCGACGATAAGCGGGAGCTCCGGGCCGTAGCGCGTAACCAGTCCTCCTGACCAGCGGGAGAGCACGAACATGAGAAGGATGAGCGGGAGGGCGGCCGCGCCTGCGGCGGTGGCCGAGTAATGCTGGACCTGGATCAGGTTCATCGGGAACACGAAAAAGAAAATTCCCAATGCCGAGTAAAGAAAAAGCGTCAGCAGGTTCGCGCCGGAGAAGGTTCGCGATTGAAAAAGTTTGAGTGGGACCATCGGGTTCGGGGCGCGCGCTTCGACGAACGGAAAAGCTGAGAGACAGACAAGTGCGACCAGCAAGCTTGTGGCGACGCCGGGATTGGTCCAGCCCAGTCGCGGAGATTCGACGAGACCGTACACCAGGCCGCCCAGTCCGAGGGTAACTAGCAGTGCGCCGAGGAAATCGAGCCGCTGGGCGGACGGGCCGTGGCTTTCGGGCACGTGCCAGAGAGAAGTCACGATAACTGCCACCGCGAGCGGGAGATTGATGAAGAAGATCCAGCGCCAGGAGGCGTGCTCGATGAGCCATCCGCCAAGCACAGGGCCGAGCGCCGTGGTGATGGCGGTGAATCCGGACCATGTGCCAATGGCACGACCACGTTGGTCCTCGGGAAAAGATGCACTGATGATGGCGAGACTTCCGGGAGTGAGAAGGGCGGCGCCGACTCCTTGAACCGCGCGGGCGTAGATGAGTTGGTGGATGTTTTGCGCAAAGCCGCAAGCGGCGGAGGCGATGGCGAAGATCGCGACGCCAGCAACGAAAATGCGGCGACGGCCGAAAAGATCTCCGGCGGAGCCTCCGACGAGAATCAGCGCTCCGAGAAAGAGTCCATAGGACTCGACGACCCATTGGACGTCGATGACGGTGGCGTTGAAACTGGATTGGAGCGCGGGCAAGGCGACGTTGACGACGGTGCTGTCGATGAAGGCCATGCTGCTGCCGAGGATGGCGGCGGCGAGGATCCAGGGGTAGGATTCCGGGCGGCATGGAGAGCCAGAGGAAGAGGAGCGGATGGCGGCTTCATCGCAGGCGGGACGCATGTCTGGGGTATGGATGCGAGGGATGGACGAAAGGTTCGGAGGGAAAGATTGAACTAGATGTCAGCTTCACACTTCGTGGTGCTTTCGCGTGCGAGGGCGGGGACGCCGGCGCTACGTTTTAAGGGCGGGTGATGATTTCGTTGGCGGCTGCAGGTAGGCGGAACTGGATGCCTTCGGCTTGGTTGGCTTGGATGGTGGCGGGCACGTCGAGTTCGGAGAGACGGATTTGTTTCGACCACTGGCCGGTTGCCCAGTAATCGCCGCGAGCGTAGATCACTCCGGAGATGATGGAGTAGTCGCTGGATTGTTCGTGGTGGCCGTCGCGGAAGATGAAGGTGGTCGGTGGCATGTCGGATTGTTTCGCGGGGTGATTCGTGACTCGAGTTCTAGTTGTGACTTTCACGTCCGCGATGTAGTCGGGCTGGCTGGCGCGCGAATTGGCGTCCACCGATGAGCGGCGGACGTAGCGATCGCCTTGCCATTCGATCAGTAGTGGTGCTGCGGATTTTGGCTCGTCGGGCTTGGTGGCTGGCCGCTCCGCCGGAGCTGCCGGTGCTTGGACAACGATCACCGAGGGTGCCGTTTCGTTCGACGGCAGGTAATCAGGCCAGAACGGAAATCCTGCGTTGAGCGTGCGTGCAAAGTGGTGGTGCGAAGAATGTCCGGAAGCGGATCCGCCTGTGAAACGGATGCCGGCGGGTGCTGTCTGCGAAAGCGAGCTTCCCGCGCATATCCACAGGGTGAGAGATACGCCAATCGCTCGCTTCCACATGAAATCAGTTCCCGTCGGGCAGTTGGGGCAGACGGAAGTCGTTGCCTTCGTCGTCGTTGGCTTTTTGCGTGGCGACCAGATCGAGGTCGGCGAGCGCGACTTTCTGGCGGCGTCCGGGAGTCAGGTCGTAGAGGTTCGAGCCGACGATCGCGTAGTTGCTGATCTGCTGCTTGTGGCCGTCCTTAAAAATCAGGATGGTTTCCTGCAACGCGATCACCGGCTGTTGTGCTGCGGGTTGATCGACTTGCGCTGCCGGTGGTGGATCGTCGGATGCGGCTGCTACCGGCACTGGTGGTCGCGGAACGGTGGCTTTCGGCCTTTCGGCCACGTAGTCGTTGGCGGCGCGAGTGCCGGCGCCGCGTCGATCGAAAATTGTCGGTCCACCTTCGTAGGTGTCCGGCGGATCCTGTGCCGCAGCGGAATCCTCAGGCGCCGGACCTTCATAGTCCATCGCCGGGTAGTACGGGATGTAATACGGCACGTAATAAGGATAGGAATTCTGGTTATTGCCGTCGTGATGATGATGGTGGCCCGGCTGTCCGCCAGCCTGTGGCTGGATAGGATGCGGGTGCACCGGGTGCTGAGGAGTCGCGCCGTGCGGGCCCACCGAGGTCACGCTGGGTGGAGTTCCGTGAAAGCCAGGTTGTCCACCAAAACCATATGAGGTGACGGAGGGGGGCACGCCATTCGCCTGCGCTGAGGCCGAGAGGGAAAAGAAAGCGACGAACAAAACCGCGAGAACCAGCGTCCCGTACCGCATTCGGGGATGATACTCCAGGTGGAGCGGCATGGCACTCTCCTCTTTAGTTAGATGCGGCAGGAGGGAATTCGTTCTCTCTGGAAGTGGGAAAGGGTAATCAGGGTAATCTCTCGAGCCTTGCATCGTGAATCCATCCGCATAACCCCATCAGTTTTTTGATGTTAGATCGAGTGCATAGGTCCTTCGTTTCGCTCAGGATGACAATCTGAGTGTATGGGGACGGGGGCGCTGCTGCTTTGGGGAATATCGCTTAGTGGGCGTCCGCAGCCCGGGCCAACTCGACCACGCTCCAGAAGGCGTACGCGAGAAGGAGTCCGAAGGTGCAAGCCATCACCAGGGTGCGCTGTTTCGTTTCCAGTAGGTCGGCACAGATTCCCGCGACGAAGACGAAGAGGAAGGGGATGGCGATCAGTTGAAATCCCAGGCCTTGGTAGTGTGGGGTGGCGAGGCCGAAGATGAGGCAGAAGATCGCGACCAGTAGTGGGGCGGCGTTTCCGAAGTAACGGGTGCGCGGCCAGAGAAAATACGTCGCCAGGGCAATGGGCAGGGCGAAGACGAGGGCGGGACTGTTTTGTCCCATGACTGCGAACAGTTCGCGATAGGCGGCGCTCATAGAAAAGACCTGCGGCGTGAAACCGAGCCAAGTGGCATGGCGCAGGCCATCTACCAACGCGGCTGGGCGGAAGAAATAGGTGGCGAATAGGAGAGCGAGACCAATGGTGCAGGCCGCGGACCAGATGGTGAGGGCGGCGCCGCGCCTCGTGGGGGCGAGATAGAGCATGAGCAGCAGGGCGAGGGGCGCCATCACGAGCAAAGAGAATTGGGAACCGATCGCGAGCGCCAAGGAAACGCCGAGCAACACTGTGCGACGCCAGTTCCACAAGACGACTTCACGGGGCGCATAGAGCGTGTGGGCAACTGCGATGGCGGTGAAGATGGTTCCAAAAGCGCCCCAGGCCGCGCCCGTTTCCGGTTCCGCGAACCAGACGGACGCGGCGCGAATCATGCCGGGCGAGAAACAATAAAGAGTGAGCGCGACGAATCCACCTTCGTTGCCGTAGAGGCGGCGGGCGACGTACCAGAGAGACGCGCCGAGCAAGAGTCCGAAGGCAAGGTGCGGGATGCGAGCGAGCCATCCCCAGTAAAACAGCGAGTTGGACTGGAAGCGTCCCGGCCAGACGAGCAGGGGCGCCGACGAAATCAGATACCAAAGCGCGGAATGATCGGGGTCGAAACCGTCGTTGTCGCGAATGCGAGGCGGCGGGCCGGGACCGAGTGCGGAGTGGGGATCAGCCGCGATGGGCGGGGAGCGGTGCCACATGCGCAGGCCAGTGTCGAGGCGATACCACTCGCGGAGATCTATATCGCCGGTGCGCAGGTTGTGGCTGATCAGCCACGTGCACTGCGCCAGAAAAATCATCAGCAGAGTTCCGGCGATCCATTGTGGCTTGCCAACAGGTCCCAGCATAAAAAATGAGGCGAAGAATAAGGAGCGAGTGTTTTACCATGACGGAGGGCGATTCCGCAGTACTTCGTAATGAGCGAGCCGCAGACGCCAGCCGCGATTCCGCCGAAACAGCATGTCGAGGCGACGAATTCTTCCCAAAACCTTTTGAGTGAGCCAGCACGGAAGTTTCCGGGCGAGCGCATTTTCTTTGAGGGCGAGAATGTGCGCGTGGAGTGGAAGGTCCTAGGCTATTTCGGCTTTTGGTGGATCACCATGTACTGGTTGATGTGGCTGGGCGTTTCACTGTTTCACGAGCCCGTGCATGGCCCGGCGCTTTTGTGGCGCGAGATGTACCAGGAATTCGCGATGGCCTTGGGCGCGCTGCTGCCAGCGATCGTGATGGGACGCTTTGAGGGACGCAGCATTGGCGATTTTGGACTGCCGGTGCGACAGGCCTTCGGGAAATTATTCTGGGAGGGCGCGGTTTGGGGTCTGGCGGCCATTACTTTGTTGCTGATCGCGCTGCGCATTGCGCACGCGTTTTATTTTGGGCAAGTGGTGTTGCACGGAGTGCGAGTCCTGCGGTTCGCGGCTTTCTGGGCCGTGTATTTCGTAGTGGTTGGAATTTTCGAAGAGTCGTTGGTCCGCGGATACGCCCTGTTCACACTGGCCCGCGCGTGGGGATTTTGGCCGGCCGCCGTGGCTTTGTCGCTGGTGTTTGGAGCGATCCACATGCGAAATCCGGGCGAGACTTGGCTGGGGTTGCTGGGCGTGGTTGCGATTGGAATGTTCTTTTGCCTGACGCTCTATCGGACGGGAAGCTTGTGGTTTGCGGTTGGGTTCCATGCTTTCTGGGATTGGGGACAGACGTTTCTTTATTCCGTGCCCGATAGTGGGACGGTAGAGCCGGGGCACCTGATGCGTCCGGTGTTTCACGGGAATGATTGGCTGACCGGCGGGAGTGTTGGGCCGGAGGCCAGCGTGGTTTGCTTCCTGGTGATTGCGGTGGTGGGGGCGGCGTTTGAACGGCGGTATCGGGTTGCTCGCTGGGCTGTGGTTCCGCCACCGACTAACGGCAAAAGCGTGTAAACGCAGAGATCGCAGAGAACGGCCGCAGAGTTCGCAGAGGAAATCTTTAGGGTCGAAGGGCCGCCGTGGCTTTTTAGGCCGCGGCGGCTTGGTTTAGGGCGAGCGCAAGATGCTCGCGACTGCCGGCAGGATGCCGGAGCCACTTTTTACCTCGGCGCGATACTTCTTACCAGGAATAGTGAACTGTATAGGTGACTGCTGTTTCTCCGTCAGGCTTGACGGTGACGGGGAACTCGATCGTCTGGGCATCAATTTTGCGGGACGCCGTCGATTGCTCGGCCAGCTTCCAGTTGTTGCAGCGATAGAGGTGCTCGACTACGCGGATGTTTGCTGCTTCTTTTTTATGGTTGCGGACGCGAATCTCGAAGGACTCGTCCATCCAGTGCTGGCTGTTTTCGACGTGGTAATTGGTGCGCTTGCGCTCGCCCACAATGTCGAAGGCGTTGCCGGTATAGAGGCGTAGCGTTTCGTCTTTTGGCGTGTGGTCGATCGAATTTTCACCGATGAATTCGAGATGGCCGTCTGTATCGCGCCGGTAGAAGCGCAGGCGGCCCTTGGGCAGCGCGATGCCGAGGTGGTTCGCTTCGGAGTTCTTGAATTCCTGCATGACGAACACTTTCGAATTTGATTGCGTGCCGTAGCTGGGGTCCTGCCGGATCTGGTCGGGATTGTAGTAGCCGTACTGCGCTACCTGCGCGCCGTCGTAGACGTAAAGGCGTTGTGAATGGACTCCGGTTGCGCTCACGAATTCAACCTGCTTGGTCTCCTGATCGTGAATGGTAGTGGCACGTTGCAAGGTGTAGAGGTGGAATTCGTCGAACGATTTCTCCTGCACGACATTCTCTGCGCGTTCGTCGGCCAAGCGCGCTTTCATTGCGCCGGATATGGCCATCGGTGCGCCTGGGGGCGCGAGTTTGTTTACATCGCCCGCCATCAGCTTGATCTGGGCGTTCTCGAATGTCTTGCCACTCTGATTCTGCATGGTGATCCATCCGACCAGATCGACGAGGTTGGTCTGGTTCGCGCCATCGGCGACGACCAGGTTGTAGTCTGCGTGCCAATTCATGCCGCCACTCACGTAGGAGAGTTCGGCATCGAAGGCGCCGGGCTTGTCGGTCTCGAGCAGCCAGCTCAGCGTGGGTTTGAGGATGGAGTCTCCGCTCAGTGCGGGGAAGAGCGGCTGTCCGGGCAATCCGAAGCGCAGCACGCCGTCGACTTCGATGATGGGCTGGCTGTATGCCGGTTGCTGCTGATATCCGTTGGCGTAGCTGTAGCTGGGCACGTAGCCGCTGCGAATGACTTTGCCCTTGATGATCTGCTCGGGCTGAACCTGGAATTCGATAGTCTTGCCTTCGTAGAACGAGAGCAGCAGTTCCTGCGAGACGGGATCGTTGCGGTAGTTCTGCTCGAGAATTTGCAAGGTGCGTCCGTCGGGATCGCGCAAGATGACAGAGTCGGGTTCGACGTGTGCGGCGATGCCAGCGTATTCGATGTGGTTGGCTCCGGATTTCAGGTCGAGTGGCAAGTGCTCGCGCGCGACGAAGAAGTTCTGGTTGTAGATGGTGAGGGCCGGTCGAGATTCCGGCGTGATCGATTTCTCCTGTGCGGTTGCTGCGAAACAAAGCGCCAGGGTGAGCAAGAGTGTTTTCACGTTGAGTTCCCTCGTTTCGGCTGCGACGCATATTTCGCGTCTATTGAGAGAACGCCGGCTGGGAGGAAACTTGCGGTTCCGCGAGCACGAGCACAAGGGCCGAGGAGCACGTTGGTAATCAAAAGTAACGCGATGCGAGGAGCAGGTAACTCGCGAAGAAAAATTCCCACCCTAACGTCACAAAAAGAGCGCGACGTTAGGATGGGCCACTCAGGGTTAACGGCGTGCGAGGGAGACGAACTGAATCGCGTCGAATTTGGCGAGTGCTTCGAGCTTGTCGATAGCAAGATTGCCGGCCAGCATTTTCTGAGCCTTATGATCTTGCGTGATCTCGAAACCAAGTGCTCGCAGTTGTTCGCGCGTTGCGGAAGAGTCGGTAGTCAGCCAGATCTCAACGGCGATCTTGCCGGCATGCGTGTTTGCACACGGGGCAGTGGCATTCGTTGTCTGGCGGACGCAGTCGAGGGCTGCGAGCACCGCGGGGTGAAGTTTGCTTT
>DASRDJ010000417.1:0-4620 GCA_035652655.1 Terriglobales bacterium
TGCAACCATGTTCGTACCCGGATGAATGTGGCACACCATGCACTGGCTCGATGGGATCGACCGCGTGAACTGGTGGCGGATCGGGTGTCCTGACTCCGCATGAGAAATCGTCGGATCCTGTGTCGCGCTCTGCCCGAGATTGCCAAAGTCGGCAAACGATGCAGAATGCTCCTTTGATCGATCATTCGCGTACACGACGTGGCATCCGCTGCATCCGCTGGCCCGATAGTCCCCGGGCTGGTCATTGGTTCCAGGAAACGACAGCAGCGGATCAAGCAGGCGCGTTTTCTGAAGGCCGAGGAATACTGGATCCGTTCGCAACTCCGTGCCGAAGCCACGCTCGCTGAGCTTGATTTCTGGTTTTCCAGGATCCTCTTCAAGATCAGGATTGCCGATCTCGGCCCGTTTGCGCCCACCGCGCTCAAACACTCGGAGCACATTACCCGGCTGCGAAATCTCCCACCGCTGCAGCGGCTCCAGAGCGGGCAGGATGCCTTTCTTCTCGATCTCTTCAGCCGACGGAGGAGGAAACGTCATCAGCCGTTGCGGACGTCCGTCGGCCCCGTAGCTCTCGCCGAAATGGGGCGTCTTCAAGGGAAACGCTCCGTTGTTGTAGAGCGCTGCTCCCCACAGCATCGCCCCGTGGGTCATCATGCTGGTCTGGACTTTGCGAACTTCGGCCGTGTGGCAACCGCTCGTGCCGCAAGTCTTCTCAGCGACACGAAGGTCCCCAGGATTTACAAAGCGAACGTAATTCCAATCCTCTCGCAGCCAATCCGTATACGAGCGCACAGGGTTTGCTGCGTCAGCTTTCAACACCTTTGCCTGCGGATGTGCTTGCCGCCTCAGGCGCTCGTACTCACCGGACTTCGGAGCGATTCCTTGACTGAGGCGGACGTCGTTATTACCTCCGTGGCAGTCGGTGCACCCGAGCCTCACTGTCCGCGACGTGTGCATGGACGGGGTGTCGGTGGAGGTATGGCACGTCACACAGCCACTGGATTTGCGATCTGATTCTTCTTGCGACTGCTGCAACAAAGTATCAACTGGCGCAGTTTGACCATACGCGCCGCGAGGTATCGCCAGAAGCACCATCAGAGCGAGCCACGCGGCGACGGGTCGCGTCATCACGGATTCGGCCGTCATCTGCCTAGAATTGGAATCGGACATTTGCAAAGAGTGAAAAAAGAGTTTGGCCGTTGAACAGCTGCTTCAAACCATCAGAAGGGACCAGCGCCGACGCTCCGCCTCGCACAACGATGTTTTCCGTCAAAGGCGGCCGATACTCGACGCCGACACCGAAGTCTGTACCAATGCCGTGATCAATCGGGCGCTGAAACAGAACCAATTCCAGAGGCTCCGTCCGGTCGAAGCGAAGGTAGTTCGCATTCGCAAAAGCGCGCAGCTTGGGAGTTAGGTTGAAGTCGGCCCCCAGATTGAAAAGCATCAATCCCGGATTCACGAAGTTGGCCTGGCCCTCCTCTTTGTTCGAACGCAAACTCGGCAGCAAACTTAGGGGCGCAACCAGGCCGACTCCAGTTCCGGTTAACCGAATGCCCTCGCTGTCCCAGAAGCTGAAGTCCGAACCGGCAAAGTGCGTATCGTCCACGATGGAATCAAACCCATGCGCGGTGCCGTCCGTTCGAGACGCTCCCGATCGGTTGCTCGAGTCCCCGCTGGCATAAAAAAACGACGCGCGATATCGAGCCCAATCCCGGTCGATAGAAAGCTCCAACGCCCCCATGCGCGCATTGATGTCCACGCGCCGGCCTGCAAGCGTGTTGAAGTCATCGTGCCCAAGAGCTTGGTAAAAGGCGTGGCTCACGTTCACACGTCCGACGTGTCCGTTTCCCGCCCATCCCAGGTAATAGGCGTGGACCTGATGTGTTCGAATCGTTCCATTCACCACACCGCCGATGGGCGCAGGCCGCACCAGAAAGCCGTTGTCGTCAAAATGCACGCCGCCATTGTCGCGGTTGTAATGAAAGCTGAATTCCGTGGTGTAACCCTTGGCCAGAAAGTCCTGCACGTAAACATTCGCGACGTAGACCTGCTGCCCCCGGTTCTCGAATGTGTTGAGTCCGCTGTTCGTATTTTTCTCGAGGAAGTAGAACCACGCCAGGTTGTAGGCGATGCGATTGGAGCGCAGATTTCCGAAGACTCGTATCCCCGGCTGCTCCTCCGAAAACAGAAAGCCGCGAAAATCGCTCGTGAATTGCTGAATTCCGGCACGCACTGAAACGAAATCGTAGTTCGGGCTCAGGTCGCGAACCTTTGCTTCCACGAAGGCTTCCTGCACCCCCAGGTGGGCATCGAACCTGTCCGTCCCCTTGCGCGGATCAATATTGACGATGCCTCGCTCCCGCGCCTGGAGAAAATTCAAATTTATTTCCGGAGTGAAGCGAAATCGCCAGTCGACCGGCCGGAAGCTGGTGTCACCACGAAACAGATCGAGCGAGATCCGCAAAGTCTCCGATGCGAAGGCTTGCTCGCCCCTGCCAAAGAACCCGCTGCTGCCGGGATTAGCCGCATCCAGCCCGCTCGGCACCGGCAGCCTTCTCAGATCAATTCCCGTCTGGCTTCGTCCGGTTACATTCAGAAACCAACGTTGCCCGAAGATTGGATAGTCCCCCTTCAGCTTGTTGCGATTGAAAGGGTCGTACCAATGTCCTTTTACATAGGGGGTATCCGGTTGCGTTTCGTAGCGACGCCAGTCGGGCATCGAAACGTTCCATCGATCGGGATCGAGTGCGAAGTTCGCCGAGGCCGGTGGCATCGCTTCTGCGGGGAACACGGCGGCTGGCACTTCCGAACCTGGAGTCCGCAATCCGGGATAGGGACTTGAAGGTGCTTCCGGAGCGCTCGGAGTTCCTGGATTCCCAGGAATTCCCGACACGCCCTTGCTCGGAGAAGCAGCGGCATTCAGTCGTTTAATCCCAATGCTTAAGACCGTAAGCTCCGCAGAACTCAATTGGACCTGTTCCATCACAAGCGGCTCATATCCGTCGCGCACAGCCTTGAGCTCGTACACGCCCAGCGGAATGTCTCGCAAGCGAAAGATGCCTTCTACATCCGTCGTAGCCTCATAGCTTGTCCCATCCGACATCGAACGAATCGTGAGGAGAACCGATGGAACGGCCCGGCCTTCGTCATCCCGCACACTTCCTTGCAAGCTGGCTTTGCGGGTCTCAGTGCGCTCAGGAATGCGACGGGTCTGACCTTGTGTGAATTCGGACTGTTGTGCAGACGATCTATTGGCGCCGGCAAGCAATGCTGCAAAGGACGCGACACAGCACACAACTCGCGCCGCAAACCTCCGGGACACACGCCCGCCCATCCGCACCAGTCCCACCATCCATTGCGAAGATGGCTTCTTTGGTATCACAGCGATAGAGTGGGTACAAGATAACTGCGTGGTGGGACTTTGGTTTGTCAACGGTACCGATTGTTGAAACAGAAGCAGGCCATGCGCTTGCTAAACTTTTCGCGAACCTCGAAGGATACTCATGCCTCCAGAACAGAAGCCAGAGACGACGCAGGAGCGGATCGGACGCCCCGGCGATCCCTGCGTCATGGTCATCTTCGGCGCTTCAGGCGACCTCACCCGCCGCAAGCTGATTCCTGCCCTGTACAACCTCGCCAAGAATCAACTTCTTTCGCAGGAATTCGCGGTAGTCGGGGTGGCCAAAGACGTAATGAGCACCGACGATTTCCGCGCGAAGCTGAAACAGGATTTGCAGGAATTTGCCGACGTGCAGATCGATGCGAAACTCGAAGAGTGGTTCCAGAGCCGTTTGTACTACATGGCTGGAGACTTCGGCAACACGCAAACCTTCCAGCAATTGAAGGAGCTTCTGCAGAAGGTAGACACCGATCACGGCACTCATCAGAACTACTTTTTCTACCTCGCGATCGCTCCCATGTTCTTCGGTCCTGTGGTCGAGCAACTCAGCGCCGTCGGGCTCATGACTGAAGAAAATAACCACTGGCGGCGGGTGATCGTAGAAAAACCATTCGGCCGCGACCTGGAATCCGCGAAAGCTCTGAACCAGCAATTGCTGAAAGTCGCGAACGAGTCACAGATTTACCGCATCGACCACTACCTGGGCAAAGAAACCGTCCAGAACATCATGGCGTTCCGCTTCGCCAACGGTATCTTCGAGCCCATCTGGAACCGGCGCTACATCGATCACGTTCAAATTTCCGTGGCTGAAACCGTCGGTGTCGAGCAGCGCGGCGGATACTACGACACGGCCGGTGCTTTGCGCGACATGGTGCCCAACCACATCATGCAGCTCATCAGCCTTACGGCCATGGAACCGCCCATCTCGTTTCAGGCCGACGCAGTTCGGGATGAGCAAGCAAAAATTCTGCATGCCATTCAGCCCCTGAGCGCTGAAGATGTGCTCAGCCGCACCGTCCGCGGACAATACGGCGACGGCGAGCTGGTCGGACAACACGTCCCCGGCTATCGAGCCGAACAAGGCGTCCCTCCCGACTCGCGCACTGAGACCTACGTCGCTATCAAGTTGCAGATCGATAACTGGCGTTGGGCTGGAGTTCCCTTCTATGTCAGAACTGGAAAACGCATGACGGCCCGCAGTACCGACATTGTGATCC
>DASRDJ010000418.1:0-6410 GCA_035652655.1 Terriglobales bacterium
CTGGCAAAGGTCGAGGCCGGAAAGGTCACGCTCCGTCCAACCCGCTTCCACGTCGCAGGCCTATTCGCTGCCCTTCGCGGCATGCTGCGTCCATTGCTGAGCCAGAATTCATCGGTGAACCTTATCTTCGAGGAACCAACCGATATTCCCGACATCTTTAGTGACGAAGCAAAAATTTCCCAGATTCTGCGCAATTTCATCAGCAATGCCTTGAAATTCACCGAGCGCGGCGAAGTTCGGGTACGTGCAATGCTCGGGCACGATGAGACGGTCGTCTTTTCTGTCGCAGATACAGGCATCGGCATCGCCCCTTCCGACCAGGAGCGCATCTTTGAGGAGTGGGCGCAGGTTGAGGGACGGCTGCAAAAAACAGTTAAAGGGACTGGCCTGGGCTTGCCTTTATCAAAGAAATTTGCTCAATTGCTGGGTGGCGACGTCTACGTGAAGAGCGATGTCGGAAATGGCGCAACCTTTTTCGCTGCCATTCCCATCAACTTCACTGGGCAGACGGAAGTCATCTACGTTCCAGATGCCCGCCGCGAACTTGATTCCCATAAGTTGCCGGTTCTCATAGTCGAAGACAACAAGGAAGCGCTCTTCGTCTACGAGAAGTACCTGAAGGGAACTCGTTTTCAAGTCGTTCCCGCAACCAGCCTGAAGGAGGCCCGCAACGCACTACGGGAGTTTCGGCCAACCGCCGTTATCCTGGATGTTTTATTGCAGGGCGAACACTCATGGGAATTGTTACAGGACATCAAACAGAATCCCGACACTCGCACCATTCCGCTATTCGTGGTGACAGTCGTGGATAATCGCGACAAGGCTCTGGCGCTCGGAGCAGATGGTTTTCATCCCAAACCAATCGAGCGTGCGTGGCTGATTCGGGAACTGGAACGAATCTCGAATGCGCCGGCTAGGCGTTTGCTCATCGTGGACGACGATGAAGTGTCACGCTACATCGTCAAAACGGCCATTGGGGACCAGGATTTCGTGGTGACCGAAGCGGAATCCGGGCAGGAAGGTTTGCGTCGAGCCGCCGAGGAATCGCCCGACGTGATCGTGCTGGACCTCATGATGCCGGACTTATCGGGATTCGAAGTGCTCGAACGGCTGAAAGCGGATGACCGTACGGCTGGCATCCCGGTCATTATTCGTACGTCCAAAATCCTGGACTCGCGCGATCGCGATCTCTTGAGTGCGGCCACTGCGATTGTTTCCAAGGAAAGCAAATCGCAGGAGGCTTCGCATGCGAATCTCGCCGAGGCCTTCAGAATTGCAGGATTCCCCCTTACAATGAAGTCCGGGAAAGAGGTTCATCATGTCTGATTCCACTCCCCAGAAGGGCCGAGTGAGGTGGGATGGTTTTGTAGCCGGGTCTGCGTACGGAAGCGGCAGCAGAATCCTGACGGTCGACGACAACGATGCGATGCGTTACTCCCTAGTGCGCTCGCTCCGGGACGCTGGTTACGACGTCGTCGAGGCCAGATCTGGCAAAGAGGCTCTTGAACTGGCGGCCACTGCCCCGGACCTGATCACGCTCGACGTCAATCTGCCCGACATGACGGGCTTCCAGGTGTGCCGGCAGCTGAAGAGCGATCCCGAGACGTCCAGCATTCCGATCCTTCACGTATCTTCCACCTTTGTTGATCCCGAGTACCGCGTCAAGGGACTGGACGGCGGAGCCGACGCCTACTTGGCCGAACCGATTGATCGCGCCGAACTCGTGGCCACTATCGGCGCTCTTCTTCGTCTAAAAAATGCGGAAACCCGTGCTCGTCAGCAGGCGGCGGAAGCGGAAGCGGCAAGAAAAGAACTCGCTTCTCTGAATGCCAGCCTCGAAGACAAAATTACGGAGCGAACCGCGGAGTTGAAGGTTGCCAACGAGGGATTGCGCGAACTTTCCGCTCGTCTCCTGAAGATGCGTGACGAAGAGCGCCGCCGCTTGGCCCGCGAACTGCACGACAGTGTCGGCCAATTGCTGGCCGCGATCACGATGAACCTTGACATGATCGGAAGGGAATCGGACAAATTAAGTCCGGGATCCGCGCAAGCATTGACCGACAACGGCTCCATGGTGCGCGAGGTCATGCAGAGCATCCGTACCATCTCGCACTTGCTGCATCCTCCCTTGCTCGATGAAGCCGGCTTGCCCTCCGCCCTGCAGTGGTATGTCGATGAGTTCAGCAAGCGCAGCGGTATTCGAGTCCATCTGGATTGCGAAGACTCGCTTGAGCGGTTGCCAAGCGAACTGGAAACCGCGATTTTCCGAATCGTCCAAGAATGCCTGGGCAACGTACATCGTCATTCCGAGAGCCAGACTGCCAGCATTCGACTCGAGATCAATGGCGATCGTGCCTACGTCGAAGTGCGCGATCAGGGCAAAGGGATCCCCTCCGATTTGCAGGGAGAACTGAAGACCAAGGGACACTTAGGCGTGGGCCTGCGCGGCATCCGCGAACGAATCGTGCAGTTCGGAGGTGAACTGCAAATCGATTCCAGCAGCGAGGGAACGGTGGTCAGGGCGATGATTCCGTGCACTCCGATCGCGCCGGCAACGGACGAAGTGGCCTGAATTCCTCAACGGCACTTACTTTCAACGTAAATGAAACGGGAGAGGACTCTCATCCTCTCCCGTTCTTCTTTTTCAAACGGCGCTCCTTAGAACGTGAAGCGCGCGCCCAACTGGCCTACACGGCCTCCCGGAGTGCCGCCGCCATCGGTGATTTTTCCGAGATTGCCATCGACCCCAGTGAGGGGGCCAGCGTAGCTGTGGCGGTTGAATGCGTTAAACATATCGAACCGGACGTTCAATTTGTAATGTCCGTCTGATCCGAACGTGAAGTATTTGTTGACGCCGATATCCTCGGTGGCCAGACCGAAGCCGCGGAGATTCGCGTTGTATACCGGACTGTTTCCGAACTCGCCATTCGTGGGGTTCGAAAAGCACGCCGGATTGAAGTAGGTGCTGCCAATCTGCCCGTTGAAACTTCCGCTGTGCAGATTGCAGTTCGCCGCCAGAACCGGGTAAACGTTATTCATTCCCGGATACCAGTTTGTAGATGTGATCCTCAGCGGATTGCCGCTGTTGTAGTGGAAGCCGCTGTTGACGGTCCATCCACCGACGAGAGCATTCAGACCGCCTCCCGCACTCGACAGCACTGACTTGCCCTTGCCAAACGGCAACTCGTACACGATGTAGCCTTTCACGATGTGCGTTTGATCAAAGGATGCAATCGCGTGCCGCTCGTGTTCGAGGTTGTAAACATCCTGCAGCGGACCAGTCCACCACAGTTCTTGAAAGGCGGTGTCCGTGTCGCCGTGTGCCGAAGACAGGTTGTAGCTCGCCTGTAGTGACAGTCCGTGCGAAGTGCGCTTGGTGACTCCAATCTGGAGTGCTTGATAGTCGGAATTACCAAGAGGCGTTCCAACTGTGAACAGCGGGCCCCATGTCGAGGCGACCGTCGGGAACGGTTGCACCGCCATCCATCCAAAGCCCGACCAGTTGTTGAAGCCAGGCTTCGTTACCCACGCCCATTCCTGTCCGGATTGAAGCATTGCGGTGTAGTCCTTCAAGCTAGCCTGATTGGCTCCGAGGTAACCGCTCTGCAGATGGTATCCATGGTTCTGGATCACGTTCACGTCGAGACGGAAATCTCGCGTCAGCTCGCGCTCCACACCGGCGGTCCATTCCTGCACGTTGCCGAGCTCCAGCGAGCGTGGATCGATGCTCACCATTCCCCATTTCGTGAAGTTGGGATCCTTGCCAATGTCGACTGCGGTGCCCTGATAACCGCCGTCCCAGTTGAACGGCGTCAGCACCTGGTTGTTCAACGGGAAGCCAGGATTGAAGCCGTAAGGAATGCCACCCCACGTGTTCAGGTTCAGCGGCACGTAGCGGATGCCGTACGATCCGCGCAGCACCGTCTTGGGTGTGAGTTCATAAGCAGCGCCGATGTGCGGTGCGAAGTTGTGGAAGCTCTGCTGGCGCTCAAACGAATCGCTGCCGTCCTTCGCAAATTCAAGCGCTCCGGGCTGGCCGGTCACCGGATTCATGAGGGTCTGGTTGAAGTTCGACCAACGCCCGTACTTTTCGTGATAGCGGCCGTTGAAGTCCCAACGCAGATCGAGATTCATGGTGAGCTTGCGGGTGACCTTGATGTCGTCTTGCACGTACAGCGAGAGCGTCTTGCGGCGGCCATACGTATTGTTCGGTTCGCTCACCGACGCCTGATTGGCCTGACCCAAGAGGAAACTCGCGAAGCCGAATCCCGCGCTTCCACCATAGGTGCCCGCAGTCTGTGCTGGATCGAAAGCGATGAGCGGAACTCCCCAGTCTCCGTGGCTGTTGAACTGCATAGCGCGGACTTCCGCGCCAAACTTCCACGTATGCCGTCCTTTCACCCACGAAACGTTGTCTCCGAAGATGAAAGTGTTGCCGGCATAAAAGTCGTTGAACTGGCTGCCCAGCGGGCTCTCATCCACGGTAGTCCCGCACTGGTTCGGATCTGCGGCGTTCGGGCTGCACCGGTGCTGATCGGAGTTGATTCCCTGGAAACGGATGATCGGAAAGTTTCCGGCCCCGAAACTGCCGAGGCCGAGCGTCGAAGACCAGTTGCCCTTCTGCGATACCGCCGAACTCGGATTGCGGAAGCGGTTGAGTGTGAAGTTGAAAACGTTCAGCAGATTGCCAGAGAACGTATACGAATCACTGAAGCGAACCGACGGTGCCGTCGTGCGATGGTTGTACGCATTCGCGAGCGGTCCACCGTCTTGCGATCCCGGGGACCAGATACCTCCCTGGTCTGCGAGAACGCGCGGGATCGCGGACCAGATGAACGACCCGTTGAGGTGATGAACGCTCGAAAGGTTGTAGTCGAGCTTTGTGCTGAAACTCGTGATCTTGTACAACGGCGCCGGTTGGTTCACCGGCATGGAGTTGTTGTTGATCAATCCGGTAGCCAGCGGCTGGTAGGACTGCTTGTAGATGTCGACGATCTTCTTCGACACGGTGCTGATGCGATCGCTGGGAATGAGATTGCCGACGAATGCGTTCCCCGAGACGGGATCGATGATCGCTCCCTTGTACACGGTGTTCCCGGCGCCGTCCGTGCCCAGAACCACACGCGTATCCAGCAGCGCGCTGAAGTCGCCATTCAGGAAGTCGGTGGTCGGAACCGTTTGATTCATGGCTCCGAGCCCGTAGTTTTCGAACGTGTAACGCTCGGCCGACGTGAAGAAGAACAGCTTGTTCTTGATGATCGCGCCGCCGAAGCTTCCGCCCCAGTCATACAGTCGATCGTCAGGCCGGCTGTACAGCTTGCTCAAGAATGCCTTCCGGGTCGGATCGGATTCGCCCGCCACGTCCACGACGCGGTGATAGTTGTTGCGCCATGAGTTCGCGTCGAACACTTCGTTATGCAGGAAGCTGAACGCGCTGCCGTGCCAGTTGTTGGTGCCGGACTTCAGGTCATAGCGGAACACGCCGCCCCCGCTGTGGCCTTCATCTGCACGCAGACTGGTCGTCGACACCTGGAATTCCTGCACCGCTTCAAAGGGAGGGCTGGACTCGCTGATGTATCCGCCGATCTGGGAGACGGCGGAAGTACCGTCGATCATCACTTCTTTTGTCTTGCTCAAGCTTCCGCCGATGTGGGAGTCGTAGTCGCCGCCCTCCACGCCTGGAACGTAGTTGAACATGAACGTAGACAGCGAGCGGCCGCCATAAACGTTCAAGGGCAGCGTGCTAACAACCTCGTTCGTAAGGTTCGTGCTCACGGATGCGCTCTGCGTTTCAAGCAGACCGGCGTTCGCCGTGACCTCCACCGTCTCCGCAGTCGCGCCCACCGGCAGCGTGACGTCAATCTCTGCCGTCTGGTGGACGTTGAGCGTGATGCCTTTCTGCTCAAATTGCCGGAATCCCTCGTGTCGGAAGCTCAGCGTGTACTGGCCGATCACAAGATTCGTGATGGTGTAGAAGCCGAGTTCATTGGTGGTGGCCGTGGTGCGCTGACCCGTTCCGACGTTGATGGCAGTAACCTGTACGCCTTGCACGATGGCGCCGCTGGTGTCGCGAACGGTTCCGGTGACGGACGCGCGGTCGGATTGCGCAAATGCAGATCCGACTAGCAGGAACAGCAAACTGATGACGATGACTCGAGTACGCATACGAACTCCTTTACTCGCGAAGTGCGAAGAGGGAAGCATCGGCCGAAGCCCCTCGAAGACCATCTCAGGGCATTTCATTGCGCGCGGACTCTCCGTTGCAACTGAACCAAAACTCATCTGGATCCTTCGTGCCCGCCAACTCTTACTGACCGCTTGACCGTCCGTGACCACGCTTTCACTTGCGCGTGTACGCGCGCACATAGTCGACTTTCATCAGCTGGGGAAAGGTCGTGGAACTGTCGGGA